>JBNKLA010000022.1:0-14624 GCA_050292115.1 Sulfurimonadaceae bacterium | reverse complement strand
AAAATATATGAGCAATAATCGTGCAAGCTGTAGGTGGGGGGGGGTAAATCATGGGCGGCCTTTGGGATAGTGTTGGTTTATTGTAATGTTTTTTCACTAAAGAAACCCTAAGGTTCTTGAAAGCAGATCGTAAAGCGCAATCCTCCCGCTTCATTGCTTACATGTAAGGTGGCGTGATGATTCTCTTCTATAATTTTTTTGCACATGTAAAGCCCCAGTCCCGTGCCTTCAGCACCCTTGGTGGAGTAGTTTTTTTCAAATATTTTTTGGAGTTTTTCTTCGTCCAAGCCGCCGGCAATATCGCTTACATGTAAGCATACGGTCTCATCGTGTGCTTCGGCTTCAAAGTGCAAGGTTCGTGTTTGGATATTGCGCTCTTCATAGGCATCAACGGCATTTTTAATCAGATTAATCAGCACCTGCGTGATCTCATTTACATTAAGCCGTGCCGATAAATCACTCAAATTTTTACTCACCATGACATCTTTGATTTTGAGCAGATGCGATGTAAAGCGCACACTACGCTCTACCACTAGCTCCAGCGGCGTAACTTCAAAGCTTTTGTCCTCTTTAAAAAAGTTACGAAAATCTTCTATGGTATCGGAGAGGTAGTGCGTCAGATCAACCACTTCATCCATATCTTTATCGACGCTATCGAGTTTGCCCAGTTGTCCTTTGAGTTTGACTTTGGAAGAGATGGCCGACATGGAGCTAAGCGGTTGTCGCCACTGGTGGGCGATCATGCCGACCATTTCGCCCAAAGCAGCGCTACGCGACTGCTCTAGCATGGTGGCGTTGGTTGCTTTTAGTGTTCCTTCAACCTGCTGTTTTTGGCGCGCTTCGTCAATATAATCAATCAGCAATGCGGCCACCACACCCAAAATAAACGCCAGCAGTACAAAGAGGATATTCAGGATTATTCCCCGTTCAAACAACAGCCAGTCGTAAAAAAAATAGAGAAGTATGCTCATTGTTACAAATACCGGAATCAATGCCATCCGTGAGAGATACGAGAAGAGCAACACACTCAGTAGCACCATGGCCGTAATGAGTGCCATATTATAAACAATATCATCCGCAGGAGCCACAAGCATATCGCCTTGAATGATATTGTCAATTAAATTCGCATGAATCTCCACGCCCGCCATGGCGCTTTCGGTGGGTGTAGCATGAATATCGCCAAGCCCCAATGCCGAAGTCCCCACTAAGACAATTTTATCGCGCAACACCCCTTTTTGAAGGGTATGCGACAGCACCTCTGCGGCACTTACATAGCTGAAGTGTTTGGCAGGCCCTCTAAAGTTTACATGTACGGCTCCAAACCGATTGGTGGGAATCGTAACGTCGCCTAAAACCACATCGGTAACTCCGGCCTCGCTATTATTCACCACAACCTGTGAGCTTTTCATAACCCGACGTAGCACTTCTGATGCCATAGAGAGATAGAGTTGCTCATGATAACGCATTAGTAGCGGGACGCTACGTACCATGCCGTCTTCATCGGCGATATTATTTAAAAAACCGCTTGAAGGGAGTGCCGCGTAGAGTTGGGGCGTGTCAAGCAAAACGCTTTGGGGCTTGGCAAGCAGATTGGAGCGGCTTGAGTGGCGTTCGACAATACTATAAGGAGCATGGGGTTCGCGCGTTTCATCAAACGGCTCAAATAAGAAGAGATAGCCGCCTACCACGGGAATCTCATGTAGCGTCTGCGCCAGTATCGCATCGTAATTTTCCAGTGTGAGCGTTGAGGCATCAATCGACGATGCCAAAAGATGCGGTGAAGTGTGGTCTGCTTCGGGAAAAATCAGATCCAGTCCGATCATCAGAGCTCCCTGATCGTTAATGCCCTTCAGCAATTGCGCCATCCGCTTGCGAGGCCACGGCCAGCGGCCAAAGCGTTGCAGGCTCTTTTCGTCGATATCGACGATCACCACCTCATGACTAGTCGCTATCGGTCCGCGCAACACAAACCAAAAGTCCCGCAGTCGATCATCAAACGAATAAAAGGTACGCGGCAACCACAAATAGCCGCTATTTAGCAGCGTAGCCAACACCATAACGGCTCCAATTTGAGCGTAATGTTTAAAGCGCATGATCAGGGAATAAACGGTGGCGGCGTTGTGCTCACATCAAAGTCGGGAGTGATCCGTATCTGTGATTGTAACAGTTGATCCTGCCATGCAAAATCTCCTAGCATCGCCTCTGTGTTTTGCACGATTCCTTCATATACACCGTGCGATTGATGATGTGCATCGGCCAAAACGGATGTGAAACGTTTAATATCCAGCGGGCGCAGATTCCAGTTTTGATTGACCAATTCGATCATATAGTCGGCATCGACAAGATAGTGTTGCGTCGCGCTTGAGACTTCGATTTGACCGCTAAAACAGCCAATGCGTTCCGTATCACCTTGTACGAAGGCGCCAAAATCGGTGCCGCGTATACCGATGGTAGCCGAGCGTGTTTTGAGCTTAAAGCGTTCGGGAGCAATTTTGCCTATTTTGCCGCTGATGGTACGAAAATAGCCCTGATGAATCTGCATTTGCAAGCGGCTCTCTTGAGCGTTGCTCAAACTATAGTCCTGAAGCTCAAAGACCGAATTTTCGCCTACGGTTATAGTAGTATCGTCATGAAGCAACAGCTGCACTTTGGCGCCATGTGACGTGACAATACGATCACCCTGTTCCAGTGCCATACCGCTTACAATTTGCATACGCTTTTTGGCACGCTCCAGCACGGCATCTCCACGAGAGGCTCCAATCACACCGATCTCGCCCCACAGTGTGCTTATTATGATAAAAAGCGCTATAAAATATCGCATCACCACTCCTAAAATCCGTAACGTAGCTGTAGCATACTCACCTGCTTATCATAAGCAGCGCTATCCACATTGGAACCGTTGTGTATCAGACGGTAGGAGATATCCATATACCAATGGGTGCCAAATGCCCAGCCGGTCGTGATGCCTCCGCTATGAAAGTCATCAACACGTTGCTCACTCGTGTCGTCGTCATACGTCTGATGTTGATAACGATAATCCAAACTTAACTGCCACGCATACCACTGTAGCGCATACGCTCCATACGCCGACACCTCATCTTTGTCGATAAAAAGTGCCTCGTCAGGGTTGCATGCATCATAGCGACTATACTCGGTGCCGATATATGCAAGTTGTGTTGCAGCCTCATAAAACAGCACGGCAGAGGCTCCGTACATTGTATCATCTTGCACCGCATCGGCATGATGCACAAAACGGCGCTCGGCGTAAGTAGCGCCCAGTTTGAGTGTGACATGAGGATTGAGCGTTACCGCTACAGAAGGAGCAACGGCGTAACGCGCCAAAAGATCCCGATCAAGGTAATACAGCCGTGAATACTCTAGCGGTAGATAAAGACTCACACCCTGCCACTGATACCCTGCACCCAAAGCCGTAGTAGCATTATAAACGTCATAATACGTTGCCACGTCGTGATGTTTGGCTGATACGCCCAGATCACCTTGAACATACCATGCACTGCCCTCACCCAAAAATTGGCTGAGGCTAAGTGCGGTATTCATCTGCATAAACGCGCTTGCCGTCACCTTCTCATCGATATCTTCCGAGAGTTCAATGTCGCTATGCGCTCCAATGTTTGTATCATATCCGCCCCCAAGAGCAAAACGAAACTTCAAACGCCGCGTATAATCGCGGTCGTAAAAGGCCAATTGTGAACGCTGTTGCGGAGTAAGTTGCTGATTTTTTAACGATGCGGCAATCTGCATTGCCAACATATCGCGACCCAGTTCATGATATAGCTGCACCAGTGCGATTTGCGCTTTAACATTATCGGGCTCAATCATCAAAACGCGCTCATAGGCGCTCATGGCACTTTTACGATCTCCCATCGCCTGTGCGCTTTGAGCCCAGAGCATATGCAATGCACTCTGATCGTAAAGACCATAAGCACTGCGCGCCGTCTCGATCACTTGTGCATACGCTTTATCTTCATAAAGCGTGTGCATTTCGTTAAGTGTTACGGCATACAGCGCCATTATAAGGCTTACATGTAAGAGTAATAGACGTATTATCACGGCGTTGTCACCGTAACGGTTGCCGTATTGGAAACAGTACCGTCATTATCGCGCACGGTATAGGTAAAGGTGTCATTAAGGCCGGCGGTAATCATGCCTGCGTCATAATAGATCTCACCCGTTACGGAATCAATATTAACATACCCGATAGAAGGAGGTGCTACAATGGTAACGGTTGTAGGATCAAGTGTTCCATCACTGTCGTAGTCATTACCCAATACATCAATATTTAGCAGTGTCGCATAATACGTTGCGCTGTCATTGACAGCCACAGGCGCGGCATTAACCGGCGGGTCATAAACGTCACGCACCGTAATGTCCACGCGGGCACTATTGGAAAAAGTTCCATTGGTATCGGCAACGTGATAATTAAGATAATCGCTTCCGTAATAATTGGCATTTGGAGTATATACGATATTGCCCGATGCATTCACAAAAGCCGAGCCGTGTGATGGTATCACTGTAATGGCAAGGCTTGAGATATCAATAGTATCGTTTCCGTCATAATCGTAATCATTTTGTGCGACGTTAAGCGCAGCTGTCGTATCTTCGTTCATCACCGTTGCATCATTCACGGCAACGGGAGGCGTATTCTGCGTATAGTCTGTCTGTACAAAGAGCTCCACAGGATCAAGCATCACATTGGCGTATTGGTCATAAAGCGCCTCTGCATGAAGCGTTAGTGCCGTATGGTTATACAGTGGTGCAGTCGGCGTAATCCAAAGCGTACTGCCGTTGTGATCGATTGAAATCTCAAGCGACGTGTTGGTATCGTCAAAAAGCGTCACATGTTGCGCAAAGTCATTTGTATCATCTAGTGCTTCATTAAAATGTAGCGCAATGCTACCGCCGGCTGAAGTAATTGCAATATCGCCGCTTAGCAGATACGGTGATGCAAGATCAAAACTCTGCAAAGTGCCGTCTGTATATGCCACAACCATGCACGCGCCTACCGCTACCATATCAAAGGCGCCTTTATTTGTGTCGATCAGACTCTCAAATGCAGCGCCGTTTCGTGAAATTGCAACTCCTCTATCACCGTCTAAAAGTACAAAATAGTTATTGGGCCCTTGCGCAAAGCGAATCATATCCGTAATTCGAGATCTTGGCACATAGTGTTGCGTTACGCTCTCACCCTCTACATGTAACAATCCCCCAATGCCTCCGGCGGCGTTAAAATGTGTCGCGTTCACATCAATCAAATCGTACAGATTGTATGCAATTGCATAATGCCGCGCATCTTCTTGCAGTAATATCCACTCATGACTCGGATTGTCAACGGCGATCACCTGCCCTTCACCTTCGGCTATCACACTGACAATCCCCTCTGTAAGCGACGTGATCGTCTGCGTATCGGTATCAAAATGGCCAAGTCCGCCGTTTGTTTGCGCCAAGTAAAGCCCCGCCTCATTTAAAACCAAATCGTAAACCGGAAAGTCGGTGGCAACAGAGTCCCATGTATCCGCATCTTGGTTATACTGCAACACCCCTCTTTCCGTTGCCGTATAGAGCCTGTTTTTAGACGCATCAAACGCCATGGCGTACGCCGTCGCATTAATCTCTAACACCGCATCTTGTGCCATTGCGCAGTTGCCGTCTATCTGTACGGTATGCAAGCTTCCTTGTGAACCCAGCACAATATTCGTGCCGTATTGCGCTAACGAGAGCACATCATATTGTGTTGCTAGCGACGCTACTTTTTTTACCGCAAGCGTATTGTCGGATTCACTCAACGAGGGGGAAAACGACCAGCTCTGCGCTCCTTCATAACGGTTGGCGTAAAAATCTTGAATGGGCGCATTAAGCTTTAGTGTATAACTTTGTGCTTCTTGCAAGGCGTTATCGGGGGTAAACACAAGAGTATCGTAACGGTACGAAAATACACCAGACACCGATACCCCGTTGTGTTCAAGACTCAAAGCGGCGCTACCAAGCGTAGAGGGGTCTATGATCTCATCAAACTGCAAGGCGAGTTCCGTCATTGTTGAAACCGTGCTTTGATTGGGTGCAGGCAGGGTTCGCAAGATTTGCGGAGGTGTCACATCATCATGATTTGATGTCTCAAAATCCCAATAATACGCTTGTAAAAGATGTTTACCGCTTTGAGACGCCACATCTGTTGAGACCTCAATTTGATAGTGGCTTAACGGTTGTAAAAGTGCCTGGGGAGTAATGAGAATACGCGACTGCTCCGTCTGAAGCGACACATTGATATCACTCCCCTCATACCAAAGATGAACACTCTGGGCAGTTACGGTCGTTGCGTCAAGTGCTTCGCTAAATTCTAAATGCAAAACGGCATTGGTGGGGATGAGCGTGTTGTTTTGGAGCGCTCTTACATGTATCGGTGTAGGCTCAAGGTGTTGTTCAGTGTCGTGACATGCACTGAACAACAGAGTAATAAGTAGCGCTGTATATACGTTAAATGCCTGCTTCATTGCCTACAATTATACAGCAACATGTCGCTTAGTGGGTTTTGAATTGCGAAAGTTTTCCCTCTAGTGCCGTGGCCGTTGAAATGAGCTGTTCAATCTCTTTGGCGACTTCACTCATACTATCGACATTGCCATGCAGTTTTGTATCAATCTCTCCCACCAACGCAATCATCTGCGAAACATTTTTATTGGTTTCACCCAAACGATCAAGCGAAGTATTCATGGCTACGGTAGTTTCATCCATGGTCTCAAATGTTTTGCTAACCTGTTTCTCAACATCTGATGAGAGCACCGTCAACGACTGAATCCCCTCTGCATTGGCGTTCATTTTATCACCGACATCACTGATCGATTGCACAATAACATTAACGGTTGCATTAATCTCCGTAAGCGATTTTTGGGTACGTTCAGCGAGTTTTCGCACTTCATCCGCTACCACGGCAAAGCCTCTGCCATGTTCTCCCGCACGCGCTGCTTCGATTGCGGCGTTAAGTGCTAACAAATTGGTTTGATCGGCGATATCCGATATCACCGTCAACACCTCTTTAATCTGTTCGGCGTCGCTATTGAGCTGTGAAAGATGTTCCACCAATACCATCTCCATTTCAGCCGAATGGTTGATATCTTCAATGAGTTTCGTAATGTTCGTATTGGCGCTATTGAGGTTCCCTTGCACAAGATGAATATCATCTTTCACATGATTCGCCTGCGCCATCGCGTCATCAATCATGGTATTAACGCTCTGTCCGTAGGTTGAAGTTTGCGAGATAATCTCGTAGGTACTGTCAATACTTTGCGACATCGCCTGAAAGTTGTTTTGCATCCTATTCGCCACACTCATCGTTTTACCGCCGCTCTCTTTGGAATCGTGCAGTGCGGTGCGCGTAGATGCCGTCATATGATTTAAACTTTTGCAGATCAAAGAGATTTCATCATTGCCGAGATTATTGTTGACTACCGTAAAATCGCGTGCATCCACAATATGCTGCATCACGGATTGCAAACGTTTTATTTTTTTCTGAATCATCGTGCCAATCAGCAAAGCAATGCCGATCATTACCATCACTGAAATTATGCTAAGCGTTAGAATCGTACTCTTATAATTTGAAAGCGTATCAGAAAATTTCTCTACATTCTCTCCTAGCTGTTTAGACGAATAGACGCTTAGCGTTTCAAGCTCCTCTTTGGTTTTTACGGCAACCGAGTTAAAGCCGGCAACAGCATCAATTTTATCCTCATCATCGGCATCGGGATCGGTATACTCTTCTACCATGCCAAGACCGATTACTTTGAGGCTTTTTAATCGCGCTTCTATATTATCTATAATAGGTGCAAGCGATGCCAGTGCGGGTAGTTTTGCAAGCGTTTTGAGATCATCAATATCATGTTGTAAACCGCTCTCAATTGATGTTACCTGCACTTTGTAGTCACTTTGAAGTTGCAAATCGGAAGCCGAAGCCGTCAATAGCAAGTTTTGTAATCTTCCTACCTGATGCGCAATGTCGTTTGAGACGTTAATCAGTTTGATCTGCTTACTCTTAAGATCGTTAAAGCTTTTCGACGCCTCACTAAACGCATTGGACGTCAACGCGCCCGTTAAAAGCAATGCTGCAATAGCAATTGCAACGATAATCCAAATCTGTAAGCGGATACTCATTTTCTCAAACATCATGACACCTCATTTTAATAACGCAGGTCAAACAGCAAATAGTAATTATTTACCTTGTCAAGCTGATAAGGATTCATCATCGCTACATCTTCAACCTTCATCGGTTCACCGATTTGGAAGCCGGAGTTGGTATATTCATAATCGATCCACTGTGCACCTAATCGTAAATTAGCATAGCGGTTAATGGGCTGAATATAGTACGCCTCAAGCGCTGAACCGCGTGTCGCCAGTTTATTGGTGAGATCATTTGAGCCTTGCGTAAAGCTAAACCAGTTCTCGCTTCCTTGATTGTACTCAAGCCCGATGCGTGGTTTATTTAACATCTCGGCATAAGCCAACGTATAACGCGCGCCTACCCAAAATGCACTGCCGGTTTTATCGTCGGTGTCGATGCCTTGACCCATATTGGTGCTAAGAAGTCCCACCTGATAGCCCGGCATACATGTACCCGTAGAGGGATCATACTCCATACAGCTGCTTTCGCCGTTTGGCGTCGCAATCGACATCGCGTAGTGACCAAACAGATCCAGATTACTTTGCGCGATGTTGGTAAACTCAACCATTGCCGTATAGAGCATCACATCACCGATAATCTGCCCATCACCCAGTTGTGAACCGACATCACTGGCTCCAACTGCACTGAGCTGCACCAAAGAGCCGTCTAAACCAAGGCCAAAATCCAAAAATGCTCCCAGTACTGTGGAATCTTCAAGTGGATTGGCATTACCTAAATAGCCCATTGCAGTCGAGGTTGGAGACTGAATACCCTTACCGTAACCGATACGAAGTGCCGCACCTGGAATTCCGGTTGCACCCAACCCTACGGTTGCTACGATACCGTCTGCCGCACCGTCGAAACTAAGCGCCGAATAGGTCGCTTTGCGTACCGTATTATCTTTAAACTGATGCGACGGGCCATCAGAACTGGGTTGGCGACCGATGGTTAACGTTACCGGTACACTACCGTTAATTACCGTCCAGTCCACATAAGCACGCTCTAAAAAGAGCGATGAGTCGCTTGGACGACGCCCCTGCATCGGATCTTGCGATGAGAAGGCATTAATATCACTATCCGCCCAGTTTTTATACATACTGATACGCCCTGTGAATTTCATATTGTCCGTAATTTCCGAAGACATATTCAATCGCACGCGATTCGACCAGATGTTGTTATTAGATGCAGTATCGCCGCTGGCATACTCATAATCGTAAAAATCGACCCGCGTGCGAAAATCGATTCCAAAATTGATCTTATTCACCAATGTCGCCAATTCAATACTATCGATACGCTCTTCAACATCATCAAAATCCGGATAATCCGCGCCTTTCTCTTCCATGGTTGCAATGCGTGCTTCAAGTTCCGATATGCGCTTTTGCAAATCTGCCTCGCTCGCGCCTAGTGTGCTTACTGCCGAAGCTAAAAGTGTTGCCGTAATTACTCTTTTCATACCCATCTCCTTTTATAAACCCGCGGCTTCCGGCTGATCCGAATCCGCAGCATGACCAATAAGATATTTTTTCAATGCCTCTTTATCACCGTCCGACAAGGCGTCTATACCTAATTTTGCCATCTTTTTAGGCTTATTAAACACTTTTTCCCACTGCTTGATAGCTTTGGAACCTGCACTGAGTCCAAGGCTGGTTGCAAGCTCTTTTCCCGATGCGCCAAAAACTAGTGATGTACATAACACCACTAACACTATAATCGCGTTAAATTTCATACTACCACTCCTTTTGTGATTAACCAACAGTAACAAAACCCTTCTTATAAATTAATTAAGGGAAACTAATGTAATAAATGTAACATATTTTTGATACGATTGGATAATAAAATTGATTAAAAGGTAATATTATTCATGAAAAGTCTCTACATCGCCTCACACGAACCTTACGCCGGATCGCTTATCATCTCCATGGGGATGATGGAGTTGCTTAAAAGCCGCATTGAACGCATTGCCTTTTTTCGTCCCATCGTAGAAAAGGCCGATGATAGCGACATTCATTTTATGTGCAAACATTTCAATCTCGATTTCACGCCCTCGGAGTGTTACGGCTTTGAGATCGACAAAGCCCAAGAGATGCTCTCTAATGGCAGGGAGCATCAGCTTATGGAGACCATTATCGCCAAATACCGCTCTTTGGAAGCGCGTTGTGATTTTGTCCTTATCGAGGGACTGAACCGTGAACGTTTTAACAGGGCCATTGAAGAGAACATCAATTATGAGATTGCCAAAAATTTAGGAAGTCCTTATGTAAGCGTTATAAACGGTAAAGAGCGCAGTTTTGACGACGTTATGAATGAAATCAAAATTGAACGCACTAATATCAAAAATGAGGCGCTGGAGCATCTGGCTATTTTTGCCAACCGCCTCGAAGAGGAAATTTACAACAAATTTACAACGGACTTCAAACAAAACCGTCTCCCTGTATTTTTTATGCCTGAAATTGAGGAGTTGAACAAACCGAGTGTCGGCGAAGTGATGCACGCGCTTGGGTGTCAACTTATTTTGGGTGAGAAAAAAGATCTTGATCGCATCATCCACCAGAGTAAAATCGCTGCCATGAATACTGAACATGTACTAAATCATTTTGAAAACGGCGATTTGGTGATTGTACCGGGAGATCGTCTCGATGTTATTCTTACCGCACTCGTAGCGAACTATTCCAAAGATTTTCCCTCGATAGCGGGTATTTTGCTTACCGGAGGATTGGTTCCCAATGAGGCGTTTATTAAACTAATTTCAGGGCTTTCGTTTTTTCAGATTCCCATACTCTCCATTGAAAGCGACACCTATCACACCATCTTACATGTAGAAGCAGTACCCGCAACCATTCGCCCCAACCGTGCGCGTAAGATTGCACTTGCGATGGGTAGCTTTATGAGCAATATCGATATCGCCAAATTAGAAGCACGTATCACCTCCACCGCTTCACTTATTACTACGCCGGTGATGTTTGAATATGGCCTACTGGAGCGTGCGCGCAGTGACCGCAAACGCATTGTGCTTCCCGAGAGCAAAGATGAACGCATTTTACGTGCGGCGGAGATTTTACTGCGGCGTGATGCGGTGAACATTATTTTACTCGGCGATCCCGAAGAGATTGCCCATAACGCCGCTACGTTGGGTCTTGATATCTCCAAAGCGCAGATCATTAAACCGTGTGACAGTGAGCTGATGGAGCGCTATACAAACCAGTTTTTTGAGATGCGCCGCCACAAAGGACTGCTACTTGAGGCTGCGCGCGACGCCATGGAGCACCTTACCTACTTTGCTACGATGATGGTCTATAACGGCGATGCCGACGGTATGGTCTCGGGTGCCATCCACACTACGCAAGACACTATCCGTCCGGCACTGCAAATCATTAAAACCACCCCAGACATCTCGCTGGTTTCCAGCCTCTTTTTTATGTGTTTGGAGACTAAGGTACTCGTCTATGCCGATTGCGCGGTGAATCAAGACCCCACGGCACAGCAACTCGCCGAGATTGCCATCGCTTCGGCGCAGAGCGCTCAAGCGTTTGGGATTGAGCCGCGTGTGGCGATGCTAAGCTACTCGACAGGCAGTTCAGGCAAAGGCGCCGATGTAGACAAAGTGCGCGAAGCCACGCGCATTGCCAAAGAGCAGCGAAGCGACCTGCTGATTGAAGGCCCCATTCAGTACGATGCGGCCATTGACCCCAGCGTCGCCAAAACCAAACTCCCAGACTCTCAGGTTGCCGGAAAGGCCACGGTGTTCATTTTCCCCGACCTTAACACCGGTAACAATACCTACAAAGCCGTACAGCGCTCCGCCGGAGCCATCGCCATTGGCCCCGTGCTTCAGGGGCTTAAAAAACCGGTGAATGACCTTAGCCGCGGCTGTTTAGTAGAAGACATTGTCAATACCGTGCTTATTACCGCGATTCAGGCGCAATCATGAATATTTTAGTCATCAATGCCGGAAGCTCATCGATAAAATACACGCTTTTTGAAAGCTTACATGTAAAGAGTCACGGGCTGATTGAAGAGCTACGCGATCATCGTGCGGGATTTGAGACGATGCAAGCGCAGTTAAAGCAAGAGGGGTTTGATATGAGCACGCTTGATGCCATCGGCCACCGTGTGGTGCATGGTGGGGAGCGTTTTATAGCACCTACGCTCATTGATGAGGCATTGATTAAGGAGCTCAAAGCGCTCATACCACTGGCACCGCTTCATAATCCTGCCAATATCGAGGGCATTATCGCCGCGCGTGCAATGGCACCCAGTATTCCCAATATTGCCGTTTTTGATACCGCGTTTCACCACTCCATGCCCGATTATGCCTACCGCTACCCCTTGCCAAAAGCGCATTATGAACGCTTACATGTAAGGCGTTACGGCTTTCACGGCTCTTCGCACGAGTACGTTGCCACTGAAGCCGCCAAAGTGCTCAATCGTCCGCTTGAATCGCTTAATCTCATTACCCTGCACATCGGCAACGGCGCAAGTCTTTGTGCCATTAAACAGGGTAAAAGCGTCGATACCTCCATGGGCATGACCCCGCTTGAGGGCGTAATGATGGGCACGCGCTGCGGCTCAATCGATCCTTCGATTGTAACCTATCTGATGCGTCACGAAGGTTTTGATGCCGATGCAGTAGATACGGTGATGAACAAACAAAGCGGCCTTAAAGCCATTGCCGGCACCAACGATATGCGAAGCATCCTTGAGCGCGACGATGCCGATGCTAGACTGGCACTTAAGATGTTTGTCTACCGGCTTAAAAAGCAGCTCGGCAGTTACATGGCCGTGCTTGATGGGGTGGACGCGCTGGTGTTTACAGGCGGCATCGGCGAACACGCCGCTAAAGTTAGAAGCCTTACATGTAAGGGATTAGAGCATCTTGGAATTTCGCTTGATGAAGCGAAAAACACTCAAGGCGAAACGCATTTTGAGAGCACAAAGAGCCATGTGGCGCTTTTAAATATTCCTACCGATGAAGAGCGTCAGATTGCGTTACATGTAAGCAACATGGTCTAAGGATTCAAGCTGCTAATATCGCTTGTGATATTTATTGTCGTGCTAAGCTTTCAAAATAAATGCAAAAACGGTGTTTTCTTTCTTCGTAGTGGTATTCAAGCCTAAAGTTATGGCGCCGTATGACGCGATCTACAATAGAAAGCCCCAAGCCAAAACCGGGGATATCTCGCGTATTTTCTTGCCTTGTGAAAGGCTGCAGGGCATGATGCAAATCAGTGCTTAATGCTTTACCTTCATTTTCAACGCAGATACGCATGTGCGAAGCTGTTATCTTAATAGGATGGTGCGTCGTGTATTTTAGTGCATTGTCAATAAGGTTTTTGAGTGCCAGTGCCAGATACTCCTCATCACCTTCAAAATTAAAGTTTTTTCTGATGTCAATTCTCACATCTTCTTCGTTTGCCATCTCTTTGTTTAGCGCGTTGAGAATCAATGTTTCAGCATCAATACATGTAAGCGAAAGCGCATCGCTGACTTCGAGTTTTTCAATCTGAAGCAACTCGGCACTTAAACGATCAAGCTGTAAAAAACAGGCTTTGAGTTTTTCAAGCTCCGGTGACGCGGGAATGTTTTCTAGTATAAACATGCCGCGCGCAATAGGGGTACGCAGTTCGTGGCCTACGTCGCGTAACAGTTCTGTTCGGGAGGTAATCAAACGTTGCAGGTGTGCGGCCATGTCATTATAGGTGGCGGCAAGTGTTCCGATTTCATCGCGGCTTTTGACTTCGATGCGTTTATCGTACGCACCTGCTGCAAAGGAGCGCATCGTTTCGGCAATACGTCGCAGTGGCGAGAGCATGGCAAGAATAATGGCAAAAATGATAAACAGCATGACAATATCAAGACCGATTAATGTGCCAGAGAGCCACTGTTCTTTAGTACTATTTTGCAAACTTAACTCTTGCAAAAGCAGTGACGTTCCCATATAGCGGATATCAAGCAGATAGCCATATTCGGCACTTTTTAAAATCTTAAGTGCGCCAAAAGAGTGGAGCTGTTCCATAACTACAAGGGTATTTTTTGGAAGTGCTACATTAAGACGTTGTAGTTGCATTGATGCTAGTGATGCATCAATATTCTCAAGATCTGATGTGGCAAGCAGTACAAAAAGTTTTTTGGCATCTTGGAGATATTTTTGAGTGAGTATCACAGCCATTTTCTCATCATTAAGCTGCTCCATTCTATAAGCGATGGCAATCATGAGCGCAAGACTCACACTAAAAAGCAAGGCAATTTTTTTAAAAAGCGACATGGATTATCCGATAAAACGGTAGCCAATGCCCCAAACCGACTTGATGGTATGTGGATTTTTGGCATCGTCTCCGATTTTGAGGCGGATGTTGCTAATATGCGTGTCGATGGTGCGGGCCTTGGTGTCAGGATCCAGTGATGTTGCGTGGGTTATTTGCTCCCGTGATACATTATTGCCGCGATTTTTAGCCAA
>JBNKLA010000021.1:0-2544 GCA_050292115.1 Sulfurimonadaceae bacterium | reverse complement strand
TATTTTATCTAAAAGTGCCTGTTTTAGGGCTTTATGAAAGATTAAAGAGTTGTCAAGATATCAATGATTTGCATGTGCCAACCACTATTAAATGGCTTTTTTGAGCTTTTTTTCTTTGGAATTTAGGTGCGAAAGTTCAGTAATAATTGACAATACCATAACCAATGATTTAAATATATTCATCATAGAACCGTTCCTTTTTATATAAATATCTAGTTCAGATAAGAGCAACAGTAATCAGCGACACTGTGCACTTTGAGCGAAAATTTGGAGTTGGCGGGAACTTCAAAGCGCTCACCGCCTTTAATGTGTTGCCACGCTTCACAGCCCGGTAGCAAAACATCTATCTCACCCGCCATGATTTCCATAATCTCGGCGGCTTCAGTTGCAAAAGTGTATTCGCCGGGCATCATGATTCCAAGTGTTTTCTTGGTGCCGTCAGAAAAGAGGACGCTACGGCTGGTCACGTTGCCTTCAAAGTAGATGTTGGCCGCCTTCACAACCGTTACATTTTCAAATACGTTCATAAACCCTCCTGAAATATTGGTGCCATTATACTTAAGAGCACCACCAAAAACCCTAAACACTATTCGTGATGGCGTTACATGTAAAGGGCTCTAAGCACACAATAATATGATATAATGTATGATAAAAGTTCATACAGAGAGTATTATGTTAAGAAAAACCATATCTATAGACGAACAGCTCTTCCTTGAATTGAAAAATGAGGGTGTTCTTGAGCATTTTAAAAACTTTTCAGAGCTTGTCTCTTCATCCCTACAAATGAGCTTGGAAACCATGAAACACGAAAAGTACAAAAGAGAAATAGCGCAAATGGCTAAAGACCCCATGGTTCAAAGCGATATCAGCGAGATAGAGGAGCACTTTAAATTTGCCGATGGTGACATGAATGTATTTTGATATCTATTGGGCAGATTTGAATCCCGTTGTCGGTAGAGAACAGGCAAGACACAGACCTGTTCTTGTCATCTCCAACGACATTGAAAACCAGATGGATGTCGTAACGGTAGTGCCGATAACGTCCAGAAAACAGGGTAGAAAAATTTATCCCAACGAACTACTTTTTACACTAAATGATAAAGAGGCCATTTTGCTTTGTCATCAGGTACGAACCCTTTCAAAAGTGAGATTGCAAAAAAAGATCTCCTCATTCGATAAAAACAAGCACACAAGACTACTCAATACCCTATGTATGCGATTTCGGTAAGATTGAAATCTCTTCTGAGCGTTACATGTAAGGTGAGTTTTTCATAGTTTGGCAAGGCTGAAATGGATATACTGCCTCTGGGGCGTAATTTTCTTGTTTTAGGGCTTTTAAATTCAGAACTCACCATTATTGATTTTTTCTAAAAAAATATTTTTAAGCCATAATTGTGTATAGTGTGTAAAAGGAATGATTAGCTATGAATGCCAAAGAGATAATTAAAAAACTTGAACAAAATGGTTTTTATAAAAAATCTCAAAGTGGTTCACATATTAAAATGACTAATGATGTCGTTACGTTGGTAGTTCCTTTTCACGGCAAAAAAGACATAGGCATTGGTCTTGTTAAAGCCATAGAAAAACAAAGCGGTATTTCACTGCTTTAAAAGGAATATATGATGAAATATATAGCATTTTTGTATATTTATGAGGGTGATAGTGATTATACTGCTGTAGTTCCTGATCTTCAAGGCTGTTTATCTAGTGGTGAAACGTATGAGCAAGCTTGTGATATGATTCAAGATGCTGCTGAACTTTGGTTAAAAGATGAAAAGTTCCCAAAATCACACCCTTATAGCTATTTTACCGATGATGTTCGTAAAAGTCTTGATATCCCGCTAGATGCTCTAACCCATATTGTCGATGTGAAGCAAGATCGTAATGTCCGTGTTAATATCATGATGAGCTCTAAACTTCTTGAAGCGGCTGATAAACGTGCGGATTCTGATTATAACGGTAATCGTAGTGCCTATCTTCAAAGTCTTGTATTTGAGGATTTACGTATACATCATTTGGTTTCGTGAGTGTTTAGGTCATGCTTAAAATTTTGATAGTTTTCATATTTGATCTTCTCGGTTGTAATTTAGTTACTTCGAAACCAGAGGCGATATCGGAACGACCGTCGGCGGAGTCCACAACTATTTTTAGGCGTTATATGTAAGCCGAGTTTTTCATAGTTTGGCAAGGTTGAGATGGGGGTTCCTTTTGTTTACATGTAATCATTTCTCAACTAAAGTAGATATACTACCTCTGGGGTGTAATTTTTTGATACTTCGTGTCACGTTTTTTAGGTGTGCCGGGAATACAGATGTTTACCCCAAGTACCTCTTTGGCTCCCTGATAGCCACGATCAACGGTAGCTTCTTTAATGGAGTTGGTACGATTAGACTGAGCTGATGTTAGTGCGGCATCAAGGGTTTTGGAATCATGCTCATACGTTTCATGAGCGGCAACACCGACGATGACACCGCTGTGTTCTGTGGTGACGATAGAGGCTTTGGTGCCATACTCATATTTCTTATGATCTTTACCCTTGGCAAT
>JBNKLA010000020.1:0-60679 GCA_050292115.1 Sulfurimonadaceae bacterium | reverse complement strand
TTCACTTTTTCCGCACTGGCAACTGAAATACCAAACGATTAAACGATAGGAGCCGTATGACGCGAGAGTGTCACGTACGGTTCTGTGAGAGCCTAGAGGGGTGGTTCCTTTGGGCTACTCGACTATCAAATGTCAAATGATTACATGTAAACAAAAACAGTTTACACCCCTGTGAATGAAAACCCAAATGCTATGACGTTGCAGATGGACGTTTTAATGTAATTTCCAGATTCCAACCTACCGCTTTGGCGTATTCGATTAGCGTTCCAAGATTTGGAAGATGTTTTGCGTTTGGGCTCTCAAGACGTGAAATGTTGCTTTTTTTGGTATGAAGTGCATTGGCAACATCTTCTTGACTCATATTGGCCTGAAGACGCGCCGTAATCATCTGTTTTTTTAGATCAAAAACGGGCTTGAGTGCCTCGTACTCGGAACGTACGTCTTGATCTTCGAGTGCTTCATTTTTAAAGTTATCAAATGACAGTGATGGTTTAGGCATTTTCAAGCTCTTTTTTTGGTGTTTTTTGAGTCTTTACCCAATGAATCGGGATAAGGCTTTCTTAGATTGGATCCAAGCTCCTCTATCAGTTCCATGATACTTAACAGTTTTAGCCAAAATCTTTTTAGGAAAAGCCAGTGTATTTTGTTTTACGGATTCACTGTAAAAATCAATCTGCCAATTCATAAAACAATTATATCATAAATGATAACTAGTCCGTACGATCTTTAAAACTTTGGAATTACGGAGGTTTGGATACCTAGCTTAGCCCTACATTTAAGCCTTGTAGCGCTACATAATGAAAGATTCAAAGCATGGATTGGTTCTGGGAGCCATTGCTTTTATTGACAGCTATCGCAAAAATGGAGCGTTTCCTAAATATCTGCACAAGAAGGTTGATGTCGATTTGGTGCAAAGACGGATTCTTAACGATATTGCTACCATGAAGGCCGCAACGCAACAAAAGCCCAAATAAACCGCTATAATACGCCGATGATTGAGTATGACGACCGTATCGGCGAAACCTACAGTTTGGAACTTATAAATACGCTCACAAAAGCGCTAAGCAAAAAAAATGTTGAGTTAATTCTTACCGATAATGAATCGATACAAGCTATCAATAAAACATTTCGCGGTATCGACGCTCCAACCGATGTGTTGAGCTTTCCAAGCGCTGACGAGGATAAGCGCAGTCCACTAGGAAGCATTGTGATTGCCGATGGATTTGTTAAAGATGCCGCCAAACGCTACGGACATACGCCGCAAGAGGAGTTTACCCTGCTCTACATTCACGGCTTGCTTCATCTATTAGGATACGATCATGAATGCGACAATGGTGAAATGCGCGCCAAAGAGGCACAGATTATTAAAAAATACGCCCTGCCCGAGAGCTTGATCGTGCGCACGCAAAAGGAGTGTTGATGGACTTTATTATTTTTATCGTCGCAATGGCGGCATTGGTGTATGGTGCCGATTTTATCATCAAAGAGTCTGAGCGTATCGCACTGCATTTTAATATTTCACACTTTGTGATCGGAGCAACGCTTATTGCGTTTGGCACGTCGCTTCCTGAAATGGCGGCATCGATGATGGCTTCGGCTCAAAATAAGAGCGACATGGCGATTGCCAATGTTATCGGGAGCGTACTTTTTAATATCACTCTAGTGCTTGGGGTGGTCTTTTTGATGGTAAAGCAGCTACATCCGGCGCGTGATCTTTTTAATAAAGACAGTGCATGGATTGTGCTGCCGGTTATCGTATTTTTGATTATGATCTATGATGGCGAAATCGGCCGTTTTGATGGCGTACTGTTTTTGTTCATGATGGTAGCGTATCTGCTCTTTTTGTTTTCTGGTTCGGCTGAAGAGTTTGAGGAGGAGATTGATGACGCCTTGGAAAAAGAGCCTTTTGTATGGGGTAAAACGCTTGTATTGCTGGCTGTAGGCTTTGTGCTTACCATCGGCGGGGCGAATTTCGTGGTTGATAGCGGCTCCAATATCGCGCGGATGTTTGGTGTAAGCGAGTGGCTTATCGGACTGTTTCTTATTTCGCTGGGAACCTCACTGCCTGAACTGGTGGTCTCTATTATGGCAGTTAAAAAAGGCAATGCCGACATGAGTATCGGCAATATTATCGGCTCGAATGTTGCCAATTTTTCCATGGTCCTTGGCGGTGCATCGCTGATTTCACCTTTACATGTAAACCTTGATGCCAGCCGTTTTGATATCTATATGATGATAGGCGCTTCGGTTGCTTTGTTGTTGATTTTAGCCAATCGCCTCTACAATCGCTCCGGTGGCGTAATACTAATGATACTGCTTGGGCTCTTTATTCAAAACAGCTTAAAGGCACTTATTTGATGTATCCGTACTCATCCAACTTATCATAAATTTTTGAGACAATTTCTCCCGCCGCTTGTCCGCCATGTCCGCCATGTTCTACCAGAACCGTTACCACAAACTGCGGATTTTTATAAGGACCGTATGTCGTGAGCCAAGCGTGTGAACGTTCATAATAGGCCATTTCGTGCTCCTTGAGACGTTTCTTGGTTTCTTGCGATATCCCTACAACCTGAGCGGTTCCCGTTTTACCCGCAATATCAACGTGAGTGCTAATGTGTTGCGTTGCCGTACCTTTGGCATGATGGCATACATCATGCATCGCTCTACGAATGAGCGGCAGGTTGCGTTTTTCTTGAGGGGTGAGCACATTTTTGGAGTCTATCTTGTGCTCTTGGGTGCCAACCCTCTTGACAATTGTGGGCGTAGGTAGTCTTCCAGTAGCCATCAAAGCGGTAAATTGCGTCACCTGTAGCGGTGTTACCAAAAACGATCCTTGCCCAATGGAAGTGTTGAGAGTTTCTCCGATATACCAAGGCTGGTTGTAACGCTCTCGTTTCCAAAGACGACTGGGCACTGTGCCGATAAATTCATTGGGGATATCCACACCTGTTTTTTGACCTAAACCAAACGCTTTTAGGCGATTGCTCATATATTCTATCCCGACTTTAAGGCTCCCTTTGTAAAAGTAATCGTCGCAACTTTCTCGGATCGCTTTAATGATATCGGTATGTCCATGCCCCGCATGTTTCCAGCAACGAAACTTGCGCTTACCAAGCTCCATGCTACCGCTACAATCAAAGGTACTCCATGGCGAAAGTTTACCGCTACTGATGTAAATCAGCCCCAGACCGGATTTAATAACCGAACCCGGAGGATAGAGACCGCTCGTAATCTTATTGGTAAAAGGAGCGTTGATATCGTTAATCAGCGATACCCACTCTTTTTGTGATATGCCTCTGGCAAAGGTGTTAAGATCATACTCGGGATAGCTACCCGCCGCTATAATACTTCCGTCGGTTTTCATTACCACTACGCTTCCCGTTTTATCTTCAAAAAGTGATGTCAGGTACTTCTGTAGACGCATGTCGATATTGAGCACAATATCGTGATGCTCATCGGGCGATCGGTGTTCAATCTCCTCTATCTCTTCATTGTAAGCGCTCACCATGATTTTGCGCTCACCCGGCTCTCCTTGCAAAAAGGTGTTGTACTCTTTCTCAATACCGTTTTTGCCCACAAAACCGATAAGCTTTAGCGTGGGATCCGCTTTTACATCTTTGCGCGTGGCGCGTGACATATAGCCGATAAGGTGTGCCGCAATACTGCCGTTGGGATAAAAACGTCTTGATGCGGGGAGAATTTTGAGGTTTTCATTGAGATTGAGGCGTGAAAAGACCGGCAGAATGTCGTTGTAAGGAATAAAATCCGCTACGGGAATATAGTGGTGATTGTAGTGCGAATCCTTTTTAAGATAACGCTTTAAAAGCGTTTCATATTCAAGCGAAGGCAGATAATGCACCAACCGTTGAAGCTCTTGCTCAAGCAACGGACGGTATTTTTTGGTATTTAGATGCGGCCTAAGCACGACCTTAAAGCCCAGTTTGTTGATAGCAACCGGATCATTGTTGCAGTCAAATATATTACCGCGAATAGGCGTAATCAGCTCGGTTTTGATTGTATTTTGGCTAGAGAGGTCGCTGTAATAGGCATTAGAATGCACCGAAAGATAAAAGATACGCACCAGCAACGAAAGCCAGATAATGGCAAATATCGTAACGACCAGTTTCGCTTTCATAATAGCAACATCACCAGCAAAAACTCAACTACAATATAAAACGGGATCAGCGCATCAAACGACGGAAGTTCAAAAAGAAAGATATGGGCGATTAACTGCATGGTGACATAATAGCCCAGATAGGCCAGTGTGATGTAAAAAAAATCAAGACAGGCTTTGCAGACGATATGTTGTTGCAAAAAAGGGATTACAAGATGCGTCATCATCATAAAAAAGAGAAGCGTGCTTAAAAAAATATAGCCCTTCTCGGCTTCAAATATGAGCAACATCATCCCAATGCTCAAGAGCGCATAGAGGTGTTCTTGTTGTAGGGAATCAATAAAGCGTATAAATAAAAGCCCTAGTAGCGGCGGCAGTAACAGATAGATACTGCCCAGCGACGCGTAAACCAGATAGAGCACGGGAAAGAGCAGTAGGCTTAGATGGTTTTGACGAGAGAGACTTCGTTGCATATCGGAAAGTGTTTGCACTTGATACAGTCGGCCCAAATTTTGTGCTCAGGCAACGACTCTTTTGGAATTTCGATAAAGCCGAGTGATTCAAAAAATGTTTGATGATAGGTTAATACCAAAACCTCTTTAATACCTAAGGTGCCGGCTTCTTGGAGCGCGGCATCAATCAATCCTTTTCCGATGCCATATCCCCGATATTCCGGCGATACGATCAAGGAGCGTATTTCAGCCAGCGTTGTCGTGTGTACATGTAAAGCATTAAATCCCACCAGACGCTCACCGTCATAAGCAACCGTATAGGAGCGGATATTTGTGGCCACTTCGTCATTGCTACGCTCCAAAATTACGCCGCTCTCTATTTCCGGCAATACCAGTGCCTGCATGGCGTTTACGTCGCGAAGCGTCGCTTTGCGATACGTAATGCTATACATTGGCTTCACCGTCAAAAAGAAGATCGTAAAGTATGCCGTTAAGTTTGTCAATCCCTTTTTTCTTGCTGCTTGAAACCATAATGGCGTCGGGAAAATCGCGCTTTAGCGCACCCAGCTCTTTTTGGTTAAGCTTATCAATTTTGGTAAAAACCTGCAAAATAATTTGTTCGGGATTGGCATTTTGAAGCAAAAACGCCTCGACCGAACGATCGATGTCCAGATTGCTATGGCGCGCATCAATAAGATGGACAAAGACTCGAATCTGCTTGCGCAGGCTAATAAAATCGGTTAAGGTCTTTTCCCATTCGGCTTTGATGGATTTAGAGACTTTGGCATATCCAAAACCCGGAAGATCAACAAATTTAGCTTCAGCCTTCTCTTGGGTATCACGGTTCATAAAGGTCACATCAAAATAGTTAATTAGTCGCGTTTTTCCAGGCGTTGCCGAAACCTTGGCAAGCATTTTTCGCCTTGTCAGTGCATTAAGTAGCGAACTTTTGCCGACATTGGATCGCGCCATAAATACCACTTCGTTTTGTAAAGCATTTGGCGGCGTAAGCTTGATATGGGGAGCCGAGGTTAAAAATGCGGCATCTACAATTTCTATCATCGTCGTTCATCCAGTTCAAATATCATAATTACGGGCTTTTTATCGCCACCCTCCGCCGTTGCCGTACCTTTAAGCATATTTACGATGACTTTATCGCCTACAATAGCTTTTTTCTGATCAAGTTGCCAGAGATTCACCTCGCCGTAAAACTCATACAATTGCTCATCAGGCATAAAAACACCTCGGTTTGCACTGCCGCTATAGGTGGCATTGGTATCGGTATGAATCAAAAACGAGAGATTACCCTCCGCAACATACTTGATCGGACGACGCTTATTATCAATATAGATACTGACTTTCGAAGCGTTCATCTCATCTGCCCCTTTGGTAATTTGGACATTGCCCAAAAATTCCGAAAGCCCACTGCTTTCATCAGCCTTAAATGCGTCGGCAATCACTTTGAGTTCAACTGCCAGTAGCGGCCATACCGATAGGAGTAGTATTGCTATCCACTTCACGGTTGTTGCTCCAAATCAAATAGTGCATTGATCTTTATCGCGTGCATACGACGAGTCTTAGTATTAAATGCAAGCTGTGTTCCTTCAAATTTGGATTGCTCCATGGTAATAATAAAGTCGCCTTGCGTAGTTACTAAGGAACGATTCAGGTCATAGTGAGCCTCTTGAGAGCGAAACGTAATGCCGTCTTCTTGCTCAAATATGACGCTGTCATTAAGATCGACAATGTTATTTTCATAGTGACCATGCTCGGCGCTCATGCGCTGCAGTTGCGGTTTTGAAGCGTCGCTAAACGCCACTTTCGAGACTTCATAACGATCATCAAAACGCTCTCCTCTTGCCCCTGATAGAGCACTTTTAACTCCCCATGATTCAATATCGTACACCGTAAAATTTTTGAGTTCAAGCTGTGCAATATCAGTATGCTTCGGAGGGCTTACCCGTATGGGTTTGAAGAAGAAGAATATCCCCAAAAGTAAAACAATCAAAAAACCGAAAAAGAGATTAATATTAACCATATTAGAGCCAAAACTCCAAGAACGCTTCGGTCTCGTCATTTTTGGCTACAATATCTTCGATCATTTCGCGCACGGCACCTCTTCCACCTTTACATGTAAGGGTTGTTGAGACCATATCGCGTATAAAATGCGAACCGTCATGAGGCGTATAAGAATGTGCTACCCATTGCAGCATTTTGTAGTCATTGAGATCATCACCGATGGCAGCGATTTCATAAGGTTTAAGATGTAAGCGTTTCGCAATCTGCTGGAGCGTAACAAGCTTGTTTTTGATGCCTTGATGCAGTTCATCAATGCCAAGCTCTTTGGCGCGGCGTTTGAGCAGTTCTGATTCTCTGCCTGTAATAATCGCCACATGCTTTCCCATACGCTTCCACGTACTAATGGCCAGACCGTCTTTGACGTCAAACGCTTTGGTTTCATTGCCGTTTTCGCTGTAGATGATGCGCCCATCGGTCATACAGCCGTCAACATCAAGCACGATCAGTTTAATCATAGTACGCCCTTGGTGCTGGGAACGCCAAGGCGTTCATTCGTGCTTAGTGCACGTCTGAGCGCCACGGCAAAGGCTTTGAAAGCTGCTTCGATAATATGGTGTTTGTTGCGGCCGCGCTGCATTACGATGTGCGCCGAAATACCCGCATTTTGCACGCACGCTTTAAAAAACTCTTCGGCAAGCTCCGTGTCAAAACTGCCTACTTTACCGCTAAGAGGGAGTTCAAAATGCAGATAGGGACGGTTGCTAAGATCAAGATCGCAAGAGACGGCGGCTTCATCCATGACAATCACGGCATTTCCAAAACGCTCAACTTTTTCAATAGGATAGATGCAATCTTTTAAAAGCTGGCCGATTACAATGCCCACATCTTCAACGCTGTGGTGATCATCAATATGGATATCACCCTTACATGTAACCTCAAGATCGATGAGTGAATGCTTGGAAAAGCTCTCCAGCATATGATCCAAAAAACCGACTCCCGTGGCAATACTGCTTTTGCCCGATCCGTAAATCGCTAGTGTTACTGAAATATCCGTCTCTCTCGTGGTTCTGCGTTTTTGTACCATTACGTCTCATCCCTTACGATAAATGCGTGCTCAAACTGACTGTTGGCGATAAAATCCCGTGCCTCGGCTTCGCTTTTGAAGCCGTTTAAATAGACCCTAAAAAGACGCTCGCCGCCACGTTCGCTATCTTTTATGATAGCAGAATATCCCTGTAGCTTATCATATTTTTCTTGCGTGAAAATAGCACCCTCGATACGCGAAAAAGCGCCGATCTGTACGGCGAATGATGCCACAACCTGCTCTTTTGGTCCTTTTTGAAGCTGATCGATCGAGGGTATTGAGCGTTTGCCTTTGGATTCAAAACCGAGAATTTCAAGCTTAACGGATGCCGTACCGCTTTTTATCATCCCAAGTTCGTTTGCCGCCTGTTTGGATAGATCGATAATGCGGCTATCGACAAAAGGTCCTCTGTCATTAATGCGCACCACGCTTTGGCGGCCGTTATCGCGATTAGTCACACGGACAATCGTGTTCATAGGCAAGGTTTTGTGCGCTGCGGTAAGTGCGTACATATCGTATGTCTCGCCGTTGGATGTGAGTTTGCCGTGAAAATTAGGGCCGTACCAGCTTGCCCGTCCATACAGCTTTTCGCCTACATGTACAACCGTCGGATAGTAACGTTTGCCATGCACGGTATAAGGACGCATCGTAGCATGATTGTAGGTTTTATTGCTACTTGATTGCGTAGTGCTTTTGCCATGATGCAGATAGCCCTCACGCGTGCGGGTGCTACAGCCGCCAAGGAGTATAATAATTACAACGAGAGCCGATGTCCTAATTAAAAACATGCAGGCGGTCTCCGATGCGTATGAGCGAACCGTCAATATTATTCATTGCTTTGAGCTCTTTAACACTGATATCGAAGGTTTTGGCAATAGAGATCAGCGTATCACCATCTCTGACAATATAGCGGCTATCGTTACCCAACGAGGGCTTATCGATAGGAATAATAAGTTTTTGCTTCAGTGAAAGCCGCGAAGAGCGTAACTGATTAAAATCCATAATTTTTTTATAGGAGATACGATATTTTTTGCCAATTTGCGAGAGTGTATCTCCCGCTTTTACCGTATAAAGCAGATAGATATTTTGCAACGGCTCAGGTTTGTAATTGCGTCTAAACTCGGAAAGTTTTACATAGGGAATATAGATGGTATATTTTTTGCCGTAAGGGGGCACAAAATCGTAATTTAGGTGTGGATTATATTTTTTAAGCTCATTGCGCGGCAGATTCAAAATTTTTGCCAAACGGCTAAGACGCTCACCGCTAGGGATGTCAACCGAAACAATCGAAAAGGCATCGGCGCGGTTGAGTAAAAAGTCATACTCTTTACTAATCAAATAGTTTTCGTCATTGCCCATAATCGCCAATGCGACAATTTTGCGGATATAGATACGAGTCTCTTTAGGAAGATAGCGCTTTTTAGGATCAAGTAGTGTGGTGAGCTCATCGCTTCCGGCGCGCTTAATAGCGCTTTGTAATCGTCCTCCCCCACAGTTATAAGCCATGGCGGCCAGATACCATTTGCCAAATCTATTGTGAAGATGGTTAAGATAACGCACGGCCGCATCGGTAGATTTGACAAGATCGCGGCGTTCATCAACGTAATCATCAATTTGCAAACCGTAGTGCTTTGCCGTCCTCGGCATAAACTGCCACAAACCTGCCGCTTTTTTGTGCGAATAGGCCTCTATCGCAAAATTGGATTCGGCCATAGCAAGAAAAAGAAATTCCGAAGGAAGCTCCGAGCCGTTGAGGTGCTGTTTAATTAGCGGTATATAAAGATATGCCTCATCCATTGCTTTAAAAAAGTGGCGATTTTTATAGGTTTCACGATAAGAGTCCATTGTCTCAATCAACGCTTTGTCGTACAGAAACGATGGATCAATATCAAGACGCTTTAAGACCGCGCTTTGCTCTTGGTAGTTACTCTCAAAGGTCAATGCTGCATTGACACTACTGATTAAAAAGAGCAGAATATAGAGTGTATTTTTCATTCTGTGGTGTTATATTCCCTATTAAAATCCGTTATTTTACCCAAAATCAGCTTGCAAGTCTAAACAGCTTGACGGCATTCGCCGTGCAGAGCGCCTCAACAGCCTCGCGATTCATAGTTTTGAGTTGTGCAATTTTATCCGCAATATAGCTACAATACATCGGTTCGTTACGCGTACCGCGGTGTGGATGCGGCGTAAGATAAGGCCCGTCCGTTTCAATCACAATCTTATTATCGGGAATTTTGGGAAGCACCTCTACCAATTTACGCGCATTTTTAAAAGTCAATACCCCGCCGATGCCAAAATAAAAATTCTCATCGGCAAGCGAAAGAAGCTGCTCATCGGCATTAAAGCAGTGTAGTACTCCTCCCACCTCACCTGCATTCTCTTCAAGTAAAATACGTTTTGAATCGCTACTTGCATCGCGTATATGCACAATTAGTGGCTTATTGTAGCGCTTGGCCAGTCGAATTTGCGCTCTAAATACTTCCTGTTGCTGTCGCTTCTCTTCGGCCTTGTCGGCATCGCTACCCTCGAGGCGGTAGTAATCAAGCCCGCACTCGCCGATAGCCACGCACTTTTTATGACTGACATAATGCTCAAAATCACACACACTAAACGCCTCTTTATCATAAGGGTGTACGCCAACGGCAAAATAGATTGCATCATACTTTTCACTAAGTGCTACGGCACGCTCCAGCGTAGCCGGATCGGCTCCGGGAATAATATGGCGCAAAACACCTGCTTGTGCGGCGCGTTCAAGCACGGCCTCAATATCCTCATTATAGCGTTCATGATCAAGGTGAATGTGAGTATCGATTATCATTTCTCGTCGTACTTCCTTTTGCGTACATGTAAGATATTGCGTATCATCAAGACAATAAAAAAGAGTGCGCCCGCAAGTGCTAAACTTCCCAGCAAAAACTTTTGTGCCGCGTAAGCGTTAAAGGCAAAGATACCCAGAATAATAGCAACTACGAGACACACTGCGCACTCTCCAACAGCTCTTTGGCAAAATGGCGTGCCTCTTGGGTAATCGCTTCGCCGCTCACCATGCGCGCAATCTCCTCCACGCGCTCCGTCGCATCGAGTTCTCGTACCCTGCTTCGCGTATCTTTACTGACAAAAAAGTGCTGCATCCCCATAGAGGTAAGCTGCGGTTGGTGCGAGATGACAAAAATCTGATAGACGCGGCTTAAGGTTTTGAGCACCCTTGCCACGCTCATCGACTCCTCGCCACTAAGGTTGGCGTCAATCTCATCAAGCATCAGCACCCCGCCATCGCTCTGCATAAACTCCGACCAGACGGCCAAAAGCGCCAGACGTAGCCGGTTAAACTCGCCTGAGCTAAGATTGGACATGTCGGTACCTTCAAGTTCAATACGCGCCGTGTCGATTCCCGTACTGTCCGCTTCGCAGGGTGCCAAATTTAGTGAGCCGTTACGAAGATAGAGCGCATTAAGATAGTGATTGAGCCGCACTTCAAACAGAGGACGTGTTTGCTTTCGCGTTTTTGAGATGGCGCTAGCCTCTTGCATTAGGCTTACATGTAACGCCTCCACGCGCTGCATAAGGTCGCTTTTGGCAATCTCAATCTGTTCGTAATGCTCCAGCTCTTTACGTTTTGTTTCACGATGTTCAAGTGCCGCTTCGATACTGCCGTAGCGCCGTTTGAGCTCCGATAGCGCTTCAATGCGGTCAAGCACCGACTCGATATCAACATCGTCAAGTTCGCTCATGCGCTCAAAACCTGCATCAAGGTGCGCACGCAGTTCGTTCATGGCATCATCAAAAAAGGTAACGTCAACTTCAAGCAGGTTTAGTGCTTCAATAACGTGGCTTTCCGTGTCAAAAATCGATTGTGCCGCAGTGATGGAGTGCTCGATTTTTTCACGTTTAGAGAGCGATTTTTTAATTTCCATCAGCGCTTCATCTTCATCCATTTGAGGATTGACCTCATCTATTTTGGCAATTTCGTAGCGGGCAAACTCCATGAGCTCAACAATGCGGCGCTCCTCTTCTTCGATTTGCTCAAGTTCGCGTTTAGCACTATTGTAGGCGCTATAGTGCTTGCTGTATGCTACGCCAAGCGCTTCAAAATCGGTATCACTCTTAGCGCAAAAGTGATCAAGAAGGCGCAAAAGATTACTATTGTCAAAGTCGCTGTAATCGCGTAAGGAGAGGTGCTTGAGATGGTGGGTGCTTAACTCTGATACACTACGCTTGGAGAGGCTTTGCGCATTGATAAAATAGCGTACCTTCTCTTTTTTGACATGACGCAAAATATTGGGTTCGTCATTCAAAATACCGTAGCGCTCTTCATCAAAACGCCATGAAACCTCAAGTTCTCCCAGTGCGGCTTTAGCTTCTTTAAGTCCCAAAGCGGCTAAAATCGCCTCCATCAAAATCGATTTTCCGCTACCGCTTGGCCCCGAAAAGACAATAAGACCTTTTTTAAACACCAGCTCCGCCTCTTGAAAGCTGAGCATATCTTTAAGATAAAAACGCTCTAGCACCTACTCTCCCCAGCCAAGCTTCTCTTTGAGCACATCAAAATAGTTAAAGGCTTTTTGGTGCACCAATTGTGCGTGTTCAGGTGCCAATTTAATAACAACATTATCACCTTCGCCAAACTCATACATATCTTGCCCATCCACAATTGCCAAAGCACTCTGTTCAGGTGTGCGCACCTCAATCTCAAAATGTCCCGGCAACACTACCGGACGTTGCGTAAGCGAATGCGGGCAGATGGGTGTCAGCACAAAGACCCCAGTAAGTGGAAAGAGTACCGGACCGCCCGCAGAGAGGTTATAAGCAGTTGATCCGGTTGGAGTTGAGATGATGACGCCATCGCCGAAATAGGTGTTAAAAGCGCGCCCGTCAACCCGCATCTCGAAATGTGTCATCTTTGAGATACTGGGGCGCGTCAATACGATGTCGTTAAACGCAATCACGCGTGACGTACCCTCCTTGGTAGTGATCACCGCCTCAAGCATGGCGCGCTCATCAATACGGTATTCACCTTGCAGCATAGCGGGAAAAAAATCTTTGAGTTCGGTAAGGTTGATATCCGCCAAAAAACCAAGCTTTCCGGCATGAACACCCAGTACCGGGAGGTTATAGCGATACGAACGCCTGACCGCCGAAATTAGCGTACCGTCACCGCCAATCGTCAGTAGCATGTCACTATTTTGGCACAATATATCAAACTCTTGGCCTAAAACCCCTATCATACCGCCACTGATGTTGTCAATAATCACTTCGACACCGTGCGTCTCAAGCATCGACTTGATATCAAAAAAAGCCGATTTAAGTTCGGGAGTAGAAGGGCGTAGTACAACCCCAATTTTTTTAATATTATTTAATTTCAAAATAATTCCGGTTCGCTGTATTTGAGGGGATATTATACCGAAATCCGAGATGAACTCTTACAAAATACTAACCCAGCATCTCCAGCGGAAAGCCTAATGCATCCACTCTTGCCGTTTGGAGTACCAGTGATTCGGCATCTGCACGTTTTCCCCTCTGTTCAAGGTTGCGCGCCTCCCAGTAGATATCTTCAATTTGCGAAACCATTTTAAGATCCGGTTTTTTACGTGCAGCGATAAAGCCGTTTTGCATTTCGCGGTGGATGGGTGCAATGTGCACAATGACCCAATAAAAATTGCCGTCTTTGCGCAGATTTTTTACATATCCTTGCCAACTCAGCCCCTCTTGAAGGGTTTGCCACATCAAGCGAAAACAGCTTGCGGGCATTTCGGGATGACGAATAATGCTGTGTGAACGTCCAATAAGCTCGACACGCTTGTATCCCGACATCTCTTCAAACTTGCGGTTAACATAGGTAATTCTGCCGCCTATGTCGGTTTCGGTAATCATGGGCAAGCCATCGTAAAAATACTCTTGAGAATGCGGTTCGTAGCGTTGAGGCATCATAGGTACTCCTTTTACAAAATAATAGTGTGCAATAGTTTCCTTTTTGTAAACCACTGGTCACAAAAGAGTTTGCGTTACTCTTAGTTAAGGCCAAGCAAGCCTTAGATATAATCGCGAAAATTTTTTAGCGAGGACTTGAGTTTGAGAAGTCATTATTGTACAGATCTAAGCGAAGCCAATATCGGCGAAGAGGTACTATTGTGCGGTTGGGCCAATAGCTACCGCGACCACGGTGGCATTATCTTCATTGACTTGCGTGATAAAAGCGGTTTGATTCAACTGGTCAATGACCCTGCCGATAGCGAAGCGGCTCACAAAGTGGCTAACGACGTGCGTGACGAATACGTGCTTATTGCCAAAGGAAAAATACGCCATAGAGGCGAAGGGCTGGTAAATCCGCGCCTTAAAACCGGTGCGATTGAAGTAGTGGTGCGTGAGCTGATTATTGAAAACCGCTCTGCGCCCATGCCGTTTGTGATTGGCGATCCGCTGGTAGGTGAAGAGACCAAGCTCAAATATCGCTACCTTGATCTGCGTTCACAAAGCTCTTATGAGACGTTTAAAATTCGCTCCAAAGCGTCTGTTGCAACACGTAATGTACTTGATCGTCTTGGTTTTTTGGAGGTTGAAACCCCTATTTTGACTAAATCTACACCTGAAGGTGCACGTGACTATCTTGTGCCCAGCCGTGTGCACGAGGGTGAGTTTTACGCCCTACCTCAATCGCCGCAACTCTTTAAACAGCTCTTAATGGTAGGCGGCTTTGATCGCTATTTTCAGATTGCTAAATGTTTTCGCGACGAAGACCTGCGTGCGGATCGTCAGCCCGAATTTACGCAAATCGACGTTGAGATGAGCTTTTGTGACCAAGAAGAGGTGATCGGTGTGGCCGAAGAGCTACTTAAAGGAATATTTGAATCTGCGGGCTATGATGTTAAACCGCCATTTAAGCGCATTACCCATACTGAAGCGATGGAGAAATACGGCTCTGATAAGCCGGACTTGCGCTATGACCTCTCTATGGTTGACGTGATCGATATTTTTGAACGCTGCGACAACGAAATTTTTACTTCAATTGCCAAGAATCCTAAAATGAACCGCATTAAGGCGTTGCGCGTACCGGGTGCAGACCTAATTTTCTCTAAACGCGAAATGAAGAGTTTTGAAGACTACGTGCGCAAATTTGGTGCCAAAGGGCTTGGCTATTTCCAACTCAAAGAAGATGGTCTTAAAGGGCCACTGACCAAGTTCTTTGCGGAAGAAGATTTAGCGCTGATTATTGAACGCACCCAAATGCAAGTCGGCGATGTCGTCTTCTTTGGCGCAGGCGACAAAAAGACCGTTTGGGACTATATGGGGCGTTTTAGAATCTTTATTGCCGAACATGAGAAAATGGATCTGATTGACCGTGACGCATTTGAGTTTGTCTGGGTGGTTGACTTTCCAATGTTTGAAATCGAAGAGGGGCGCGTCAAAGCCCTGCATCACCCTTTTACTATGCCCAAAAATTTGAATCACGAACATGTTGAAGATATTGAATCGATTGCATATGATATTGTGCTGAACGGTGTGGAGCTTGGTGGTGGTTCCATTCGTATCCACCAAGAAAGCGTGCAGTCTCAGATTTTCAGACTGCTTGGCATTGAAGAGGAAGAGGCGCAAGATAAGTTTGGATTTTTACTCGATGCGCTTAAATTCGGTGCGCCTCCGATGGGTGGCTTTGCCATTGGGTTTGACCGCTTGATTATGCTACTTACCAAAAAAGAGAGTATCCGTGACGTTATTGCGTTTCCAAAAACACAGAAAGCCTCATGTATTCTTACTCAAGCACCGAGTGAAGTGGACAACACCCAACTGCGTGACCTGCATATCCGCCTTCGTGAGAAAAAGCAGTCGTAGCGCACATGAAGACGCTTTTTTTAATTATCGGGGCACCAGGCTCAGGCAAAACAACCGATGCCGAGCGTATTGCCCAAAATCATCCCCAAACCATTACACATTACTCCACCGGCGATATGCTGCGTGCCGAAGTGGCGAGCGGTAGCGAACGCGGTAAAATCATCGACTCGTTTATCTCCAAAGGGCTTATCGTTCCGATTGAAATCGCCATAGAGACCATTGCGGGCGCTATTAAAAGCGCGCCGACCGATACGGTGATCATTGACGGCTATCCACGTAGTCTTGAACAGATGCAAGTACTTGATAGCTTTTTAAAAGACGAAAACAGGGTGCGCCTTGCGAATGTAATCGAAGTTCGGGTAAGCGAAGCCACGGCGTGTGAGCGCGTTTTGGGACGCGCACGCGGAGCCGATGACAAGCGCGAGGTTTTTGACAACCGCATGAAGATCTACACCGAACCGCTTGAGGCGATACGCACGTTTTATAGCGTATCACAATGCTTACATGTAATCGATGGTGAGCGCGATATCGATGCGATTGTAGATGAGATGCAACATTTCATTTTAGAACAACTTTAAATTAAGGAGCAGTAGTGAATATCATATTAGTAGGTGCACCGGGTGCGGGCAAAGGCACGCAAGCGCAGTTTTTAACCAAAGCATTCAATATCCCGCAAATCTCCACCGGCGATATGCTTCGCGCGGCCATCAAGGAGGGTACGGAGCTTGGGAAACTGGCTAAAGAGGCGATTGATGCGGGCAAACTGGTTACCGATGAGATTATTATCGGTCTGGTCAAAGAGCGTATTAAGCAAGAGGATTGCAAAAACGGTTTTTTGTTTGACGGTTTTCCCCGTACGATCGTTCAGGCAGATGCAGTCAAAAATGCCGGTATCGCAATTGACGCCGTAGTTGAAATTGACGTCTCAGACGAGGAGATTGTCAAACGTATGTCGGGTCGCCGTGCACATTTGGCATCGGGACGTACCTATCATATTATCTACAATCCGCCAAAAGTTGAAGGTAAAGACGACATTACGGGTGAGGATCTTGTGCAACGTCCCGATGATGCCGAAGCGGTGGTTAAAGACCGCCTAAATGTCTATCATAAACAGACGCAACCGTTGGTGGATTACTATCAAGATATGGCTACCCAAAACCCTTCAGTAAAATATATTCGTGTTGATGGTACCTTAGAGATATCTCAAGTACAGCAAAACATTCTTTCACAACTCTCATAATTTCCCACTTTACTTACATGTAAGCCTTTAAGGCACCCCTCAGAGAAATCCTCTCGGGGCGTTTTGTCTAAAATTTAAAGCATCATATTTATTGTTAAAATTACAAATATTACTATGTATATTTCTGTAATTTAAACAGTTTAATTTATATATTTACTTTGGTATAATTACAAATCAATCAAAAATAAGGAGTGGCTTTGAGTGCTTTGTACGGCATCGTTATAGCGGATAACGACAAACGTAAATCCGAGATGCGTTTTAGAATTTTGGAGTATCTTAATGATCGGCAACTCGGTAATGCGCTTTTTTTGGAGTTTGAAGCGGCGGCACACACAGAGATTATTGAAACCGTATGTAGTCGTCTCGCGCCCGATGATACGCTTCTTATCACCAATCTTTTTGTGCTTTCCAACACTCTTGAGCATCTTCTTGAAGCACTCAAGACTCTGCTGGAGTATGGAGTATGCTTACATGTAATAGATGATAATCTTATACTCTCCCCTGCAAATAGTAATGCTTTGGAACTTATTGCATCGCTTTTAAAGACCAATACAACCCTGCAAGAGCAACGCAAAGAGGTGCGGCGTGAACGTATGCGCTCTAGCGGTGTCAAAGCAGGCCGCAAAAAGGGAGCACTGGTTTCAAGCCGCTTTGATGCGCATCGTAGCACTATCGAAGAGCTTTATGCGCTGGGACTCTCCATGCGAAAGATTGTGGAGCATATCAATGTGGGCACGCAGCAGTCGCTACACCACTACATTACGTCACGAGGTATTACGCGATGATTTCAAATCCCCATTTTTACGCAGTGATTATTGGTACCGAAATTTTAAACGGACGCAGAGACGATAAGCATTTTACATTTTTAAGAGATGCACTCACGGCGCGAGGACATGCACTTCATGCTACTTTTGTGATCAAAGACTCCCCTGCCCTACTGCGCGAAACCTTCGCAATGATAAAAAAGGATCCTCAAAGTGTTATATTCAGCTTTGGAGGCATTGGCTCAACGCCTGATGATCTGACGCGCGAGATTGCGGCTGAAATCTTTACATGTAAGCCCTTAACGCAACATGAACGCTTTGCGCAAGATATCGTAGCGCGTTTTGGTGATGAAGCGTATCCGCACCGAATTTTGATGTCGCATCTGCCTCAAAGTGCTGAACTCTTGTACAATCCCGTAAACAACATGTCGGGATTTTATCTTCAAGAGCGCTTCTTTTTTGTGCCGGGCTTTCCCAAAATGGCCCATCCAATGATTAATGAAGCGCTTGAGCGTTTTTATCCAACAGCCAAAACGCTCTATCGCTATACGCTTTATGCGCATACGAGTGAAAATACTCTTATTGATACCATGAAGTGCGTTGATAAGAGTGTTGAGCTTTCGTCGCTACCGGTTTTGGTTGAGGGAAAAGCGTATTGTGAAATTTCGGTCGCTTCTACTGATAATACGAAGGTACAAAAAGCATTTTCACAATTTGAAACCATATTAAAAAATAGCAATATTACCTACGAACTACGCTAACGCTTTACTATTCGTTTGCATTGGTCGATATATCATTAGATTATCAAATAAAGGATCGGTAGATGCTAATGGTTTTGGCAACACTTTTAATCATCACTGCCCTACTCTATATTATCTACCGCCATCGCAATACTACATGGCACAAACGTCACCGTCACTCCGATAGCACAAACTTCACGTTTAAAATTTAATCTGACCTTACGCACCAGAGTATACCTTGAGTAAAATGAGAAGCGATTCAATGCAAGGCAGTTTTTTCTTAGCGTAGCTACGGCTACGCTTCACGAGACTGCCTTGCACTCTTATGCCAATAAAACCACCCAAGGTATGCTCTGGTGCGTAAGGTCAGATTTAATCTGCCGCCATCGCATCAAATTTTAGCGACGCTTCAAGTTCGTTGACATTGCTCATCGATTCAGAGGCGATGTGAGTTATCGTATCGCTATCGAGATTATATTTTTTTATAAATGCTTCAACGCTTGCGGTATTGATCATCTCTATGTCACGCAAAAGCGCATAGAGCTCTCCTAACGTCCCTTTTCGGTATAAAAGCGCATCACGTACTTTTTCATCTACATTAAGTTCTGTTAGAATCGTCTCTTTGGATACGCCAAAAAGCGTGTCTGCAAGGGATAATACGGCTACAAAATAGGCTTCGCTTTGATACTCTTTATCGGCACTGGGCACAATGGTCAAAAGTAGTTTTGTCATCAGTTCGGTACGGTTTTTGACCATCAAAAGCAGTGGCGACTCCATACTAGGGCTAGTGACAATCGATTTTGCATAGATCATTAGCATTAGCCATTGTGAGAGCTGTTGACGGCCCAAAAGTGCTAATATGTGTTTGATAGAGGTCAGTTTCTCGCGAAAATGAAAAGCCCCCGAGTTGATAAATTTAAGAAGTTGCACTGTAAGGGCATAATTCTTTTCAAACTCAACCACAATTTCATCTAAGTCTACGTCACTCATAAGCAACGATGTCAAACGCAACACACTCAACTGCTGCACGTCCAGAGACGCATTGTTCACAATAATCGGCTTGGCAAAGTAGTAACCTTGGAAATAGTTAAACCCTAACGATTTGCACAGTTCAAACTCTTCACGTGTTTCCAGTTTGCTTGCAACCGTCTGGGCATTAAGTGCCTCAAGAAGATGGTAATTTGCCTGAAGTAACTTCTCTCCGGTTCGAATTACATCGACTTTAATAAAATTAATATTGTTTAATATAGGAGCAAATTTATTGAGATTGTCTTGCGTTAATGCTATATCGTTCAGTGCAATCCTGTACCCTTTTGAACTCAGGTCTTCAATACGTTTTATTACACTTTCGCTTAACTCTACATACTCAAGAATGGCAATAATGAACTGCGCTTTGGGAATTGAATAGATGAGATCATGCATTAAAAAAGACTCATCCGCTTTAATAAACACACTATGATCACCTGCAACCGTTTTAACGCCAAGCTTATTTAAAACTGTCGTTAATACCGACGCCGTCGCATATCGATCATCTATAAAATCACTTTGTAAATCATGATCAAGATAAAATAGATCATAAAAAACCGTAATCTCATTCGTATCAAAAACCGGTTGCCTACTTAAAAAGGTATTTGAATCCATACTTTTCCCTACAAAAAAACGCTATTTTCATCACAGTATATCAAATTTATTAATAATAATACGATAACTTCAGGAAAGTAATATTACTATATAGTAATTTATATATTGAGGTGTTTATGCAGCCCAAAGACGAAATTACGAGAAGCCTGCTTATCGACCGTAAAACATGGGAGGATTCCATGAAATATTCGCGCCAGCGCTACAAAATGAGTCTGAGCAAAGTCGTAGAGCATCTGTTGCAGGAGTGGCTTGCCAAAGAGCGGCGTAAACCACTCGAAAATGAGCAACAAGGAAAATTCTTTTAAGTCAAAAGCTCAAGCATTTTGGTTTTACGCATTTTTCGAGCAAAATCTTCTGCCGTAAAACCCTGAGAATCGCGGGCTTCCTTATTGGCACCGTTTGCGAGCAGGGTTTTTGCCATTTCGTATCTTGCGTAACACACAGTTCCCATCAACGGTGTGAAACGGCTACGTCGTGAAGTGTGATTGATATCAATCCCCTCATCAATCAAATGTTGAAACAGACGCGGATTATTGTAAGTAATGGCGTAATCAAAAATGCTTACGCCCTCATCATTTATTTCAAATAAATCAGCTCCCGCTTGTATCAGTAGATCAATAATCTCATCATCGCAATGCAATTTAAGCGCCAACGCCAAAACAGACTCTTCGTGTTCATCGCATTCATTAACGTTAGCGCCCTCTTTGAGATAGTGTTTTAATCCAATAAGATTGTTATCCGTAAGCAGTGCTATCCATTTTTCCACAGACTTCTCCTTTGACATCTTTAGTATAGCATGTGTTTACATGTAAGATAAGCCGCTACTTTGTATAATTCGCTCAAACTACACCACATAGGAATGATTTTATGGAAGTGATTGAAACCACCGATGCTTTTAAAGCAAAAATAGAGGCTATCAAAAGTAAAGAGGGCTACAAAGACCCTGTTGCATTTGGAATTTGCCGTGTTGACTTTGGCCAGCTAAATAGCGACAAAGTGCTTCAGGCGACCTACCCGCTGATTAACTGGAACGAAAATTTTGGCAGTGCCGCTATCTTTAGTGAAGCGCTTACACAACAAGGTGTTGTGATAGATAATAGCCAAAGCGAAGTGATCTGCAATGTCAATTTGACATTTTTACAGAGCGCTCTTAATGCATTTACACCTTATGCAGATGAAGCCTATGGGGATGCGCACAAAAATATTCAGGTAGTTTCGTCACTCTACAATCAGATCAAGGAGAACGGAATGCGCGAGGGCGAGTTTCGTGTTGTCTTTATTTACGATGATGCTCCGTGTCAAAGCGTTGAAGCCACCTATTTGAAACTCTATGCCATGTCTCAGGCGAAAGTTGCACTACGAAGTATTAACCTTAACGGTGCTTTTGGCGCACTCCCCAATGTGGCGTGGTCGCAGGGTATGCCGATTGAGCTGGATTGGCTTCGTGAATTTGAGATTGAGCTCAAGCTTTCCAACCAATATCCTCATATCGACTTTGTTGATAAATTTCCGCGCTTTTTACAGCATATCATTCCCGCAGACAATACGCGCATTCTTGAGACTTCAAAAGTACGTTTTGGCGCCCAGCTTCATGCCGGTACCACCGTAATGCCAGGAGCGAGTTATATTAACTTTAATGCCGGAACCACCGGCGTGAGCATGGTCGAAGGGCGTATTTCAAGCTCCGCTATCGTGGGTGACGGTTCCGATGTCGGTGGTGGCGCTTCGATTTTGGGAGTACTAAGCGGTACGGACGGTAATCCGATCTCTATCGGTAAAAATTGCCTGCTCGGTGCCAATTCAACTTGCGGTATTCCATTGGGTGATGCCTGTATTATTGATGCAGGCATCTCTATTCTTGAGGGGACCAAAGTGGTAATATATCCTGAGCAGTTAGAAAAAATCTGCGCGGTTAATCCTGACTGCACGCTTGATGGTGAAGTCTTCAAAGGCAAGCAGTTAGCGGGTCTTAACGGGTTGCATTTCAGACAAAACTCGATGACCGGACAGATTACAGCCAGCCGATCGACACGAGAAATCAAGCTTAATGCCGAATTGCATTAGGACTTTTTTTACAAGAAATGATTAATTTCATAGTGCTATAATGGTTCCAATAAGGAGTCACTTATGGCACTCTCATCTAACATCGCATCTATTGGTGCAAACCATACTTTTTTAAATACCAACGCGCATAATATCGCTAACACCAATACGGACGGGTTTGTTCCGAACCGTACCCTTATTAAAGAGAATGGCAGTGGTGATCCGCAAGCGGTCGTTAGCCAATCCGACGACAACAAAAGCCAACACTCACAGACTGATCTTTCCAAAGAACTTACCGATCAAGTCGTCATTGAAAATGTCAATGGGGCTAATATCAGTGCGATCAAAACGCAAGACGAAATGCTTGGAAGTTTGCTTGATATCAAAGCTTAACGGGTAAGAATATTAAAACTCTCCAACTGCGTCAATAGGTTGTTGGCAGAATCATAATCTTCAAGATTGCTACCAAGCTCAAGCGTTGAAATAATGCTTTTTCCAATAATATAGCGCCCCTCTTTACCGTCACGAAGCGTTTTAACCCCCCATGTATCGTGAAAAATAAAAATATCATCCCCGTTCATGCCAAGATAGAGCATAATATGCCCTTTTTTATAAAGCAGTGTTTCAAAAGGGACGGCTTTTTTACGAATCATCTCACGTTTTTCATCGCTACTAAGACCTTTAAGGTCAGTAATCGTGCCCATGCGCGATTGTTGATAGGAATTACGCGGTAGCCAGATACCAAAAACAGAGAAATAATCCCGAAGCATGGATGAACAGTCCCGATCTTCAAAAATACCGCCCCATCCGTACTCTTGCGTCAAAAGTGCATTGCCGATAGCATTGACATTGTCTTGCTCCAGTGTTAATGCTTTGGTGCTACCCCAAGCTTTTGGAAGTGTAAGCAGGCCATAATCGGCAAACCCCTCTTTATTGCGCAAGGCGTAAAGAAGTGTGTAATTTTTTTCATTCTCTTGCGTCAGTGGAAGTATCATACCGATACGCCCGTTAAGCACAAAATGTTCATTCTCTCCGTAAAGAGGAATATTGTCTGCGATAATATGCACCTGAAGCGCATGCTCCCACAGCGCTACATGTAAAGGCGTTATCCGTGCCATTTCACGCGAACGTATCCATCCTGATGCATAAGATGTAAACGCATAAACCCAGCGTTTTGAAAGAGAGTAGTGCGAAAGATAAAGCGGTTCATTGGCGTGAATAGCGCTGTTTTGGTTATAATCAAAAGGGAAGCCCTCTCCGGCAATTTGAGGATCTCTGAAAAGCGGCTCATCCGTGGGAAAGTTGCGAAGACTAGTAAAAGCGGTAGTGATGCCATGTTGATGGAGCGTATCAAAGGCATTAAAATCGGCCTCTGCTTCAAGGAGTCGAAAATAGCGCTCTTCACGTTTTTGGAGGGTATTTCCAAACATATCACCGTTTGTTGCATATACACGAAACGGCCACATTGACTCTTCAGCAGTTTTAGGAGCTTTTTCATAATGCCAAGGCTCAAAATATTTAGTTTCATAAGCCGTAACGTTGGCTTCAAAGCGGCTTTGGTAGCCATGGGTGTACGCTTCAAACTGTTGTACCTGTTGCAATACCAAAGGTGGGGTGCGTACACTACAGCCCGTGAAAATCCAAAAAATTAAAACACCAACGAGACCAAAAATACGCAATACACCTTCCCCTACTCGACACCCCCAAAACGTCCAACAACCCTTCCAATCACTTCAATTTCGTGTGGATTGGCGCTCTGGATAGGATAGTCTTTATTGTCTGAGATAATATCAATTTTACCATCTATTCGCTTTTGTATCCGTTTAATAAAGAGTCCATGTTCGGTATTGATAGTAAAAACGCCGCCACGTCCGATATCGCATCGTGAACGGTTAATAAAGACAATATCACCATAAGAGAAGAGTGGCTCCATTGAATCGCCGGTCACATTAATGGCCTCGATATAGCGTAGCTCCTGCTCACCTCCAAGCAGTGATACAAAATTGGCCTCTAGCATAAGGGGTTCATACACTTCATCCAAATTTTCTGCTCCACCGCCCGCAGAGGCGTTAACCTCACTAAAATAGCGTACTGCATAAAAGCGGTTGGTCGGCTCGATCAAACTCTCGGGAGCCTGTCCGTAAAGTAGCCAATTGATAGCAATGGAGCGTTTGGCACAAAAATCGAGAAGTTCGTTAAAGGGTATCTTGTTGCGTTTTTTCATTGTGGCAAAATTCATTTGAGACACGCCAAGCATATCGGCAACATCTTTATCAAATATTTTTCGGCCGGGAAACTCTTCGGAGACAATATCTTTAATACTCTCAACCACATCGGTAAAGTTTTTCATGACATCTTCCTTTTGAATTGACCTTACGCACCGGATAATACCTTGAGTGGTTTTATTGGCACAAAATTGCGGCGTTAGTCTCATTCACCGTAGCTACGGCTACGCTTCACGAGACTGCCTTGCATTGAATCGCTTCTCATTTTACTCAAGGTGTTACCCAGTGCGTAAGGTCAGTTTTTAAACACTATTTTAAATAAATAGCATTTTCATTGCAAATTATATGACAATTTGCAATATATTAAAAGCTAAATTGCAAAATAGGTTAAAAATATGTCAAATAAATTGCAAAAGGATGAGCAATGGCACATACAATTAAATATGCGGGATCACTTATGGATCGTTTAGAGAGTGCTTTGGAGTTGTGGGCCGAGCGTATTTTATAGCTTACATGTAAGGTTTAGGAGTCATTGTCGCGCTCTTGCATTTTAGAGCGATGATATCCGCGAATAATATAAAATATGAACAGTGCAAACAGTATTAACATAAGAGTATCAACAAAGGGGTTCACATCAGCTCCTTGTAATCAGTAAAATTTTGTCGTATTGCATCATACAGAACAATACCTGCACTAACGGCAAGGTTAAGGCTTCGCCCCTCTTTGCTCATGGGAATCGTTACGCAATGCTCGCTAAAGCGTTGCAAAAGCGTTTTAGGAAGCCCTGTGGTCTCACTGCCAAAAAAGAGGTAGTCCCCCGCTTTGAAATCAGCCGAAAAATAGGGGCGCTCTGTTTTTGTGGTTGCAAAATAAAAGCGCGAAGTATCACTATGTTGAGTAAAAAAATCATCAAGATTTTCATATACATGCAAATCGAGCTTATGCCAATAATCGAGTCCGGCACGCCGAACCGCTTTTTCGGAGATATCAAATCCCAGCGGTTTAATAAGATGTAGCGTGGAATCCGTATTCACACATAACCGGCCGATACTTCCCGTATTATTGGGAATTTGCGGACAAACCAAGACAATATTGAACATGGCTAAAAGATCACTGTTTTGTTCGCATAAACGAAAATGCGATCTTCGAGTGCCAGTTTTAGTGCCTGTGAGAGTACGATTTTTTCCACATCACGACCGCAACGCTGCATATCCTTCCAGCTATAAGCATGGTCAACATGGGTAACATCCTGAGCAATAATGGGACCTTCATCAAGATTATTATTGACAAAATGCGCCGTAGCACCAATGATTTTGACACCGCGCTCATAAGCTTGCTTATAGGGATTGGCACCAATAAATGCCGGGAGAAAGGAGTGGTGGATATTGATAATGCGATCTTCATAGACCTTAACAAAATCGGGTGTTAAAATACGCATATATTTAGCCAATACAATATAGTCGATAGCTTTGTAATTCGCCAGCACATCCAGCACCTTGCGTTCATGCTCTTCACGGCTCAAACCTTCATGTGATACACAAACAAAAGGAATCGCAAATTTGGCTACAAGTGGTTTTAATAAATCATAATTGGACACAACCGCTAAAATTTCGCAATCCAGTTCACCCGCTTCATAGCGTATCAAAATATCACCAAGAGCATGGGACTCTTTGGTGGCCATAAGAATAATATTTTTCTTTTTAGGCTCAATGACTTGTACGCTAGCTTCTTGGGGTAATACATCACAAAGCTCACGCTCAAGCGCATTGGCTTCGATGGCACCGGAAACCACACTGCGCATAAAAAAGCGGTTGTGTTCCCTGTCCACAAATTCGTTGTTAGAGATAATATTAAGCGCATGATTATAAAAAATATGAGAGATTTTATATACTAATCCCTTTGCATCACTGCAATCAATCAAAATACGATACTGTTTCATCGGTTAGGGCATCTTTATTATTTATTTTTTTCAAGTCGTGCGTCTATGGCAGAGAGAAGATATTCTAAAAAATTGAGCGTCAGATCGACTTTGGCTTCAATTTGTGTATTATTGGGCGACTGGAAGCCTTCAAAAAGCACCAAAAGGCGCTCACGTACACTCTCTAAAAAAAGCGCTTCATCCGTTGCGGAGTGCTCCGGCTGGGGTTTAGGCTCTTGCATGTTATCATTTTTAAGCATCGGCTTTGCAGGCGTAGACGTCTCGGACGTCTGTTCTTGAGTATTACCCTGCTCCATCTCGGCCAAAGTTGATAAAATTACGTCTTTCAATTCCATATTTTCAGTAGCCATCTTTCAAACTCCAAGAACTCAATCTCATCATCCATTTTCAAAAAATACTCTTTCATCTCTTTATTAACGCCAAGAAACTTTCGACGCATTCCACTCAAGCGACGTATGGCAATTTTCGCATCGGCATTGTCAGGTTCTTTTCGTAGCACCTCTTTGTAAATCTCAAGCGCTTCATCTTTGAGACCCTGAAGCTCATAAATATTAGCGAGCGTTAGCGTTTGCATTTTGCGGCATAATTCGCAATAATGGAACCGATTTCACTGGTTGAACAGATCTCTTTAGCATCATAATCGGCAATATCTTTAGTACGATATCCTTCGGCAAGAGCTTGTTTAATCGCAGCATCAATACGGTCCGCCGCCTTACTTTCGCCCAAAGCAAAACGCAACATCATTGAAGCACTCGAAATGGTTGCAATCGGGTTGGCGATTCCCTGCCCTGCAATATCCGGAGCCGAACCGTGAATTGGCTCATATACGCCGATCTTGTTGCCTACCGACGCTGAAGGCAACAGACCGATAGAGCCTGAGAGCATACTGGCCTCGTCGCTCAAAATATCGCCAAAAATATTGCCGGTCAAGATCACATCAAACTGTTTGGGATCACGAATAAGCTGCATGGCGGCATTGTCCACATACATGTGAGAAAGGGCAACCTCAGGGTACTCTTTTGCAACCTCTTCGACCACTTCGCGCCACATCTGGCTAACATCAAGCACATTAGCCTTGTCAACGGAACAGACACGTTTATCGCGCTCCATGGCAATCTCAAATGCCGTATGGGCAATGCGCTTGACTTCATCTACGGTATAAACCATAGTATTATAAGCCTTGTCGCCTTCGCGACCTTTTGGCTCACCAAAATAGATACCGCCGATAAGCTCACGAACAACCATAAGATCAACACCCTTGACAATATCAGGCTTAAGGGAGCTGGCATTGACTAATTCGTCGTAAACGACTGCCGGACGAAGGTTCGCATAAACGCCTAACGCTTTTCTAAAACGTAATAGACCGCTTTCGGGACGTTTTTCACGCGGTAATGAATCCCACTGATCACCGCCAATGGCGCCAAAAAGTACGGCATCGCTTCTAAATGCACCATCCACAGTCTCTTGAGGCAAGGGATCGCCTGTAATCTCATATGCACCGCCTCCCATCAAAAGCTCTTCATACGCAAAATCAAAATCTTCATCTGCGGCAACGGCGTCAAGTACTTTAACGGCTTCATCAATAATTTCAGGCCCGATACCGTCACCTTTAATGAGGGCTATATGGTATTTTTTCATCTATCAATTTCCTTGTGCGGCGATTTCATCTTTAGCATAATGCATTAATCCTCCGGCATTCAGCAACTCTTGCATAAACGCAGGGATAGGTGTAAACGTATACTGTTTGCCGGTTGTCTTATTGGTAATAGTACCTGCGTCCATATCTATACTTATCGCTTCGCCCTCTTTGATCTCCATGCTTTCAGGAAGCTCAAAAATCGGCAGGCCCATATTAAAGGCATTGCGATAAAAAATGCGTGCAAAAGTGGGAGCCACAACGGCTGATATTCCCGCAGCTTTAAGCGCTATGGGGGCGTGCTCGCGTGAAGAACCGCAGCCAAAATTTTCGTCGGCTACAATAATATCGCCTGCATTCATTTTGTGGGCAAAATCGGGATCGGCATCCTCCATAACATGCTTTGCAAGCTCTTTAGGGTCTGAGGTGTTCAGGTATCTGGCAGCAATAATAAGATCGGTATCGATATCTTTACCGAAATTCCAGACGTTTCCTTCGATTATTTTCATTGGCGGAATCCTAAAATCATTCAGCAATGACTCTGAAATTAATTTTTGAGATTATATCCAAAATGGCTGAAGTGTGCCATTAGGAAGCGGGGAAAGAAATTCTGATATTAAATCATATTAGCTTATTTTAGGACTCTTATCGCTTAAGCCCATTGGTGGTTTGGAGCATCTCGTCACTGGTTGTGATCACTTTTGAGTTGGCATCATATGCGCGCTGTCCGGTGATGAGATCGGTTAACTCTACTACAAGCTGAACATTACTTAACTCTACAAAGCCTTGACGAAGCGTACCCAATCCATCAACACCGGGAGTACCGTCAATAGGTTGCCCAGAGCTGTCGGTTTCGATAAAAAGGTTGTCTCCCATAGCATGTAAACCCGAAGGATTAATAAAATTTGTGGTCAAAATTTGTCCGATTTGTGTTGCTTGAGCCTGCCCTGGCTGTGTGACGGTTACGATTCCATCGGTTCCGATGCTGATATTGGTAGCATCTTCGGGAATCACGATTTCAGGAATCAATTTGTAGCCGTCGCTATTGACCATTGAACCGTTCTCATCTCGCTTGAACGCCCCGTTTTTAGAGTAAACTTCCGTACCGTCCGGAAGCTCCATTTTAAAAAAACCGCGCCCCGTAATGGCAATATCCAAATCATTATCGGTCTGTTTCAGGCTACCTTCGGAAAAAATTTTGTTTATTGCAGTCGAACGCACCCCAAGTCCTGTTTCAATACCTGTAGGTGACTTGGTAGTATCGCTTGTGGATGTCCCGGCATACTCCATAACGCGATACATTAAATCCGCGAACTCCGCACGCGACTTTTTAAATCCAATGGTATTAACGTTGGCAATATTATTAGCCGTTGTGTCAATTTGTGTTTGCATCCCCAGCATTCCGGTTGAGCTGGTATAAAGTGATTGCATCATAGGTTATCCTTTTCTCGCTATTTTTTCTATGGCATCGCGATTCATGTCATTCATCTGCGCATCCATCGCTTTTTGATACATTCCCACAAGGCGGTTAGCTTCGATCATGGCTACCATTTCTTGTATAGGATTTACATTGCTTTTTTCAATAAATCCCTGCAATACCGCCCCACTCTCTTCAATCACATCGAGCGAATCTTCGGACTCCGGACGGTACAGGTTATCCCCTTCTTTGCTCAGTTTTTGCGGGTTTTGAGGAGTTACTACCATAATTTTGCTACTTTGCACCAACTGTGTAGTGCCGGCGATGCTGATATAGAGCTGTCCGTTTTTATCCGATTCGACAATGCTGTCTTGGGTATTAAACGTGATATTGCCGCCCGCTTGAAAATAATCGGCAGGAAGAACTTCATAGCCCTGCTTGGTCACTAAAATACCCTCCTCATTAAGCGTGAAAGAGCCATCTTTGGTTAACTTAACACCATCGGGGGTCTTAATCGCAAAAAAGTACTCCTTTTGTGAAAGGGCAAAATCAAGCGTATTATCTGTTTTTTCAATAGTGCCGAGAGAATAGTCCGTGAAACGGTCGGTAATTTGAGGCACGCGAGTCATGGAACGATGGTAAAATTGTGCGCCATCAATGCTCTGGTTTTCAATTGGCAGTTCATCACGCGCTTCTTTATAAAGGCGTAAAAAATCGCCTATAATGTAATTCTCTTTTTTATATCCGGCGGTATTGGCATTGGCAAGATTGTTTGCAATCGCATCGAGCCGGTTAAATTGGGTCACCATTCCTCCGGCTGCCGCGTAATATCCGCTTTGCATCAGCTCTCCTCAATCACAATTTACAAGCTAAAAGCAACTGCTGTTCCACTTTAAAAATATCGTTTACGAACCGATAATAAAGAAAGTTTTTATACTCATTTGGGTATAATCCACAACTTATTAAACTCGCAAAACGCTGAGGGGAGTGCTCCTGACACTATGACTGCAAAAGAACTCAATAAGCTCTTGGAAACCATTTTTTCCGAACACAAATCATCTAACTGCATTACGTATGAATCGATCGTCGAACATTTTGACAAACAGCCAACTCTGGCACAGGCAAAAAGCATTCATAAATTGGCAGAAAAATATCATCGTTGCCTCTATACCGCATCAGAACATGCCAAGCTTTTGAATCAACAAGAAGCGGAAGCCAGACGTGCTGCACAGCAAAAATTGCTTGAAGAGGCCGATGCCGAAGAGTTTGACATTTTACGCCAACATGAACTTATGGAGTGGTCTCGGTCTGATTCGCCCGTTCGTATGTATCTTCGCGAAATGGGTCAAATTCCGCTTTTAACCAAAGAGGAAGAGATTGAAATTTCTAAAAAAATAGAACTCGGAGAAGGCATTATTATTGATGCCATCTGTTCCGTTCCTTATCTCATTGACTTTATACTCGATTACAAAGACCCTCTTATTAATAGAGAGCGTCGCGTTAAAGAGCTATTTAAGAGTTTCGAGGATGAAAAAGAGAGTGATAGCGATGATGATAACGATAGTGACGATGATGACGCCGTTGCGGAAAAAACGCTAAGCTCAAAAGATAAAAAACGTGTTGAGAAAGTCGTAACCAGCTTTAAAGCACTTGAAAAAGCCAAGAAAGATTGGCTCAAGGGTATCGATAAAGAGCGCCAAGACATCGAATCGCGTTTACAAACCGAAGTTGAAGATGTGCACTACTTCATGACTATTAGTTTTAAAAAAGCGGTATTGCGTCAAAAGTTGCTTGATCTTGGGCCGACATCTAAGCTGATTAATGAGCTGGTACGCTCCATGGAGACTGCATTAAAAAGCGACGAAGGTTTCGATAAAGAGCTTAAACGTCTTGAATACAAACTGCCGCTCTTTAATGATATGCTCAAAAAAAATCATGGCGATATCATCAGCAATATTACCAATCTCAGTAAAGAGCAGATCGCCCTTAAAGTTCCTGAGGCTACGATGGTTAGCACCTACATGGAGATTAAAAAACTGATTCAAACCAAAGAGGCATCAAAAGACAGTTTTGATATGGAACCCGATAAACTGCATGATATTTTAGAGCAGATTAAACGCGGTAAGAGCATCTCGGAAAAAGCAAAAACCCGCATGGCGAAATCCAATCTGCGTCTCGTTGTCTCTATTGCCAAGCGCTATACCAATCGCGGTTTGCCGTTTTTGGACCTTATTCAAGAGGGCAATATCGGTTTAATGAAAGCCGTTGATAAGTTTGAGTATCAAAAAGGCTACAAATTTTCAACCTACGCAACATGGTGGATTCGTCAGGCGATTAGCCGTGCCATCGCTGATCAAGCGCGCACCATTCGTATTCCGATTCATATGATCGAAACCATCAACCGCATCAATAAAATCATGCGTAAATACCTGCAAGAACATGGGCGTGAACCGGGTGTAGATGTGATTGCCGAAGAGGTCGGGCTCTCTGCCGAAAAAGTTAAAAACGTTATTAAAATCACTAAAGAGCCAATCTCGCTTGAAGCGCCTATCGGCAATGAAGAGGATGGCCGATTTGGTGACTTTATCGAAGACAAAACATCGTTATCGCCATCAGACGCCATCTTAAAAGAAGATCTGAAAATTCAGATTGAATCGGTACTTGAGCAACTTAACGAACGTGAAAAAGCCGTAATTAAAATGCGCTTTGGCATTATGGACGATGAGAGCGACCGTACACTCGAAGAGATCGGTAAAGAACTTAGTGTCACCCGTGAGCGTGTGCGTCAGATCGAATCGAGCGCTATTAAAAAGCTCAAACACCCCAAAGTAGGTCGTAAACTGAAAAACTATATTGAAGAGTAATTGGTGACCTTTGATCAACTCTGGATAGAGAACGACTTTAACCCCTTTATTTTGTTTGATGCAAATGCAAAGGTGTTAACTCTTAACAGCGAAGCGCAGTTTTTGCTTGGCAGCATCGACGCCAAATCCATTTACGAATTGGCCATGACCTACGCCAGCAACTCTTTTGGCTTTAAAACCACCTTTTTAGATCTTGAATATGGACGCTACAAATTTTTTGGCATTACGGTTGGCTACGAAAATGAAGAGAGTATCGGCATACGCCTTTATCAGATGCCGTCATTTAAATTTACCAAACCTAAAGATCAGGGTGATATCGTTAACGTTTATACCATTTTAGACCTCTGTATCAGTTCCAACTCTATTGGCAATACAAAGAGTTTTATTAAAGATTTTGACCCGACACTGCCTGAAATTCGCCTCCAGACTGATCCATTTATTAAAATGATCAACCGTTCTATCGTTGCTTGCGAAGGTGATTCCATCTATTTTAAGATCTTTTTTCGTGTAGGAGAGCATATTAAATTTGAAGGTGTCAAATATGCACTTTTCTCTTTAGAGATTATTTCTACTGTGTTTAACAAAAAGAGTTCGAGCGAAATTCAGCATCTTGCCGATGAGAATCATCTCTTTATTGAGTTCAAAGAGGATCGTGTCACCATCAATATTCCAATTGTTACCGATTAAAGAGCTGCTTCGAGAGAAGCATCGCACTTACTATCCCGACACCCAGTCCCATTAGATACGGTATCAGCTCAAGATAACCGTTATTGTGCAGCGCCATAAAACCCATTACCAAAAAGAGATACGGTACGATTCGATAGAGTGATACCGCAGCACCCCCTCCGGCTTTGATGCCATTGGTTTTATTGGCCTTGAGGCGCGCTTTTTCTTCTTGTATTACTGCTTTGATATCACGCGCATCATCCCCTTGTGTCACAACCTCTTCGCTATAAAGATCATAAGGATCATCAATCTTCTCAATAAGATCCGCTTCAAGATCGCCCTCATAATGTTCCAGCCTCTTGCTGACCAGTTTTTTATAGCTATACATAGAACCTAAAACAACCAGAAGGCTACTCAGCCAAGCCACCTCAAAAGCGATAAATGTGGCATAAGATTTAAGCCAAAGCAGTATAATGACTGCTTGGAAAAGTAAAACGATTTTAATACTTTTCATCCTCATCTTCGTCATCAAGATACTGTTGGTGGTTGTAGCGCGGATTTTTTGAAAGCTCTTCAAACTCTTTATACTGCTTTGAGTACGCCTTGTAGACATTTAAAACAGCAGCGGCAATGCCAATAAATACGCCAATCCACAATAGCCAATCAACACCAAAGAGTTTGCGCAGACCCAATCCAATAAGTACGCCGATAATCACGGCAACCACCATAGAGATACCCAGTGACAGAGACTCGGCACCTTCGATTATAGGTTTAAACCTTGGGTTTTCAGGCTGTTTGTCATCCATTGATACGTCCAAATACACACTCACACGCCGCAATGGTATCTTCGATCATTGTGTCGGTTGTCATAGTGGAGATAAATCCGGTCTCAAACTGCGAACAGGCAAAATAGAAGCCTTCACCAATCATTTCACGATGGAATGCGGCAAAACGCTCAAGATCGCTTGTAGCCGCATCGTCAAAATTATGTACCGGCTTATTATTAAAGAAAAACCCAAACATTGAACCACGTACATCGGTTTGAAGTGCGATACCGTTTTGCTCAGCCGCCGCTTTCATTCCCTCAACAAGACGTTTAGCACGACGCTCAAGCGTTTGAAAGATCGCAGCATTGGCCTTGAGCTTCTCAAGTGCCGCCAGCCCAGCCGCCATCGCAACAGGATTGCCACTAAGCGTTCCCGCCTGATACACCGGCCCCTCGGGAGAGAGGTGTGCCATAATCTCGCGTTTACCGCCAAACGCGCCCACCGGCATACCGCCGCCAATCACTTTACCAAGCGTGACTAAATCCGGTGTCGTACCGGTGATGCTTTCTGCTCCATAGAGTGTGGCACGAAATCCGCTCATCACTTCGTCAAAAATCAGTAGTGTGCCATGTTCATCGCAGAGCTTGCGTAGCTGAGCCAAAAACTCCTTATTTGCTGGAACCAAGCCCATGTTTCCGGCAATCGGTTCAATGATGATGCACGCAATATCGCTACTCTGCTCAAAACACGCTTTCACACTCTCGATATCGTTGTATTTAGCCAGCAGTGTATACTTGGTAAAATCGGCAGGAACACCGGGTGAACTGGGATTGCCAAAGGTTGCCGCACCAGAGCCTGCCTGTACCAGCAGTGAATCGCTATGGCCGTGATAGCAACCTTCAAACTTTACAATATCATCACGTCCGGTATAACCACGCGCCAAACGAATCGCGCTCATAACCGCTTCGGTACCGCTACTGACAAAGCGCACCTTCTCAATAGAATCAAAAATTGAAACGACTTCTTGTGCCAATTTGGTCTCTGCAAGCGTGGGTGCGCCAAAACTCAAACCGTGTTTCACTGCCTCAATAACCGCATTTTCAATATGCTCATCACGGTGTCCAAAGATTAAAGGCCCCCAACTCTGCACATAATCGACATATTCATTTCCGTCGATATCAACCAGTTTACCGCCCTTACCCTCTTTGATAAATAGCGGTGTCGAACCGACGCTTTTAAACGCCCGTACCGGCGAATTTACGCCTCCGGGAATTAGTTGCTGTGCTTCTTCAAAAGCGTGATGTGATGCGCTAGTGCTCATAAAACGTATCCTGAATTTTTTGTGCCATTATATCTAAAGCGCTATAATCACGACTTACATGTAAAGGATACTATGAGCCGTTCTCAAGCCGCTTTTATTATTGCCATGCTCGTGCACCTGCTCTTATTGTTGCTATTTTGGATGTTTGGTGCACATCTATTGGAGCCAAAGAAGTTGCAAAATAAAGAGCAACAGCGCATCAAAGTTTCGCTCAAAGAAAATCCTAAAGCAACCAAAGAATCGTTTGAAAAAAACCAGATCAAAGATCCCAAAATTGCGCCGCCTATGCCCAAAGGCAAGCAACTTGAGAAGTTAATTGAAAAACCGTTTCTTCAACCCAAAGTCCAAGAGACTCCCCCCAAACCGATCAATCCTCCTAAACCAAAGCCTAAACCCACACCTAAAAAAGTAGCACCTCTGCCGCCTGAAAAACCCTATATCCCACTCGCCAAAAAAACAACCGAGCATAATCAAAGCAAGAGCCGTCTGTATAGCTTTCTTTCTCAAGAGGTTGCAAATGATTCAAAAGCGCAACATGAACGCCAAAGTGGTAAACGCGAAAGCCGTATCGCACAAGATTTACGCGAAGCATACGGCGATGAGTTTGGTAAACTGAGCGAAGGTGAGCAGAAGTACCTGCTTGACAATCAGGAGATTATGCGTCGTATTACCCAAGAGGTTCTTAACCGTGTGGGCAGTGTTAATCTACCCGATAATCTACGGGTAAATCGCCACAATATTATTGAGTTCTACCTTTACCCTAACGGTGATATTTCCGAAATAAAATTTATTGAAAATAGCGGTTTTTACATTCTTGATGATACCACCAAAGAGACGATCGAGTATGCTTACAGCCGCTATCCACGCCCCCAACAAAAGACACTCATACGCTATAAAGTCGGTTATTATCTTAGAGGCTACTGACACATCGGGTTGGAACTGCTAAGCGAAGGATACCACTCCAACCACTCTGCTTTAGGCTTATCGTACAGTTTAAACACTCGCATCGCTTTTGCTACATCACCGAAACCATTCGGCGTAACTACGGCGATTCCACCGGCGATCATTGTCTCAACCGTTTCGGTATTGATTTTTACGCCGGTTAAAGAGAGCTCCATGCCTAAAGCCGAAGCGTTGTAAAAGAGTGAGTTCTCTCGAATCAAATGGGCATAGCACGGCTCAATAAAGAGTGAAAACTCCACCTGTGTTGCATTATCGCTAAGGCGCACCTCTTCGACATCACCAATTTGCACTTGGCGGTAAAAGAGGGGTGAGCCGACTTTAAGCGAACTGCGGCGATCCGCCGATACGACTATGCGTAAGCCTTTGCGAAGCTGATTTTGATAGCATATGATATTTTTTAGTGTATAGGTGTTACCGAGTTGTTTAAGACTTCCCGGTGTTACATGTAAGCTTGGACCACTTACAAGTGTAGCGGCATTTTTAACACCGTTCATATCTATTGAAAAATCCTCAAGCGAAATGATCGCATCGGCGCTCATCAACGCTTCATGCGCTTTATCAATACGCATTAGCGCAACCAAGCGTTGTCCCTCAAGGTTGAGCGATTCGACACTTCCAATGGTAATGCCTTTGTAGACAATCGAACTGCCGACACGCAGTCCGGTATCGCTTTCAAGATAGAGTTTTGCTCTGTAGTCATTGTCAAACGCTTCATCGCGGCTCTCATACAGTTGCAACGGTGCCGTCTTGTTTCCGTCGGCATTGTCAAATGCGATACCTCCTTCAAGAAGCGCTTGCAGTGAATCTACTTTGAGATTGATCTCGGGAAAACTCACTTTGAGTTCCGCACCGCTAAGCTTATAAAAACGTGACGAAGAAGTCAGCCTATCCTCAAAGCGTTTATCGATATACATATCCACCTTAATCTGCTCGTTTGTAGCGTTATAATCGACGTTAACGACTTCACCCGCTTTAAACTGATTGTAATATAGCGGCATTTCCGCTCGAACACCGCGTGCATTTTGCGCTAAAAGGCTCACATGGGTGCCGCCGTTAAGATAGTATTGCGCCTTCTCAAGCTCATGCGCACTATTTAAGAGTTTAAAATGATGCTGTGTGCTTGTCTCGTTGGGATGTAGTGTTTTAAAAATAATACCACCTTCAATTATTTGCGGTAACGTTGCCGCTTTGACGGAGAGTTTTGAGAAACTTACCTCCGCCTCAATTGCGGCGTGTTTGTAAAAGAGGCTTGACGCGTTAATAAGCGTGGCATATTTTGGATCTATTACTGCCTCAATATCAACCCCTTGCTTTGTGTCATCAAGTGCGATTTTGCTAATCATTCCTGCCTCAAAATTCTTATAAAACACGGGGCTTCCCGAAAAGAGTCCCGATGAATCATCGGTATGAAGTGAAATCTTTACGCCTTTTTTCGGAAGCGGAGCATCATGAAGGGAATAAACATCATGCGCATCCCCTTCTTTAGGCGCAAATGCGATATAAGTACCGCGCGTAATCGCATCCAGACCGGAAACCCCTTTAAATGAAAATTTTGGTGCAACCGCCCAGAAATAAGCACCCTGTTTTACAAGCGGCATAAAGCTCTTTTTGAGTTTGATACGATACTGCGTCATATCCTTTTTAGGAAGATAGCGTACCGATACGATTTTGCCTGCTTCAACACCTTTAAAGTACACTTCATTCAGCTCAGCCTCCATGCTGTATGAATCTTGTGTTTGCAAGGTGATGACTCTTGGATCATAATCGATTTCGTCCTGATTGGCATATAGAGAGAAAGTTGCAGGATGCTTGCGTGATGCGTTTACTTCCGGTGCATCGGACGGTGAGTCAAAAGTGATTCCTCCGGCAATCAGCGTGGCTAACGAATCGACTTTGAGTTTGACTCCGGCCATAGTGGCTTTAAGATCCACACTACTAATACCCCAAAAATTGCTTGTTTGGCGAATAAGATTTTTGTACTCTTCATCAATATGTACGGTATAGCGCACCTTATCCTCAATGAGATCGCGCTCAATTACCCGCCCGACAATAAACTTTTTATAGACAATCGGCGTGTCAACTGCGAATGCTCCGGTAGTGTCTTCAAGATAGAGCTTCAGACCCGGTTGCAGATGATCTTCGGGTTTGTGATCCGCCGCTTCAAAGTAGTACTTTTCAGGCAGTTTAATCAATTCGTAATACGACTGCTTTGCCGGATAAATTTCGACATAAAGACCACCCACGATAGTTTCCAAACCGGAGACTTCCGTTAGTGTTACACGCGGTTTGACCTTCCAAAATTCGTTGCCTTCGCGCGCAATGGCTTTGAGTGCGCGCTTGGGAACGTTAAAGGTGACGTTAACGCGCGAAACATCATCGGGATGCAGTTCAATCTTGGTGATATGCCCCAGTACAATCCCTTTGTATTTAAGGAGTGTTTTGCGCTCCAAAAGGCCGCTACCGTCATTGAAAGAGACCACAATTTCACCACCGCGATCCGAGTAGAATTTATAGAGCATCCATCCCGCCAATAGCAGTGCCAGTAGCGGAATCGTCCAGACAACCAGCGCCGTAGAGCGTCTCTTTTTTACGGGTGCGGCATTCATGAATCCTCCTTGGTATCAAACATCAATCGCGGATCAAATGCTTCGGTTGCCAACATGGTAAGCACCACCGCCAATGCGAAAGCAAAAGCCGCACCGCCCGCGTGAACGGTTGCCAGGTTTTGAAACTGTACCATAGCGATCATAATGCCGACCACAAAGACGTCAAGCAACGACCACTTTCCAATCAGTTTAATGATACGATAGAGCTTTAATCCTACAAACGCCCAGCGATTTACCTTAAAATAGGCAATAAACAGTAGCAACATAATCACGGCGATCTTAAAAAACGGCACAACGATACTGGCTACAAAAATGATGATTCCGATACTCGCTTCGCCGTACGTGACAAACCAAACAATGCCCTCCATAATGGTACTTCCCTCGTTAATGCCTAGCTTGGTAATAATCATCATCGGAAGCAGATTGGCGGGAATCAGAAACAGAATTGCCGCTATCGTATAGTTTAGCGTAAGAATCAGAGAATTGGGAATACGCTGGTGTAGCGTCTGGCCACACTGCTTACATGTAAGCTCATCGGCCTCACCCAGTAGCTCGCATTTCAAGCAGAGCTGACGGTTTTGGGAAATATCACTCTCGTACTGCATCGCTATGCCATATGTCATCGGGATTAAACCAGATCATCGTGATAAAAAAGCAGATTAGGAAAAACACAAAAATAAAAAAACCTGCATTAATCGTCAGGTCTCCCATATTTTGAAGCTTGATGGTCGATACCAACACGCTAATCATGTAGACTTCGGCCATGCCCCAATGCTTAAGCGTGGCATAAACATTATAAACACCACGCAACATCGGGGGACGCTTATTGAAATGTATGGGTATCAGCAACATCAACAATAACACCATAAGCAATAATGGAATACCGACCCCCGTCATCGCTACCAATACACCAATCATAACGCCGCTGTCATTATAAAACTCGCTAATGATTCCAAAAAGCGTGGTAGATTGCATCTGTCCGGCCATCTCCAATGTCAGAACCGGAAAATAGAGTGTAGGCACAAACGATACCAAGGCTGTCAGAGCCATGACGATAACATAGTGAAAATGCTCGCCGGGGCCGTAAATAAGGTGGCCGCAACGCGGGCAATAGTAGTTATGCTCAATATCGCGTGGGTTATAATCTACAATAACGCCGCACTCTTTGCAGGCACTCTCATAATGTGTTGTACGCTTCATTAATGTTATTTTAACCAATCTTCGTAATCTTTAACATAGATAAGGTTTACGCCCTGCCCGGTCTCCTTCACATCCACATCCACACGCAACGTATCGCTCAATGAAAGTTGCAAAATAAGCGCAAAGATGTCGTCGTTTTTTAATACCACACGCATGTCACGGTTAATGCGCGTTCCCACTTCAAAGCCGATATTGCCGTTACTTGTGCTAAGAAGACTGAGCGTATCCACACGAAGCCCCGTAGTATCGCCAATCATCTCTTTAAGACCCGTACCGAAAATCACATTGGCGGCATTAATGCCGGTTGAGCCTCCCGCATCGCTCTCAAAACTCGAAGTGGCGGGCGTGCCGAAAAGAATATAACTCATAATATCATTTTGGCTCATAGCCGGTGATGAGGTGAATAAAAAAACCGGGGAACTCAATTTATGCGTTGCGTAGATATCAATCAATTTGTTGTCTATAGCATATAAAAGATGGAGGTTTAACAGCGGATCAATCCGTGCTCCTCCGGCAAAATAGAGTTCGCTATGTTTCACCTCAAACTCGCTGTTGCCACTGTAAACCCACCCCTTATCGCTTACCACCCACCCTAACAGTTCAAGCTTTGTCTGTCGCTCTTTCCACAGTGTGATATCCGGCACAAAAGCAATATCGAAACTTTTAGTTTTATAGCGCAACGGCGTGTCGGCATGAACACGCACATTGAGTACCAGCGGGCTTTGGTTTGGCGGTTTAACCTCTTGAATCACAATAATATCTTCATCGGTCACGACTTTGTCTTTGTCGGCTTCATAACGAATTAATGCTTTTTTGACATTAATATCGCCCTCTAATGCGGTCTGGTTGCTATCGCGCAGTAGCGTTACATGCAAAGCGGCTTCGATCTCTCCTTCGTCTCCTTTATAGCGAAACGCATCACTTTTAGCGCACAGATTGAGTAGCGAAGCGTTAAGGTCATAAAAGCCCGTAAGCTTAAGCGTATCATTAACCCACGCCTCTTTAATAGTGATACGATTGTTCTCATAGCCAATATGGGAGGGTTTGTTTGCAAAAAAATCAAAACGGTTATACTTTAGACGGTAACGCTCTAGCCGGTATCCCGCTTGCGAATACGAGACCTCCAGCGTCGCATCGGTACCGTAGTGGAAGCGCTCGGGATCCATTTTGGCAAGATACCATGGAATATGGATATCGGCATTGAGTCGTAGCTCTTCATCAAAAACCGCATCGACATCCAGAACCATCCCAAGATCATAGACCTCGTCCTCACTCATGTTAATGTCCCAAAAGGTGTCTACAAGCGTGTAAAGAGACGCGACCTGTGAATGAAGTTGCATTTGGGTACGTTTATCGCCAATAGTGCCGTTAATGTCAAAAGGCGATGTCGCCACTGCACCCCAGCCGTTAAGACGCGTATTCTCTTGAAAAAGTGTCGCCGAAATCTCTTTGGAATTAATATGGAGCATCTTCGTATCAGGCGCTATATCGCTGATTACATGTAGCGCCTCGATATTTTTAATCGGAATCGAACGCCAAAACTCCGAATTGCCATCGGTTGTGATCCAGCCGTCACTAAGAAGGTGCTCAGATGCCCACGATACCGTGCCTTCATATGAGCTGTGCAACGTGCCGGCTTTAATCGCGCCCATAAACGTATCGGTGTTAGTATCAAAAGTACCGTTAAAATCGGCGCTAAGCACGGCACGCGAAAGCAGTTCGGGTAGCTGTGGTATAAACGAAAGGTTCATATCGTTCACATTAGCATCGATAGTGTAACTGCTAAGATCATTACTGCTTACATGTAAACGTGTAGCATTGCTCTCCAGTAGCGCTTCAAATGCCGCTTTGTCGTAGTGCACCCTACCCTCAAGTGTCGTATACGGAAGCGGATATCGTGACTTTTCTATGCCTACATGTAAGATATCGGTGATATTCAGATCAAAAGGCAAATTGATATTATGTAATATATCTGCGCTTCCAAGTGGAGTGGCAAGATGATGGCGTGCCTTGAGTTGTAGCGCGTCGTCACCGTAAACGTAATGAGCAGTCACGCCAATATTAGAGAGGTTTCCATCTGCAATAGCGAGCCGTTCGAGCGTACTGCTTAGTGCTACGTGTTTAAAATCAGCCGTAGCGTTAAACGCAAGCGTTTGGGGAAGCGGCGATAGCGTGTTTGATACAGTGGCGGTATACGACGGATTATAGGTGATTTCGCCGCTGCCTTGCAAACGGTTTAGCGCAATTGAGCCCGCAAGATGAATACGGTTGGAATCGATCGTAGCGTCACCGCTAAGACGCTCTACATGTAAAGCCTTATCATAGTCTAGCGATGTGGCATTAAGCACAAGATGTAGTGCTTTTGAGCTATTAAGATCAAGTGAGACACCTTGTAATCGCGCTACAGTAAGTCGGTTAGAATCAAAGGTGATATGTTTAAATACCCCTGAAACCGTATATTCAAGCGAATCAACAATGCGTAAATGTTTCAGTTGTAGGCGCTTGAGCACTACCGCAACCGGAAGGTTAAATGCGCTATCGTCACCTTGTGTCGTGTTGTTTAAACGCTTCACGTCAACAAGTAGGTCATCGCCATATAAACGCTCAAATTCAAAGCGTCCCGTTAGCAAGGTTAACGCGTTGTACTTAAGCTCCAGCACCGCAGCGCTAAAGCCCTCTTGATAGCGCACATTGTATAGTGTCACGCCCGTTGCCAGTGAGCCTTCGATGCGATCAAACGTAATATAGCCGTTGCGCTTTAGCGCATCGCTAACAAGATGAAGCGACTTGGGATGATACACAAAAAGCACCAGTGCCAAAAAGAGTATCACTGCGCCCAATAGTAGATAGTGCAACAGATGGTGCGTCGCGCGGATCAAAAGAGCTCTCCAATGTGAAAATGGATCGCATACTGCGTAGGATCGCTGACATCCACGCCGATATCAATCGCAAACGGACCAATCGGCGTAGCGTAGCGCAAACCTGTTCCCACGGCAACATACGCCCTGCTTTGATCGGGAAGGTACTCTTGCCCTACAAAGGTAACGTCACTAAAAAGCACTCCTCGAAGCGATTCATAAATGCCGAAACGATACTCGGCACTCCCCTCAAAAAGCGCATTAAATCCCACGGGGTCGCCATGTTCGTTTTTAGGCCCGAGATCACGGTAGCTGTAGGCACGGTTTGAGTTCATGCCGCCGGCGTAAAAACGGTATGACGAGGGTAGCTCACCCTCATACTTGCGAATAGAGCCTAATTGACCTTTAAAGGCAAAAACATGTGTGCCATGTGAAAAAATCCGTGCTCCGCCGATAAGCGATTTGAGATACGTTGCCTCCGAGATTGGAGAGTAGAGTGAACCTTGCAAACTGGCTAAAAGATAATACCCTTTCGTCGGTTCAAGCAGTTTGTCGCGGATGTCGTATTTCCAGCTTAGTTGTAGCGAGGTTACAAGTAGTGTACTTTGCGGAAAAAGGGTCTTATCGCTACTGTCATAGGTTTTGGCGTCATCAACCAAAACACCCTCTTTAAATGAGTGCGGCTGATCATACTGCTGTACATAAGGGTTTATATAGCGGCTACGCTCCTTATAACCGTCGAAGTGCTCATTTTTATATCCCAGCGATGCTCCTAACAGATTATGATCGGGAAGCGGCATCGTGAAGATACTTTTAATCTCCTGTTTAATCTGCGAATAGCGCCCCTCAAGACTTAATGTTTTAAGTCCGCCGAGAATGTTGCGATGTCCAATCCCGCCTTGCGCCACCACGCCTTCATCGCTATTAAGCCCTATACCGCCTAAAAGCCTGATGGGATTTTCGCGTACACTTACTTGCAAGCTTACCGGCACATTGGAGCCGTTATGTTCCGCCGTCTCAATCACCGCGCGCGCAATGCCGGGTTGCGCGTAGAGCATGTCGTAACTTTGGCGAATCCTCTCCAGTGAAAATGCCTCACCCTCTTTAAAGCGCAGAAACGACTCCGCCAACCACGGTTTTACATCGCCTTCAGTTACCACGTCGATTGTACCGAATCGGCATTTTTGCCCTTTATCTAGCTCATACAAAATATACGCCTGATTCGTTTCGATATCGATCCACGACTTGGCGTCAAGATCGGCGTTGCAGTAGCCCTCATCGTAAGCTTTTGCAATAATGCGTTTTTTATCACTCACAAAATCGGCGGCGTCAAAACGCTCGCCCACTTGCATTTGAAGCTCTTGATCGAATGTCAAAAGCTGCGTAACATCACTCACAATGACAGGCGTGAACTCTTCAATATGAAGCACAATTCGATCATCGTCAATACGGCTTCGCACCCGCGCGTGGTAGAAGCCACGGCTTTTATAGTACGCCACAAGCGTTTTAGCATAAAGTTCGACGCGCGCAGGATCAACACGCGGATGCTCGCGCCAAAATTGGTAAAAATAGGGAAGTTGCAGGCCGATTCCCTCGTATAACTCGCGCGTATCAAGTTGCTTATTACCGGCAAAATAGAGCGGAAGCGTCGTAGCATACAGGTGTATTGCCAAAACAAGCGGTAGCAGATATCGCAAAGCGCCTCCGGTTTTTTTGCTCATTATAACAAAGTGGGCTAAAAAATGCCGTAACGTGTACAGATAGCTCTTATTGGCTATAATTAGCAATATTTATATTACTGAGGACGGATAATGCGATATTTCATCACTATAATTGCGGCTTTACTGGCACTGTTTTTAAGCGGTTGCATGAACGAAAAGAAGCAAGAGACGATACCGAAACCGACCCCCTTGAATGTTGAAGTTATAGAAGCACATAAGCAAACACTGCCTATATGGATGACGTTTGTCGGCAAAACTCAGGGCAACAAAACCGTTGACGTGGTGGCTCGTGTTAAAGGCCGGTTGGAATCTATGCACTTTCGACCGGGTGATATCGTAACCAAGGGCGATATACTCTTTAGCATCGAGAAAGATGACTATCTTGCCGAACTTAAACGCCAAGAAGCGCGACTGGAACAAGACCGCGCAGGCCTTGAGCTTGCCAAAAATGATGTGGCACGTTACCGTCCACTTGTTGAAAAAGAGTTGGCAACTCGCGAAAAACTCGATCAGCTCATGGCCAAGCAGAAACAGGCGGAAGCTATGGTCGAAGCGGATAACGCAGCAATTAAACAGGCAAAACTCGATCTTGAGTACACCACCGTACGTGCCCGCATATCGGGTAAAATCGGCCGTAACTTGATTGACGAGGGCAATATGGTCGGCACTTCTTCAGAAAACTCAAAACTTGCAACCATTGTCAACTACGACCCCATGTATGCCTATTTTCACCCCAGCAATGAGAGGGTGCAAACCATGATAAAGTTCCGCTCAAACGAACAGATGCCGGTAAAACTCACGCAACCAAAAAGCAACTTTCAAAATCAACCGCTCTATTATGAAGGTGTTGTCGATTTCATCGATAATACCACCGACCTTACTACCGGTACGATTACGATGCGTGCCAGCGTCAAAAACAGCGATTACACACTCTTCCCCGGTGCCTATGTGGATGTCAATGTCTTTTTGAGTGACCGGATTGAAGTGATGGCGGTTAAACCGACGAATGTCTATGAAAATCAGCTCGGCTCTTATCTTTACATTGTGGATGAAAACGATACGGTACGCATAGCGCAAATTGCAACCGCATTCTCAAACAAGGAGATGAGCATTCTTCAAAAGGATGCACTCAAAGAGGGAACGCGTATCATTGTAAGCGGTGCCCAAAAATTGCGTGAAGGCATGAAGGTATCGCCACAAAAAGCGGAGCCCATTATCTGGTCAGAACTTAGCGAAGGCAAATAATGTTCTCTATCTTCTTTATTCACCGCCCCGTTTTTGCCAAGGTTATCTCAATCTTTGTAACGGTAATCGGTCTTATCGCTATTAACCTGCTCCCCGTAGCTGAATTTCCCGAGATGACGCCGCCGATGGTCTCGGTAAGCTGTACCTATACCGGCGGCAGTGCGACGGTTGTCGAAGAGTCGGTTACGCGACCGCTAGAAGAGCAGATTAACGGGGTTCAGGGCATGATCTACATGCAATCTACCTCCACGTCCGATGGCTCCAGCAAAATTGATGTCTATTTTGAGCCGGGTTATCCGCTTGATATCGCAGCGGTTGACGTGCAAAACCGCGTCTCTATCGCGACGCCGCAACTGCCAGAAGATGTTAAGCGCACTGGTGTCAAAACCGAAAAACAATCTCCCAATATGGTGCAGATTCTTACCGTAGAATCCAGCAATCCGGCACATGACGGCATGTTTTTGAGCAACTTTGCCAGTATCAACATTGTCGAAGAGCTCAAGCGCATCAAAGGTGTGGGTAGCGTTATTAATCTGGGTGAGCAAAAATACTCGATGCGCGTCTGGCTCGATGCCAATAAGATGGCGGCACTAGGCATCAGCACTACCGAAGTCATCAACGCCATTCAGCAACAAAACAAACAGGCCGCACTGGGACAAATCGGTAAATCTCCCATGCCTAAAGGCAATGAGTTTCAATACACGATTACCTCAAAAACCCGCCTAAGCAGCACCAAAGAGTTTGAAGAGATCGTAGTGCGCTCGCGCGAAGACGGCACCCTGCTTAAAGTGCGTGATATCGGCCGCGTAGAACTGGGCGCGGAGCTTTACGGGTGGTATTCACAACTCGATAAAGGCAACTCCGCCATGATCGGTATCTATCAACTCCCCGGTGCCAATGCGCTCGATATCGCCACCGAAGTACAAAATACGCTTAAGCGTCTCGAATCCCGTTTTCCCGAAGGTATGGTGGTGCGCCCCACATACGATACGACAAAGTTTGTTGAAATCTCAATGAAAGAGGTAGTAGAGACACTTTTTGAAGCGCTAATTCTCGTTATTTTGGTGGTCTATCTCTTTTTACAATCATGGCGCACAACACTCATTCCCACCATTGCCATACCTGTATCGCTTATCGGTACGTTCGGGCTGATGTTGGCGATGGGCTTCTCTATCAACACCCTCACCCTTTTTGGACTTATTCTGGCTATCGGTATCGTGGTTGACGATGCCATCATTGTGGTTGAAAACGTTGAACGTAATCTTGAAGAAGACCCCGATTTAAGCGTGAAAGATGCCGCCATCAAAGCGATGAAAGAGGTTTTTGGTCCGGTTATCGCTACCACGCTGGTACTTTTGGCCGTATTTGTTCCCGTCTCGTTTATTCCCGGTATTTCGGGCGCACTCTATCAGCAGTTTGCCGTGACCATCGCAATGGCGGTTCTTATATCGTCCATCAACGCACTTACCCTCTCTCCTGCACTAAGCGCTACCATATTAAAGCGTCGCAAAGAGGGCAAAAAAGCGTGGGTATTTCGCAAATTCGATGCAGGCCTTGAGTGGTTCAAGCGCTACTATATTGCGTTTTTACGGCGTGTTATTCGCTACTGGTATGTTGCTGTCGGTACTTTTGGTATCGGCATTGCGCTTACTTACTTTGTGTTTCAAATCCTCCCTACGGGTTTTATTCCCGACGAAGATAAAGGCACACTCGCTATGATGGTGCAACTCCAACCCGGAGCCTCGTTAGAGCGCACTAAAATAATGATGAGCGACGTACAGCAACGTGTTTTAGAAGTGCCGGGCGTAGCACATACACTCAATATCGGCGGCTACAACATGCTCACGCGCTCTGTGGATTCATCGAGTGCAACGATCTTTATCGTATTAAAAGATTGGAATGAGCGCACTACGCCTGATCTTCAGGTCAACGCCATTATTGAAAACATTAAAAAAACCACTAACGATATTGACGAAGCAACCGTAATGGTCTTTAACATGCCGGCTATTCCGGGTATCAGCTCCGTCGGTGGCTTTGAGCTTAAAATTCAAGACTACCAGTCAGGACCGCTTAGTGAGTTTGAGGGTTATGTCAGCGAGATGATTCGTGAAGCCATGAAAGACCCGCGCATCATGTTTGCGCAGACCTCGTTTAAAAGCGCCTATCCCGAACTGCAACTCGATATCGACCGCAACAAAGCCCAGACGCTCAACGTCGATATGGGCGACGTGTTTAGCGTGCTTCAAACCTATCTAGGCTCCGCTTATGTGAATGACTTTACCAAATTCGGCAAAGTGTATCGCGTATTTGTACAGGCCGAGCAGGAATTTCGTAGTGAGCAAAGCGATATTACCAAGCTTTTTGTGCCCAATAAAGACGGCGAAATGGTTCCGCTTAGCGCCTTCGTGAAAATTAATCGCTCTACCGGACCGACCATGTTGGAGCACTTTAACGCGTACCGCGCCATCACCATTAACGGAGTGCACAACATTAAAGAGGGCTATAGCTCCGGTCAGGCCATCGAAGCGATGGAAGAGATCGCCGCACGCGTATTGCCGCCAAGTTATGGCTACGAGTGGTCGGGCATGGCGCTTCAAGAAAAACAGGCGGGCAATGCTGCGGCTATGATCTTTTTGCTCTCGCTCTTTATCGTCTTTTTGTTTCTTGCGGCGCAGTATGAGAGCTGGATTATGCCGGCGATGATTATGCTACCTATTCCGGTGGTAATGCTGGGCGCACTTGGCGCCAATATGCTCGCACACCTGCTCAACAATACTTACACTCAAATCGGGATGGTGCTACTGATCGGGATGTCAAGTAAAAACGCCATCTTGATCGTGGAGTTTGCCAAAGAGCTACGCGAGGGCGGCATGGATATTACCGAAGCGGCTATTGAAGCGGCATCGCAGCGTCTGCGCCCGATTCTCATGACCATTTTCTCGTTTTTACTTGGCATTTTGCCACTGGTAATTGCTACGGGAGCCGGAGCCGCGGCGCGTAATTCGCTCGGTACTGCCGTGTTTGGGGGGATGATTATGTCTACCCTGCTCACCCTACTCTTTACTCCGGTGCTCTTTGTAGTACTACAAAAACTACGTGAACCCAAAACCCCACAGGAGGCAAACGCATGAAACGCCTAAGTATTCTTGCTCTTACACTCTTTACATGTAACGCTCAGGTTCTTACCCTAAGCCTGCATGATGCCATCGAAACGGCGCTAACTCACAACCCCGCCCTGCACGTGGCCAAAGCCGATATTAATGCTTCACAGGGCGTGCTTACGCAAGCGCGTTCAAGCTATCTGCCACAGCTTAACGTCTCAGGCGGTGTACTTTATGACAAAGTCGATAGTCCACTACAAAACGATCCCGAAAGTGTCTTGAACCTAAACGCCACCGCAACGCAACTCATTTACGACTTTGGCACAAGCACGGGTGGAATCGACGCGGCATCGTATGAGCTCAACGCGTCGCAAGTTTCGCTTGAAACCTCCGTTTCCGATATTGTTCTACAAACCCATACCGACTATTACGGCACGCTTAAAAACCGCTATCTTATCCGTGTCGCTCTCGAATCGCTTGAGATCGCATCGCAACAGCTCTATCAGTCCAAGGAGTACTTCAAAGCGGGCGTACGCACCAAGATTGACGTGACCAACGCCAAAGTTGAACACTCCAATGCCGAACTTGATCTTCTCAACGCTACGCAAAATCTCCAACTTTCGCGCATCGCACTAGAGACCGTAATGGGCAAGAGACCCAATAACGGCAATTATGTGCTTATGCTAGAAAACCAAGAGATAGAGACAATGGCGGCATCACTTGAGGGATTTAAGGGGACGCTAGACGATCTTATCGACACTGCTTACGCCAAACGACCCGAATTTGAGTCTCTTGGCGCACAGCACGATGCACTCAAAGCCACACTGCACTCTAAAGACGGCGAGTATTTTCCCACACTTTTTGCACAAGGCAAATATAGCGATTACGAAAGCGATATCGCTCTACTCAACGACGAATGGAGCGCAGGCGTTTACCTGAACTGGGACATCTTTTCGGGCTTTCGTACCGATGGTGAAATGCAAGAGCTTCGTAGTAATCTGCTAAGCCTCGAAGCCCAGCAACGCCGGCTTAAATTGCAAGTGCGCAAAGAGGTATCGGACGCTTATGTGCAGACTACACAACTTGAAAAAGCCGTTGGTATCGCCAAGCTCTCCACGCAACTGGCCAAAGAGAATCTTGAACTGGCCGAACAGCGCTATAAAAACGGTATTGGCGATATCATCGAATATAATGACGCCAAGGTTAAATACACCTCCGCAAAAAGCAACCTTGTGGCGTCATATTTCGACTATCTCAGCGCCCTAGCGACGCTAAAATATGCTACCGGAGCATTTCGCTCTTACATGTAAAGCTTTACATGTAAGCATTTATAAGATTATAATTATTATAACTACTTCTTAACTCGTATTTTATTCTTCCTATGATACATTTTCCAAAATATTTTATCTAAGGAATACGATGCTTCACGAGCTTATGCTAGACAAATACCCTATATTTACACTCAATATTGCAAAAACCGAGAGCCGCTTTCAAAACGTTGACGAAATCGTTGCTTATCTTTTAGAGCAGATTGACGCGCATCCGATTGCGACGTTTATTGCTATTTTCGATCATTATGGACATACTTGCACCCTGCCAAGCGGTGAAATCAACAGTGACATTCATGCCGGAAAAAATATCATATTCTGTTTTGGAGAGAAGCTACCCAATCCTAAAATGCTTGCGCTAAGACCCCGAAGTATCGGTGTAGTTGATTATCAGGAGAGTTTTGTAATCAGTTTTCTCGAAGCCCCCATGGCACCTATGAATGATGTAATACAACAGTGGGTCAAAGCCATTAAAAACGCATAAGATGAAAAAAAGCATTACGCTTCTCATTGGCCTTTTGGTGCTAACGTTTGGCGCCATCGGCATCTATCAAGAGCTTACAAAGCCCTCCATAACGGCTTTGCGCCTCACGTGTCACAAAGAGACCACCACATTTGAACGACCCTACGGCACCAAAGCTGAGATACAGACAGCGCAACGCTTATTGCAAGAAGGCGCCTATAGCATTACCGCTTCCGCACAGCCGTCAAAATACATGAAAAGCCGTCTCTTCGAGTCGGTTTCACTTGCACAAACCGATACGATTCTCCGTAATCTTCTTGCCCCACCTAAAACTTCCGAAAATAATGTCTCTATCAATTACGCCATCTATGAAAACGACAAAATGGATCCAGGCAAAAAATCACCCAAAAGCAAGCTTTTTGAGGGGTATGTCACTTTTGAATACCGACTTGAAAAGAAACTGATATACAAAGTGCAGATTGATTTTATGGATCCGCAAGGTAAAGATATCAGTAGGCGCATTGAGTGCGCAGTGGCGTCTTTTATGTCCATATAAAGATAGTGGCCGTATGCAACGCCATTATGAAGCATTTTGCAACACGGGAATCTGATCCACTTTTATTGCTTCTTTCGCATATGCCTGATACAGGTCGTAATTATCTTGCAGTGTCATCCAAAATTGCGGCGTTGTTCCAAAATATTTTGCAAGCTTAAGAGCCATAAGAGCCGATATGCCTCTTTTTTGGTTATAGAGTTCGCTGAGTGTTTTAATACCGACATCAAGATCGGCAGACATTCTGGCCTGAGTTAGCTTTAAAGGTTCGGCAAATTCCTCTTTTAAAATAACTCCCGGATGTGTAGCGGGGCGTACTTCAATCATTATTTATCCTTTAATGGTAATCTGTAATATGTACGTCATAGGCATTTTCATTTTCAAATCGAAATACCAAACGAAACTGTTTGTTAATACGAATGCTCATATAGCCAAGATAGTTGCCTTTTAGCTCTTCTAAATGATTCGATGGCGGAGATTTCAAATCATTTTTGCTTTGGGTGGCTTCCAGCATATCCAGCTTGATTTTTGCCCGTCGGTGTAAATCAGGCGGAAATTTTCGACTTTTTTTATCCCAGTAGATTTTCTCGGTCTCTTTGCATTTGAATGATTGAATCATATGGGTATATTATCGGGATATGATAATATTGTCAAGAGTATGGGCAAATTGTACCCCAAACGTAACATATTACTTGCCCCTCTTCTTGGCCGCTTTATACGCCACCCTACTCTGTGCGGCATCGCGTTGCCACGTGAACCAGCTACTGTTGACATCCTGCTCTTTGAGTGCCGACTCGGGTTTGAGTTCACTTTGCCACAGCGCTTCGCCCGTTTTGGGGCAGGCGCGCACACATTCGCCGCAGTAGATGCAGAGCCACGGGTTGTAGTTGTAGGTTTTGGAGCCGTCTTCGTTTTGCATAAAGACTATGGCACGCGGCGGGCAGACTTTTTCGCATTTGTCGCAGTAGATGCAGTGCGTTTCATCAAACTCGATAAGGCCGCGGTATTCTTGTGGGAGTTCGGGGGAGGCTTGAGGATATTTTGTAGTATGTACGGGTTTGAAAAGGTTTGCAAATGCTTGAATTGCCGCTTTAATCATACCGCACTCACTTCGCCGTACACGACATGCACGGATCAAACGATGCCAAAATGGCGGGTGCGTCGGCGTACTCACTGCCTTTAAACACCTCCATCATGGCCGGAATGCCTGAAAACGTTGGCGTTTTGATACGCACGCGGCTAAGCAGATTGCTCTTGTTGCCGCGCACCAGATAAAAGAGCTCGCCGCGCGGTGCTTCAAGCCGTACAACCGCTTCGCCCTCGGGCTTGCCGCGCACTTTTTGCATTATTTCACCTTCGGGAAGGCCACCGGCGATATTCAAGCACATCGCAATGGAGTTTTCAATTTCGCGCAAACGGACGCGGTTGCGGGCGTAGATGTCGCCGCTGTGCTCTATCATCATCTCAAACCCCACGGCCTCATAAGGAAAATCACTGCTCTCGGCGCGCACATCGGTTGCCAGCCCTGCGGCTCGTGCAAGCGGGCCGAGGGCGTTGTACATGTAAGCCTTTTCAAGCGTAAGCGTGCCAATATTTTTGTATTTAAGCGAGAGTGACCAGTTATTTTCAAAGCGCTCCGTCAGGTCGTCGATTTTGGGCTTTAAAAGGGCGAGATTTTGGCGTAACAAAGCCGCCATATCGGCATTTAAATCACGGTTAACGCCACCGATAGCGATATAATCAAACTGCACGCGGTTACCACTGATACGCTCTTGTATCTGCATCACCAGCTCACGATCTGCCATGATCTGCATAAAGAGTGCTTCAAATCCTGCATTTTCTGCCGTGTGCGCCAGTGCCAGCATATGCGAGTGAATACGATCAAGCTCTACCATTAGCATACGCAAGTATTTGATGCGTGCATTAAGCTCAAGGCCAAGCAGTTTCTCGACCGCCATCGTGTAAGAGAGCGAATGCGTAATAGCACACAAGCCACAAACGCGCGCCACCACGTAGCCTACCTGCTTATACTCAAATTGTGTCGTACACGCCTTTTCGACACCGCGGTGCACAAATCCCACATCGGCATCAACGCCTACGATGGTCTCGTTTTCGCACTCAAATTTAAAGCGAATCGGCTCCAGCAGTGAGATATGTTGCGAACCCAGAGGAATTTCAACCTTTTTTTTCATGACTCCCCTTTAAGCGGCGCTTTTTTGGAATCGGGATCAAGATAGAGCCCCGACGCTGCATTTTCGATAGCAATGCCAAACATATCCACCACTTCGCGCTCACCAAGATAAGCCGAGGGAATGATAGAAACTATCGAGGGAACGTCATCATCATACTTACATGTAAGGTAGTAAATAGTAATACTGTCTTGTTTGCCGTACTCGGAAAATATCCACTGCAATTCAAGTTTCTCTTCGCCCAAATCAATTGCATTTAGTGTCAGAAAGTGCCACGCTTTAGGCTTATAAAACGTACGAATATCTTCAACTACGTTTTGAAGTGTTGTCTCAATCTTGTGCATCGTTTACCTTTAGTGCCATCTGTGTACGATCAAACGGCTTTAACATGCCAAAGAGCCGAAACGGCGCTTCGATCTCTTTGCTTTTTTGCTCTAAAATTTCCAGCGCTTTCACCAGTCCGTCGATAATAAGCACCGGCGAAGCCGCGCATCCGGGAATATACACATCCACGGGAATGTAGCGGTCAATCCCGTCTTCGACATTATCCATGCCGCGAAACACCCCGCCCGTACAGGTGCATGAGCCAACCGCCACCACAACTTTGGGTTCGGGCATTAGCGTATAGAGCTCCACTAGACGCTCACGCGAACGGTACGTCACGGGGCCGGTCACCAAAAATATATCGGATTGTTTGGGATTTCCGGTGTTGATTACCCCAAAACGCTCCAGATCGTATTTAGGTGCCAGTGATGCGAGAATCTCGATATCACAACCGTTGCAGCTTCCGGCGTTGTAATGGGTAATCCAAGGCGACTTGCGACGAAAAGGGCGAAAAAAATTCATACCAGTATTCCCAGAAGATTGATAACGCCAAGGCTTATAGCCACAGTATACACCAGCTTTAGCATCTGATCTTGCCGCACGCGCGCCGTGGCGTTATCAACCAGATTAATCAACAAAAAGACCCCAAGCACCAAAAAGAGACCCAAAAGGTAGTTGTCGCCGCCAAACAGAAACACAAGACTATACACGAAAACATACTCCATAAATCGCGCCATATATAAAAATTCGTAAAAAAGCCCACTATACTCGACCTCTACGCCCCCAACTATCTCCTGATGCGCCTCGACCACGTCAAACGGCGATTTTTTGAGCTTAATAGGCATTACAATAAGCAGTGCCAAAAACAGCAACGTCATAGTTGAGAGCGTACTTTCACTATTTAAAATTGCGCTCACGTCAAAACTACCGACATTGAGATAAAACCCCACCGCCACGAGTAGCAACACGGGTTCGTACGCCACCAGCGCCATCAGCTCGCGGTTTGCACCCAGATGCGAATAGGCCGAACGCACGCTATAGCCCGCCAATACCAGCACAATAAGCGCAAAAAGGTGTAAAAAGACGATATACAGTAGACTCACACCGTAAAAAAGTGCCCCAACGACTACCCATAAAATCAGAAAATGTAGCACGCTAAGCATGGCATGAAGCGAGTGAATCACCAGCGTGCGTTTATCCATAAGCTTAAACATATCATAAAACGGCTGTAAAATCGGCGGCCCCTGACGGCGCTGCATTCGGGCGCGCAAACGGCGCTCTAGGCCATAGATTAACCCGCCAAGAAAGGGTGAGATAAGGGTTAAAAATAGGCTCATGAACACACGCCTACAAGTGCTATGAGTACAAATAGCAGGGTAAAAAAGCGCTCAAGTTGCATCTGCTTTTCAACGCTCAACGCATAATAAAAGAGCGCACTCTCAAATGTGGCCGTCTCACCGCAATGATAAGCGCGAGAGCGCTCAAAACGCTTAAGCCATCCCAGTAGCAGCGTCAGCACTATAGCGATTATCAAAGGTACTCCCAGCAGATAAAGCGCATCGCTATTAAACATGATAATCACTGTCACCGTAAGCACAAAGATCAAAAATGCAAGTGCGTAAAGTGCAAATCCGTATGAGAGCGGTATCTGCTCGCGCTCATATGCACGCGTATCGTCACGATTGGAAAAGAGTGCAGAGGCTACTTTAAAATAGAGTAATACCATAAGTACGCTTCCCACAAGCATCCCCAGCAAAACTACCAGATAAAGCAGATTCTCATGCAACATTCCGGCGGTGATCTCAATAGCCCACACTTTTCCCAAAAAGAGGCCAAAAGGCGGCAGTGTGAGCGAAATAAAGCCCAGTAGTATCAGTGCCACCGATTTAGGAGCTTTTTCCACCAATCCCGCCATTGCTTCGATATCTTTAAAATGGTACGCCTTCTCAATCCAGCCCGCCGTTAAAAAAAGCAGTGCTTTGGAGACGGCATGAAATACCATCAGCACCAACGCGGCATCAAACGACGCGTTGGTTCCCATTGCCGCAAGTGCCATCATTAGCCCCAAAAGCCCGATAGTCGAATACCCTAGAATCTCTTTAAACACTTTTTTTGACAACGCAAGATACGATGCCGCCACAAAGACCAAAACACCGATTACGCTCAAGAACGTGCCCAAAAACGTGCCGGTAAGTAGCACGGAGAGCTTAAGAATCAAAAACGGGGCGATCTTGACCATTGTGGCCGAATGTAGCATAGCGCTTACCGGCGTGGGGGCGATCATGGCACCCAAAAGCCAGCGGTCAAACGGCAACGACGCGCCTTTAACGAGTGCGGCCATAGCCAAAAATGCCGTTGCCGCCAAAAGCGTACCACCGTTTTGCGCCAATAGTTCTGTAAAGTAGAGCGTCTCAAATCCCTCTATCGCAACAATCGTACCCAACAAGATAGCGACACCGCCAACCTGATTCATCCATAGCGCCCGAAGGGCATTTTGGCGCGAATGTGCATCGCCGCGATAGGCAATCAGCAGATACGATGATAGCGTTGTCATTTCAAACAATAAGAAAAAGAGCATCATGGAGTTGGCAATTACAATAGCGTTCATTATGGCAAGAAACAGCATACTATACGAGATAAACAGCCGTTTTTTCATCTCGCTCATCGCTTCATCTCGCATATATGCCAATGCATACCACACAATAAGACCGCCGACAATGTTGATAATCAAAAACATTACGCCCGAGAGCGAGTCGATATAAAGCGCCGTACCGCGAATATGCGGCATAAAGATTTCGATGCCCCAATAAAGCAACAACTGAAGCAGTGCCAAAGCCAGCACTTTAGTATTATTGTAGCGTCGTCCCTGATGCGCGAAAAAGAGCAAAAGCGCACTGTCTGCAACCACTAAAAGCGTCTCGAATATTCCTGAAAACTCCAATGTGGTGCCGACAATCGTTTCAAACGTAAAATAAAGCGACGCAGCGGCTATCATCAAAACGGCAACGGCAATTGAAACAAGCAGGTATTGGACTCTTTTTTGAACCAAAAAAGGGAAAAGAACGGCTACGCCAAGAGGAGTGAAAAAGAGCCATGCTGCAACATCCATATTCTCTCCTCTTATGATAAATAGAGAGACTATAGTAGCAAAAAATTACACAATGATTACAAAAATTAGTTATTTTAGGATAAAAATGTGAAAAAAAGTGTTTGGCTTTGCGCTTCAATCAAAACACTATAATGACGCTTGCAAGAAGTTTATTGTTTTATACACCCAAAAGGAAGTGTTCTTTGGGTATAGGGTGTTTTCTATGCTATTTAGAGCCTTACATGTAACTCATTGTAAAAGGTGCATGACAATCGAAGGCGACAGACCTGCGGGAGCAAATTCATCCGCGCCAATATCGCATTCGCCATTTTCATTGCGAACATCGCCATCGATATCGGTGAGGCTTGTGTCGATGCAGAGTCCATTGCCGATGGCATCGGAAGTAGCACGGATGTGGTAGTTTTGGGCCGTTTCATCGACAAAGCGGGCATTACCTTCAACATCATCATACGTATTGTTGCTCGTTCCCGCATAGCGGAAACGAGCAACGCCCGCGCTGTTGCCAAAAATATTGTTGGCGGCGGCAATGGAAGCTGTGTATGAGCCGACAGGAAGCTACTCGGCACTGCTGAACCGGTTTTGCCATGACAAAGCGATTAACGCCTTCGTCATCAATCCAAAGCAATCCAGAAACTATGCCAAAGCGATAGGCAAACGCAACAAGACGGACAGGGTCGATGCAGAGGTACTCTCCAGAGCCATTGTCGTTGCCGAAGAGGATGAGATCAGGATTCCCGTGATCAATGCTGTCGTGGAGGAGATCAAGGAGCTGATGAGCTATTACAAGTTCACCGTCAAACAGCGGGTCAAGACTTCCAATCATCTCGAAGCGATCAGCAGTAAAAACGGCAGTGCCCATGTCATACGAGAGTTGCAAAAAAGCATTCGTGCTCTTGAACGTCAGGAGAAGGAGATTCTTGCCAAAGTCCTGGAAGTCATTGCAGAGGATGAGAAGCTGCAAAGCGCTCATGAGAACATCAAGTCCATCAAGGGAATCGGTGATGTCTCTGCTGCCGTACTGCTGCACCTGTTTCTGAAGTACCCTGATGCCAACCGGCAGCAGATCGTTTCGCTGACAGGTCTTGATCCTGTAGAAAGAGAGTCGGGCAGTTCTGTCAAATCACGGTCGAAAATTTCCAAAGCAGGTTCGAAACTGTACAGGGGAACCCTGTTTATGAGTGTCATGGCGGCTGTACGTCATAACGATGAGATGCGGACATTTTTTACCCGTTTAAAAGAGAACGGAAAACATACGACACTGGCCCAGATCGCTGTCATGAGAAAGCTGATTGTCATTGCCCATTCGCTTTATAAAAACGACGAAAAATACAGTTCGGAAAAATATAAAAAGATGACAGGCAGTGAGGAATAATACTACGCAAAATTTCATGTTTGCGTGAAGAGAAAAAAGGAGGATGAAATTGTCAGGAAAATAACAGATTTTTAGGAGAATTTAAGGTGGCGACTGTCCCCATTAATCCATAAGAGAAGCTTAGCGTATGGTTGTTAGCATCGGTGAGTGAGAGCAGTGAGGCGTTGTCATCGTAAGTAAAGCTATAGAGTGTGGCACCGCTTAGGGTGTCGGTGGTTTCACTGTGGCGTAGCTGGGCATCGAAGCGGTAGGTGAGAGGCGTAAAGCAAACGCAAACTGCTTTGCGTCTGACACCTCGGAACCAGAGCTGTTGTGCGTAGCACCAGCGGCGGAGTCCACAATCATTTGTTTGGGTTACATGCGCCCCGAAGGAAGTGCCCTTGGGGTATAACGTTTCAATGGATTTTGGCAGGGCTGAAATGGTGGCTCCTTTGGATTACATGTAAGCATTTGATACTCGACTTTTTAAAAAAGTGGAGATTCACTCACAGGGGTGTAATTCCCTGTTAATCACATGATGATTTCCCGCTAGATCGACACGTAGGCGTGTTGGCATTTTTTTGATTCCATCTCTTTTAGATTTTCAAAATTATAGCAAAAAGTGGAGATTCACTCACAGGGGTGTAAAGTGTGTAATCTCTCCATTGACTTTCTTAGCCACTCTCTGATTATTAGCATTGTGAACATACTCAATTATGGTGCCGTCAGGTTTAACAACACTTCTAAGCTCTCCAAGCGTCCCGTAGTTATAGTCTGTCGTCCCCTCATCGGTAATCTTGGTTGAGAGTGCGCCATCTTCATCATAAGCGTAGAGGTCATTGCCTATAGTTTCGAGCTGATCGCCTATACTATGGCTAAGTGTCGTTGTGATGCCGTTTTGTGTTGTGCTAACTCTGTTACCGTTGGCATCGTACATGTAAGATTGGCTGCGGGTCTCTTTATCTTTGAGTCCTGCAATAGGTAGATCATCAAGAAAGATCATAAAGGGAATACCGCTTGTCGTATCTGCCGTAACAAGCCTGCCCATGGTATCATAAGCGTAGGTGTAGCGGGTAATGCGGTTGCCTACTTTCTCATTCATGGTTAAGATACGACCGTTTAGGTCTCTTGAGGTGATGCTCTGGCTATAGAGGGTTTTGTGGTTAATGGCGTTTTGTGTGTTTTGGAGTTCTCCGTAGGGGTTTACATGTAAGGCTTTGGAGAAGTTCGTGTCGTTTAAGGTCATGGAGGTGAGGTTATACTCCATACTGGCACTGCCTCGTGTGGTGATTCTGTTTTCACTATCGTAGCTTATGCTCTCATTCACATCGGCGTAGGTGATACTACTAGGCAGAAAGCTGGTGTTGTAGCTTATGGCGATGCTCTGGTTTAGGGTGCCGCTTTGGGTGATGTTTGTAAGCAAGTCACCGTCGTAGCCGTAGCTGATGGCTTCATTGTCGCTGGTGTTTACATGTAAGGGTTTATTACCGCAAGCATAGGTGTAACTGTAGGTGCGCTCTGTCGTATTGGTCTCTACCTTTTGGCCGTTGGTGTAGGTGTGGGTAAGGGTTTTACCTGAGGGGCGCTCTATTGTAGTGAGTCTTCTTTTTTTATCGTAGCCATAACGTGTCTCTTTGGCAAGGGGGCTTTGCCAGAGGGTGGGTTTGTTGATGGCGTTGTGCTCCCAGCTGTTTGTGGCATTGCTTGGGGTGGTGAGGGTCTGCATGTTGCCGTTGGCGTCGTAGCTAAAGCGTAAGGTAGTGCCGTCGGTTTTTGTGATGGTGTTTAAGCGATCTAGGGTGTCGTAGCCGTAGGTGGTGGTCTCTGTTGCGTTGTTTTCACTCATGCTTTGGAGTTTACCGCGTTCATTGTAGCTGTAGCTGGTGTTACGATTGCCGGCGCTTACATGTAAGAGTCGGTTATGGCTGTCGTAGTTGTAGGCGGTGTGGATGCCTAGGGGAGTGGTGTACTCTAAGAGGTTACGCATATTTGCATCAAGGTGTAGCTGTGTGGTCATGCCTGTAGCCGATGTGCTGGTGAGGGTATGGTTGGCATAATCAATCTGCGTGGTGCTTGTGGCTTGGTTGTGGGTTGTGCTTTGGGTTTGGGTGGTGTCGGTGAAGTTGTAGTCATACGTGCTCTCAAAGCTTAGGCCGCTTGGGGTGGTGGTGCGTTGTAGGGTTAAGAGCTTCTCGCCCGAGCGCGGATGGGTGGCGGCGTATGCTTCGTAGGTGTTCATACCGCACTGCGTGGTGGTTTTAGCAGTGCCGTCTGCGCTTTGCACTATGGTGGTAACATCGCCGGAGGGGTAGCTGATAGTAGAGCGCAGGTCGCCGTTACTTTCGTTGTAGTTGCGATACGTCACATCTTCGCCCTCGGGGTAGTGGATGACACTGTAACGGTATGAGGAGTTCGCTCCGCTCTCATAGCCGTAGACGCCGCCCTCATCGTCATGGACTTCACTCACACGGCCGTTGCTATCAAAGAGGTGCGTAAAGCGGTTGCCTTTGGGCTCTTGTTTGACTAAGAGCAGATCGTTCTCATCGTAGGTAAAGCTATATGCGGTGTTGTCTTCGTAGCGTACCTCTTTTAAGGTGGCGTTGGCGTCTATTGTTACGGCGGTGTATTGAGAGGTGTCGCTCTCAATAAGGTTTAGGTGATTATTGGTGTCATAAGAGAAGCTTAGGGTATGATTGTTAGCATCGGTGAGTGAGAGCAGTGAGGCGTTGTCATCATAGCTAAAACTATAGAGCACGGCACCGCTTGTAACCCCCAAGTAAACCCCATCTTGAAAAAAGGTCAAGATTTGGCTAACTGCACATTCCAAGGCAGTAGAGGGTCAATATCCCTGCTTTCAACCTGATAGATTGGAAGTTCTGTAAGAAGATGGCTTAGATAGGCAAACG
>JBNKLA010000019.1:0-45954 GCA_050292115.1 Sulfurimonadaceae bacterium | reverse complement strand
GGCAATACTATTGAAAGTTGAGAAGCAGGAGCGTAAAAAACATGCTCCATTATTGCTGTCAATTTTGGAATTACGCTAATATTGTGAATGTAAAAATGGTCGGTCTGGATGGATACAGGTTTTTCAGGGCTGACTAAGTATAAAGTCGGGATGCTCAAAAATTATACGTGGTATTTGCATGTGGCATCATAGCATGATATGATACTGCCGTGATTGCTTTAATACTCAAATCGGTTAAAAATATAGTGCTTGTTTGTGCGGTACTGCTCTTTGTATTTTTAATTGCAGATTACCTCTACCCACTCGATACCAACCGACTCTCCAAACCGCTTTCGCTCCAAATTTACGGTAAAAACGGCGCACTTTTACGCACCATGCTCAGCCGTGACGGTTACTGGCGCTACCGATGCGAACGCGATGAAATCCCAGATCTTCTCAAACAGAGCGTTTTGGAGTTTGAAGATCAGTGGTTTTATTATCATATCGGAGTCAATCCCGTTGCGATGCTTCGCGCTTTAGTGCATAACGCTACCAACGACAACGTCATCGGCGGCTCCACCATTACCATGCAGGTGGCGCGCATGATGTACCATCGAAAGCGCACCTACGGCAGTAAATTTTTGGAGCTTTTTAACGCCTTGCAGTTGGAGTGGCACTACACCAAAGACGAGATCCTGACTTACTATTTCAACCTTGCTCCCTACGGCGGCAATATCGAAGGTGTCAAGGCCGCGTCGCACTTTTATTTTAACCGTGCACTTAGTGAACTCTCTATCGCCCAGATCGCCATACTGACCACAATACCCAAAAATCCAAACGCCAACCGACCCGATCGTCAGAAACATCTTTATGCCAAGCGCCTTCGAGTATTGTCGCTGCTTAAAAAATCGGGTATCATAGACGCTTCGCAGTACCGCCGAGCACGTCTTGAACCCGTTGGTGCAAAGCGCTTTTCAGCTCCTATGGTTGCACCGCAGTTCACTAGCCAATTTGCAAAGCGAGAGGGAGGCACGTATCAGAGTGATATTGAGCTGGAGTTGCAGCGCTTTAGCCGCAAAAGGCTTCACGAGGCGGTTTTGCGGCTTAACGCGCTAAAGGTTCAAAACGGTGCCGCGCTGATTATCGACAACCGCACTATGGCGATTGTCGCTTATGTGGGCTCTGATAATTTTTATCAAAGTAACGGGCAAAACGACGGTGTTGCAATGATTCGCAGTCCCGGATCAACGCTCAAACCCTTTGTTTATGCCAAATCACTCGATCGCGGCATTATTACACCGAAGCAGGAGGTGTTTGATATTCCCATCCACATCGGAGGCTATGCGCCCCAAAATTTCAACAAACGTTTTATGGGGCGCATCAGTGCGCAAGAGGCGCTGCAATACTCGCTAAACATCCCTGCCGTGGAACTCAATACACTTTTAAAAAACGATGCGCTCTATGAACTGTTGCAACGAGCTGATATTGCGTCATTAACACACAATAAAAGCTACTACGGCGATGCTTTGGTGCTTGGAGGGTTTGGTGTTTCGTTGCTGGATCTGGTACATCTTTATACCGCGTTTGCCAACGGAGGCATCTATAAACCCCTAAACACTAAAGATGACAGCCAAAGCGTGCGTCTTTTTTCCGAGGCATCGGCATGGATTGTGAGCGATATTCTCTCGAGCGGCATCCGTCCCGAACTCTCGGCTTATTGGGACTCTATAGAGGAGATTCCGCGTATCGGGTTTAAAACGGGCACCTCCGCCGATTCAAGAGACCTGCTCACCATAGGTTACTCCAAAGAGTATACGGTAGGGGTCTGGCTTGGGAATTTCGACGGCAGTAAAACCGAGAGCCTAACCGGAATCAATACGGCGAGCAAGGTCGTTTTTGATATCTTTCGTTTTTTAAACAATTCGCAGAGACTTTCATGGCTAGAGCGGCCGCAGAGCGTCAAAGAGACGCAACTTTGCAGTGACGCGCTACGTTTGGGCACATGTCGTAGCGAGCAGATTGACTACACCATAGAGGGGGTTATACCAAAGCGCCCCTGCGAGATCATGCGCGCAGAAGTATTGGCCTATCTTCTGGGTGAAAATGCCATCGGTTCCATGCACGATCTGGCATCGCACCCTTGTTATGTGCAGTGGCAAAAAAACAGGCCGCTATTGGCCGCACCGCATGAAGGGGCAAATTTTATTGTTAATGCGCAAAATGACAGTGATGCACAAAAAGTAATGCTACAATGCTACAGTTTCAAATTCGATCAGAAAATCTTCTGGTCGATTGACGGTGGCGCTCTTTTTGAAGGTCAAAGCGCTAAAGAAGCGTTTGTTTCGCTTGAGCCTGGCACCCACCGTATCGAATGTTACGATACTGAGGCATCACTCACAACCCATACTATTACTATAAAGGTGACCCATGAGACTTTTTAAGCTTTTTTTTCTGTTTTTTGTCGGCGTTCTTGCCTATGCTAACCCTATAGATATGAGTCTGCTAGAAGATTCACATACACTGAGTGTTGATACACGGGCTATTACATTTAACCTTAGCGGTGAACGCTTTTTGGATGAGCAGACGGGAACCTACAGCCACAATGCGCTGATTCTTTGTGATCACAATCTTAGCGGCGCTTTTGAATACAGCGCACCGCGCCAGATTACGCTTTATCCGCGCGAAGCACTCATGGCAGGGAGTGAGTATCACTGCCGTCTTAACGAAACTTTTTTTAGCAAATCTTCCGCTGTTACATTGCATACGGAACCCTTTGCGGTAGATGAGGTGCTCTTTTTTCCCAAAGGGAGCCTGCGCATTGCACTTAATGACACCGTTTCATCCGAAGCGTTGCGAAAAGCGCTGAAAATTTATAAAAAAGAGCGTCTCTCATCAACTGAGCTTGCGTATGATATTTCTGAAGCGCTGGATGGGCGCCACTTTCTTATACGCCTAAAAGAGCCGGTCGATCATACGCAGTTAGTAGTGAGTATCGATCAAAATCTTGCATCGCTTCGCGGTGCCATGTTGCAAAAAGCGTATGAAGAGCATTTTGATACCAACGCCGTGACGTATAACGACGATCCTCACCGCCGTAGCATGACCATTTACGACGCACCGCGTTTTATTGCCCTTGAAGACGGAAAAATCGGTATACGCTTCTATTTTGAGAGTAGTTTTTACGACACCTCTATCAAAAAATTCGTGCAAGTGGAAGGCGTGAATGATTTAAGTATCTCTGAAACGCAGTATGTCGGCAGCGATGAGCGCCGCAAGCAGAAACTTTCACAGCGCTCTTATTACGCCATTGACGTTATCGGCGATTTTGAAACGGGAAAAACCTACAAAATAACGCTGAAAAAGGGGCTGAAAGACAGTTATAATTATCAGTTGCGAAACGATTATAGCTACAATGTTACCATCGGCGACCGCCTAAGCGCGCTAAAATTTGAAAGCGATCAACCTTACCTCTCTACGTTGGGCGAAGTCGGGTTTGAAAGCACCAATGTTGGCAAAATCAACATTGTCATCGAAAAATTGTTAGAGCAAAACTACCGCTATTTCATCAATCTGGAGCAAGGATATAAGTCGCAGGTTTATAAACTTGGCAAGCAGGTGCTCTCCAAAACCTTTGAGCTTGACGGCGAAAAAAACCGCTTTAGCCGCAACAAAATCTCGCTCAAACCATTTTTGGGAGAGCTTGAAAGCGGTATTTACCGACTTATTATTCATTATGACAAAGACAAACAGGTAGAGAAAACCGTCTTTTTCAGTGATATCGGCATTGTGAGCAAACTCTCTAACGATCAACTTTTCGTCTCCGCTTCAAAACTGAGCAGTACCAAAGCACTTAAAAATGCCAAAGTTTCGGTGTATTCATATAAAAACGAACTCATTGCAAGTGGCAAAACCGATAAAAGCGGTATTTGGCTTTACAAGAAAAAAGCACTCTCCAAGCAGTACCCCAAAGCTGTTGTGGTTGAGTCAAATGGGGATAAGAACTTTTTAGTTCTCAACTCTCCGCTCAATGGTGTCGGTATGCCGTATGCTCCAAAAACGTATGAAAAATACAAAGTGATGGTCTATTTTCAAAGCGATCTGGTTCGCCCCGGCGAGGATCTTTCGGCGCTGATTGTCGTTAAGGATAAAAATTACGCCTCCAGTACCTCCATGCCGCTACTCATCAGCATTACCGACCCTACAAACCGCGAAATTCATAAACACTCTTATCAGACCAATGATGCGGGTGGCGTATCATTGACGCTAAACATGAGTGAGGCCTACCCGACAGGAACCTATAATTTAAAAGTCACGTTTGCCGACCGCGTGATTGCATCAAAACAGTATCGCGTCGAAGCCTTTATGCCGCAACGAATCAAAAACAGCATTACGCTTACTAAAGAAGCTTATGCCATAGGCGATGTAATTAAGGCCAATCTTGGCAGTGAGTATCTTTTTGGAGCGCCCGCAGCGAATCTTAAAGCCGAAATACGTTTAAGTGCGGTTGCCAAAACCTACCACAACAAAGCGTATGACGACTACAGTTTTTCTAACGAACTGCTTCAAGGCGAGAATGTGAGCAACTATCTTGATCTAAAACGCGACCTTTATCTTAATGCCGAGGGCAACGCCACGGTGGTTTTTCCTATCGATATCAAACAAAAGGCTCCCTCCATTTTGCAAGCACAACTGGGACTCACCGTATTTGATGACGGGCGAGGTGTTTCAGCCTATAAGAGTGTGGAAGTTTACCCCTACAGTCGTCTTGTAGGGTTACATCTTGCAGACGCCAGTATTGATACCGACACGCCGCTACGTTTGGATGCCGTGCTACTTGACCCGCTGACGCAACAACGCATGAAAGGAACTTTGGACGTGAACGTTAAAAGGTTCCGGTGGCATTACATGTACGACTCCAGTGGACACTACCGATGGGCGAAAGAGTATGAGGATATTGAGAGTTTTACGATTGATGCCGACAAAGCTTATGAGAAAAATTTCGCGACAAGCGGCGACTATGTGATCGAAGTAAGCGACCGTCTGGGCGGCCACAGCGCAACGCAAAGTTTTAGCGTGCGCGGATGGGATTACAACCCTATCTCCCCCACCAACGATATGGGCAAGATCGAAGTGAATTTTGAAGATAAACCTTATAAAAAAGGCGACACGCTCAAAGTAGGCATTAAGTCCCCGTTGCAAGCGGGGCGGCTTTTAGTGAGCGTTGAGGGAGAGCGCGTGCTGTGGCATAAAGTGCTCGATATCAAAAAAGGAAGTGCCTCGGTAGATATCCCACTCAACTTCGAGCTGGGTGACGGACTCTATCTGCACACGCTGATGGTACGCAAAACCGATACGCCTTCGCTACTGTTGCCGTTTCGCGCGCGCAGTAGCAGTTTTATTACCCCTAATCGCGAGACGCACCATAGTATTCCCGAGATTGTAACGGCGGACGTCACGCGCTCCAACCGCGATCTGAATATTACGGTAAAAGGCGCAAAAGAGAGCTATCTGCTACTTAGTGTTGTGGATGAGGGTATTTTACAGATCAGCGGCCAAAAACCGCCAAGGCCTTTTGCATTCTTTACCCGAAAAGCTGATGAAAAAGTCTCACTTTACGATCTGTACGACAAAGTAATGCACTATATGACGGAGGGTAAAATGCTCTCTTACGGAGGCGATACGGCTCTGCTTTCAAAAGCGCGTAAACACCTTGCGCCCGACACGGGAGCTAAAAGAGTCAAGCCGTTTGTCTATTGGTCTGGCATGGTTAAAACCGATGCCAACGGCACGGCCACGTTTACGCTCCCTGTTCCATCATATAACGGCAAAGCGATGATCGTGGCACTGGCTTTGAGCAAAGATGCCATTGGCGCGACTTCTAAAGAGCTGGTTGTACGTGATGACGTGATTATCAAACCGACGTACCCAAGAGTAGCGCTTGTGGGAGATCGTGTCAGTATTCCGATACGCGTTTTTAACACGACGCAAAACGACGTGAATCTCTCACTCACTGCCAAGACCTCCGACGCGCTCTCGCTTGAGGGCTTGGAGCACACGTTACTCGTACCGGCAAACACATCGAAACTGCTTGATTCCAATATGACGGCGCGCGCTTTTGGAAAAGGCGAAGTGTTTTTAAGCGCGCAGACGCCATCAGAGCGCTACATACACAAAGTAGAAATTCCGGTACTGCAACCCTATCCGCTTACGACACACACTATCAAGGGCGAAAGCGCACAAAAAGAGGTGTTTGAGATTCCTCAAAATTATATGCAAGGAAGCACGCCGCCCAAAATCGACGTGACAGTCTCAAATAATTTTATCACCCAGTTACGATCAAGTCTGAATTATCTTATCGGATATCCTTACGGCTGTGCGGAACAGACCAGTTCAAAAATGCTGGCGATGCTCTATATTGAGCCGTTTGTTCAGGGTGATATCGACGAAGAGACACGCCATTTGCTTGATGACCGCAAGCATTTTCTAAATGAGGGTATCACAAAACTTTATGATATGCAACGAAGCAGCGGCGAATTTGCCTACTGGCAAAACGGCGGTTATGTCAATCCTTTTGCATCGGTATATGCCAGTGACATGTTACTGGAACTAGACGCCCAAAAATTTGATCTGTCGCCGGATATGATCATTGGGGTATATCGTGGACTTCGTAGTGTGGCAGAGGGGTACCGAAGTTACCATTACGGTGCTCCATCGGATTTTGAGCGCCTGTATGCGGCATATTTGCTAGCGATGCACAATCGTCTTGATGCCTCATTGGCAAACACCTTATATGATCGCGGTGTCTACAAAGGCAATCTGCTCACCCACTATATGATGGCGGCTATACTCAAAAAAATGCAGATGAAACAGGAGATGGTCAAAGTGCTCTCGGCTATCGAAAAAATAGACTTTGATGCGCTCTCTTTGAAACGAGAGTATGGCTACGGTTTTTACAGCCGATCACGCGACCTTGCCTTTGCGCTTTATATACATGTAAGCAATTTTGAGAAAAACGATCTCTCAACACGTCTGCTTGAAGCAGTTAAAAAGGCGGTAATGCGAACCTATTCCACTCAAGAAAAAGCAATGGCACTGCGCGCTTTGGCGGCGTATTATAAAAACCATCCTGCAAAAGCGTTTAATACCGTCGTTACGCTTGATGGCACTGCGCATCAATACGACAAACCTTTTAGTCTGCAACAAAGCGTAAACACGCCAAACATCGTGCTGGAACCTCACGGAAATCTGGTAAGCTACAGCATTGATATGTCGCAGTATCTGCCGCAAGAGCTTCGCCATTTAGAACGTCTTGGCACGGATAAGGCGCTTAATATTCGCCGTACTTTTGTGAATGAAACGGGCGATGAGATAGCACTGGATTCACTGGCAATCGGAGACCTGATCTACTCCAAAATTGAGCTGCAAAGCAAAGAGGATATTGAAAACGTCGTTATCAGCGAACGCGCACCGTCATGTTTTGAGATTATCAACGAGCGTATCTATTCCAACCAACGTTCGGATTATGTTAAAAACAGCGCCAATTTTAGACCTGATTATCAGGATATCCGCGATGATAGGGTGCTCACCTTTGTGTCGCTTAAAGGCACGATTACGGCGTGGGAGTATCCTGTTGGTAATCTTTTTTCAACACGAAAGATACCGATTGAAAAGTTTCAACCTATCATCTTTTATACGCCACTTCGCGTAACCAGTGCCGGAGAATGTATGTTGCCCGCCGTACTAAGCGAAGCCATGTATGACAACCGTATAAGTGATTACGACGTTGCGCAATATACGTTTGAAGTGAAAAAGAAGCATGAGCGCTCAGAGCAGAGTAGTTCGAGTGGTTTAAAGCAGAAGTGGTGATTTACATGTAGATGTTTTTGACAACTTGACAAAAATGCTCATGCTAAGTTATAATCGATCCATGAATGATACAAAGAGGTTTTATGAAAGTCGTACAAGTAGGGCAGTTTAAAGCGGAATTTTCTTCGATTCTTCAAGAGGTACAAACGATGAAAGAGACCTTTGTTATCGAGTATGGCAAAAAACATAAAAAAATGGCGATGCTTGTCCCTTATAGTGAAACAAAAAAAAAGAGAATCTTCGGACAACTCGCCGGAACGTATAACGTACCTGATGATTTTAACGAAGAGAGTGAGGAAATCAATAGTATGTTTTATGGGAATATATAGTGAATATTCTCATTGATACGCATATCTTTTTATGGCTTGTGTATGAGCCGGAAAAAGTGAGTGACGTGCATATGCGCTATCTCGAAGATACGACGCATAACATCTATCTAAGCACAATCAGTATTGCAGAGATGATGATCAAAAAATCTTTGGGTAATCTTGATATTGATTTTGACATTTTGGCAATGGCCGATGAAATGGGGCTTGAGATATTGGATTTTGATGCGCTAAGCGCACTCGGGCTTTATAGCCTACCGTTTCATCATAGAGATCCATTTGATAGAATGATTATCTCTCAGGCTATCTCAAACAACTATCTGATCATCACAAAAGATAGTAAATTCGGCTACTATGAATGTAGATTGTTGTCATGAAAAAAATTATTTATGGCTTTTTTGGGGTGTTAATATTGCTCATAGGAAGTGCATACTTAATACTGAGTGCATCTTGCGATACCAAAGAGATAATGAGGCTCTCTTCCCCAGATAATCGTGTAGATAGTGTTACTATTACAAAAGATTGCGGGGCTACGACTTCACGCTCTTATCGTATTTTTTTAGTCCCAAAAGATGAAAACGTATCCTGGTTTGATTCGTATATTTTTAAAGCGGACAGAATTAGTGATCTGGAAGTCATTTGGGCAAAAAATAAGGAACTGGTAATTCAATATGCAACGGCTCAAATCTTTGATTTTACAAATTTTCAATACATGTTTCTCTCTAATAAAAATAGGGATGGCCTTTATAAAATTGATATTACAGAGAGGCATAAATTGCGCTCTAGTGAGTGATTACAAAAGATAGCAAATTTGGCTACTAAGAATGCAAGTTGTTGTAGCTGGAGATTTCCTCACTATCGGATAATGCATTACGATTCATAAAGGCAAAAACGCGTATCGTATCTTCATCAATTTTATAAAGAATCACAAAGCCTCTATGCACTAAGTCCCGAATATTTTCGTTGTCAAAATATATCGATTTTCTATGCTTGTAGGGAAAGTTTTGTATCTCTTTGCAAACATTGATGCTCTCTTTATGGAACTTACGCGCTACAGAAGGTTTGTCTCTAGCGATGATTTCTACGAATCCTTCAAGTCTATTGACAAACGACGGTAAGCACTCAATGTTCATAACGATTGATAATATCATTAAGCTTGGTGTCGAGCTCCTCAATTGATATAGATTGTGAACCTGTATCACTTAGCGATTCATAAGCTTTGCTTAAATAAGTTTTTTCATCAAAACGGTTCCAATACTGTGTGGATTGAAGGCGTTCCTATTCATCGATACTCACTATGACAGCCTCTGGTTTATTGTTTTTCATCACAGCGACCTTGTCAAGCTGATGCGACGTTAATTTTTCCAGAGTCGTTTTGAACCCTTTTAGCAAATCAGTGACGGAGATCATTTCATCACGTTTGTAAGCTTGCATCGTAATCCTTCAAATAATTATTTATGTAATTCAATGAATTATAGCATATATACCGGACTCTATTAGATGCTCTAAGTGTAGTTGTGAATTTAAATGAATCTGTTTTTTTTTGTAATTATTGTTGCCAAATCGTTGTCGCTGATCAAATAGTCCGTATAGAGTTCGATATAATCTTTTGCCATATCTCGTTTTAGGCAATTTTAGTGCCTTGTGCGTAAGGTCAGTTTATGATGCAAAATATCATTAAATCTCGTTTGGAATTAGGTTATGCAGTCGTTGCAAAGTAAAACGATGAAAATACTTTTTATAGTGTTAATACTTTTTGGATTTTTTGGCTGTGGTTCGGATCACAATACATCAAATAGTAGCTGTAAAGTCTATTCAGAAAATGATGCAATCAGTAGTGAACGTCTCCGTGAACAGACTGGTGGGAATATAGATAATGTAGCAGAATTGGTTTATACTGATAGAGAGACGTTTGAGAATGATTATCTCAATGCCTTTGGCGAAAATGATCTCTCTGTTGATTTTACCAAAAATTCTTTAGTGTGGATTACGGTTGAACCTGGCTCAAGTAGTGGCGATATAACCTGCTTTCAAGCGGTTCAAATCAATAATGTAACCCAAATTGCTAGTTCGCTGAAGCGAACAGCAGTGATTGTTTCTCTTCTGGAAGCTTGAAAAAGCAATCTATCGAATAGGCTACTATAAAGAGCTTCAACTTGGTCAGGAATCCTTTGATTGATGTTGCTTTGATAACTTTGCCAAATTTAGCTGTGATGATTGAAAAGGCTGTTTCAATCTGTTTTCTGAGTTTGCGTTTGATAAAATACTCGTTGTCTTCGATGTTTTGATTTTCCCGATAGATGGGTTTGAATGTCACATCATGTTCTTTGGCGAGACGTTCAAGCTCTTTGGAAACATATCCCTTATCACCGATACCGATAGCACCATCGGGCAGTTTGGGTATGAGTTCATAGGCAACCGTCACATCGGCTTCTTTGCCCATAGAAATGAAGCAGTGTACGGGTTCTTTATCGGTGGTAGTAACCATATGGACTTTAAAGCCGTAGAAATAACGCTTTTTCGATGCGTTATAGCCTTTAAGTTCTGGATCGTTCCATAAATTGCACTGCTTCTCTCGCTGAATCTGGCATAACTCCACGGGAAAAGAATCGATGGCATATATCTGTGTGGGATGAATCTGCGTAAATAGTGATGCCAGTTTCGCAAACAGGGTTTCAATAACCTCATGCAAAGCATTGACTCTGCGTATGAAACGGGAATACTCAATAGGCGTAAACAAATTACCCAGCATCAAGTGCTGATGTGCTTTATAATAGTTCCCGTTAAAATCGCTGATCGCCAGATACGCCAAACTCAACACCTCCGCATTACTGATCTCTGATCGTACATCATCTTCGATACCCATCTGTTTTAGCATCTCGTCGATGAAGCAGTATATTGTTATAATCCTGTGTTCCATGAGAACCTCTCCGCCAAGACAGTTTCTCTGGAACAACCAACTTTCGTTCCAATCGCTCAACTAGCAATTTGGGTTAATGTATTGGAAATCCATTATACCTACAAATATCCATCCGGTAGTGTAACTGCCGATTACAATTATCATACGTATATTTATGAGATATCAGTTGTAGATAAAAATAGTACTACTACTTTTATACGCCATTAATTGAGAATCAATGTTAAGAGAATCTCCATTGTGCTAAAAAGACGTAGTAACAGAGCTCTAAAATTACAGCCCATCTTCAAACTGGAACGCTATAATTTCGTATCAGTTTGAGGAACAATTATGAGCGCTCAACCCTTCACCCATCTGCATCTGCACACCGAATACTCCCTGCTTGACGGCGCCAACAAAATCTCCGCTTTGATGAGCCGTGTTAAAGAGCTGGGCATGACTTCGGTGGCCATGACCGATCACGGCAATATGTTTGGTGCCATCGACTTTTATCTGCAAGCCAAAGAGGCGGGGCTTAAGCCCGTGATTGGCATGGAAGGCTATCTTCATAACGGCGAAACACTGGATGACAAGAGCACCAAACAGCGTTTTCATATCTGTTTGTTTGCCAAAAACCAAAAGGGGTATGAAAATCTGATGTATCTCTCCTCAAAAGCCTATATTGAGGGGTATTACTACTTTCCGCGTATCAACAAGCAGGTTTTGCGCGAACACAGCGAGGGGCTTATCTGCACCTCGGCCTGTTTGCAGGGCGAAGTGAACTGGCATCTTAACCTGCAAAATGAGCGTAACGTTAAAAACGGGGCACTCGGGTATGATGAAGCCAAACGCATCGCGCTGGAGTATAAAGAGATATTTGGCGATGATTTTTATTTGGAGTTGATGCGTCACGGTATCGGCGATCAGCTCTACATTGATGAGCCCTTGCTAAAACTCGCCCGCGAGACCGGTATTAAAATTATCGCCACCAACGACACCCACTACACCTTTGCCGATGATGCGCAATACCACGAAGCGTTTATGTGTATCGGGATGAATAAACTCTATGACGACCCCAACCGCCTACGCCACTCGGTGCATGAGTTTTATATTAAAAGTCCCGAGCAGATGGCACGGCTCTTTGCCGACATTCCCGAAGCACTTGAGAACACGCAAGAGATAGTAGATAAATGCCAATTAGAGCTAAAACTGGGCGATCCCACGCCGCCAAACTTTAAATTTACCCGCGAATACGCCGAAGCGGAAGGCTTACATGTAAATCATAGCGACGATGCCGCGCTTGGTGAAGATGCAGACAAAGAGGCGCGCAAAAAGTGGTTAAGTGCGGCCGATAAAAACGATGCGGAGTATTTTATTCACTGCTGCAAAAAAGGGCTTGAGGAGCGTCTAAAATATGTACCCAAGACACGCCATAAAGAGTATCGTGAGCGGCTTGAGTATGAGATGAATGTCATTAACTCCATGAAGTTTCCCGGCTACATGCTGATTGTTTGGGACTTTGTAAAGGTGGCTAAAGAGATGGACATTGCCGTGGGGCCGGGGCGCGGTTCGGCTGCGGGGAGTCTGGTAGCTTATGCACTTGAGATTACCGATATCGATCCCATGAAATACGATCTTCTTTTTGAGCGATTTTTAAATCCCGAACGGGTATCGATGCCCGATATCGATATGGACTTTATGCAGGCGCGTCGTGGCGAGATTATTGATTATGTGGTGCGAAAATACGGACGTGATCAGGTGGCGCAGATTATCACCTTTGGTTCGCTTTTGGCCAAAGGGGTCATCCGCGACGTGGCGCGGGTTTTAGACATGCCGCTCTCTCAAGCCGATAAAATGGCCAAGCTAATTCCCGATGAACTGGGCATTACGCTAAACGGCAAAATGAAAAACGGCGAGCTTAAACCCGGAGCTTACCAAAAAGAGCCGAAAATCTCAGAACTCATCGAGAGCGATCAGCAAGCCGCGCGGGTTTGGGAGTTTGCCAAAAAACTTGAAGGCCTTAAACGCAACGCCGGCATGCACGCGGCGGGCGTGGTAATCTCCAATGAAGCGCTTTGGAAAAAGACGCCGATCTATAAACCCTCGGGCGAGGAGACCTTTGTCACACAGTATTCGCTCAACTACCTTGAAGATGTCGATCTGATCAAGTTTGACTTTTTGGGGCTTAAAACGCTTGATGTGATTGATAATGCGCTCAAACTGGTCAAAATGCGCCATGAGCGTGAGATTGATTGGCACAGTATTGATGTGGATGATCCTGAAGTTTACAGGGTGATTCAAAGCGGTGCGACGGTAGGGATGTTCCAGATAGAGAGTTCGGGTATGCAAGATCTTAATAAACGTCTTAAACCCTCTAGTTTTGAAGACCTGATTGCGGTACTCGCACTCTATCGTCCCGGGCCAATGGAGTCGGGAATGCTGGATGATTTTATTGAGCGCAAACATGGGCGCAAAAAGATCTTTTACCCTTTTGAAGAGGTGAGCTTTGATATGCTCAAAGAGACGTTGGAACCTACTTATGGGATGATTGTCTATCAAGAGCAGGTCATGCAGATTGTGCAGACCGTGGGCGGTTTTAGCCTCGGCGGCGCGGATATCGTGCGTCGGGCAATGGGTAAGAAAAAAGTTGATCTGATGGAGAAATACAACCGTGAATTCTCCGAAGGAGCGCAAAATCAGGGGCTCGATTATAAAAAAGCCTCGGCGCTTTTTGATCTGATCGAAAAGTTCGCGGGCTACGGGTTTAACAAATCGCACTCTGCGGCTTATGCGATGGTCACGTTTCAGACGGCGTGGCTTAAGTGCTACTATCCCGAAGAGTTTATGGCCGCACTGCTAACGAGTGAGAAAGATAACACCGATAAAGTGGTGAAATATATTGATGAAGTCAAGCGCATGGGCATTGAGCTCTCTCCGCCCGATATTAATAAGTCGCTTTTGGAGTTTGCGCCGGTTATCGAAGAGGAGCAACGTTTTATTCTTTTTGGGTTGGGTGCCATCAAGGGTGTCGGTAGCGCGGCGGTACACTCTATCTTACATGTAAGGCAAGAAGGCGCGTTTCACAACGTCGAAGATTTTGTAAACCGTATTGATCCGCAAAAGGTGAACAAGAAGGTGATCGAGTCGATCATCAAAGCGGGCGGATTTGACTGTTTTAGTATGTCGCGGCGTGCGCTGTTACAGCAGATTGAACTCTTAATTGATACGGCAAAAGATGCGGCGCAGGCCAAGAAAAATGCAACGGGCAGCCTCTTTGGCGACGATGCCGAGATTACGACGGTGAAACTCACCCTTACCAATGAGAGTGAATACGCGCTCAAAGAGATTTTGGAGTTTGAAAAAGAGACGCTAGGCTTTTACGTCTCGGGCCATCCGCTTGATGATTACCGCGAACAGATTGATGCTATCAACTACACGCTCTCAAGCGATATCGACAATGTAGCGGATGGTTCTAACGCGATTTTTATCGGTAAAGTCGAGGAGATCACTCGAAAGATCTCCAAAAAAGGAAACCAGTTCGGTATTGTGAATTTAATGGACTTTCACGGTAATATCGAGATGATGCTTTTTAGCGATAAACTCGAAGAGCTTGAGAAGATGAACCTTGAAGAGCCGGTGGCGTTTAAGGTGAAAATCACGCACACCGAACAGTTTACCCGCATCGGCGTGACGAAGATTATGGCACTAAAAGAGGCGCTTAAAGAGGCTAAAAAGGTCGATACGAAGATTGTAGAAAAACCGCCCGAACCGGTGTTTGTACAGTTACATGTAAGCCGTGATACGGAGCATCTTGAGACGCTATACCGCTTAATCCGTCAGCATCCAGGCAATCGGCCACTACAGGTTACGCTGGTGAGTAAACTGCAAAATATTGTGATTGATTCAGCGATTCGTGTCGATAGCAAAGTGATCGAAGCGCTTGAAAAACTTGAGTTTGTTAACGTAGCTTAACGCGTTTATAATGAAGCGCGTTTTATAATGCGCTTCATTATGTTTGGTAAGGTGAGGCAATGATAGCAAAATTGATAAGGTATCTGGCGCCTGTCATAGTAATTATGACGATGTCGGGATGTGATGAGAGCGTATGGCAGTGTGGCACGGGCGAAAAGGCCGATAATGGGGTTTGTGTGCCTAAAACGTGTGAAACAGACGGTTACGAATGCCCTACATGTAACGCACCGTGGGAAGAGCTTTTTTATAATGCCGATGAGAGCGGATATTGTAAAATTACCTCATGTCCGGATGATCAAAAAGTACATGAGATTAGTGAAACGGTAGCCGAGTGTATTCCTAAAACGTGTGAAACGGACGGTTACGAATGCCCTACATGTAACGCACCGTGGGAAGAGCTTTTTTATAATGCCGATGAGAGCGGATATTGTAAAATCACTTCATGTCCCGATGGCGAAAAAGTTGTTGAGATTAATGCTACAGCTGCGGAGTGTGTTGCGTTGACATGTCGTGATGATGGATATGAGTGCCCCAGCTGTTACAGTTATGAAAAATTGACTTATAATGCCGATGGAAGCGGTGTATGTGTTACACAAAACTGTCGTGATGATCACTACGGGTGTCCTACATGTACGGCGTATGAAACTTTGGGATATCGTGTAGATGGATCAGGTGTATGTGTGAGTAAACCGTGTCAACTTCCTTCGGTTGGGTCAAGCTATGCATTAAATAATATTGTAATTCCTATGTGTAAAGTTCAACTTGCAAACGGTCAATGGATCAATGTGGACCTGGGTATCGGTAACGGAGCGAGTACGGATGCCGGAAAAAGTTATCTGTTGACCGATAACGGACTTGCGCTTAATTGTGCCGATCATAACGGTGTGTGTCCCGGTAGCGGCACTATTTTTCCTTTAACACAAAGCCAGTTCTCGCCGGCAATTTTAGAGTTTGAGTTTAATGAAGCTACCAATCGTGCCAGAGTTACGGGAGTGACTCGACTCCAAGCAAATGCTTCAAGCACTATAAGCCCACTGTTTCATCCATTAATGGATACCAACTCTAGCCAAAAAGCGTATGATCGCAACGGTAACGAGATAAGCTACAACGCCAATGCGATGGATCCCGAAGCTGTGGTGAAACTATCATCAGGCAGAGGCTACTGGATAGCCGAGGAGTATACGGCTTCAATAGCGCATCTTAGTGAAAGCGGTCTGGTCACAAAACGTTATGTACCGCAAGGGTGGTACTTTGCGACCACATACGATGTGAATGACTCCTTGCCCTCAGAACTTACACAGCGTCAAGCGCACCATGGCATTAAAGCATTGGCAGTAGATGAGTTGGCCGGAGAGATCTACTTTATGACCGATGCCGCTTTAAACGGTGATCCTGCTAATACATTACGCCTCTATTCGGCATCATTTACCAATAGCAATCTCAATGAATTGGATATTTCAACCATAAACAACGACCACAACTATACGGTCGATAACGGTTTTTACGTTACGGAAATGCACCGGTTTGATACCAATAAACTGCTTGTCGTCGAAGATAGCGGCAGTGCAACGCGCGTATATGGTGTGGTACTTTCTGGCGTCAATTTAGTAAAACATGCCATTGATACTTCTGCCGTAAGTATGCCGATAAAAGTGCAAGGGCTCTCCGAAGCGCCAATGGGTGGTGCGGATCGCTACTTCTTTATCAACGATAACGATTTTGGCCAAAACGGTCATGTCAACGAAATACGCTTTATCGATCTTAATACGAGCGGGGTGTAATTATGAGAATCAAATTATCTGTGTTTGCACTTCTTGCGGTCTCTTCAGCGAGTGCGTCTTTTGTAGATTATATTGGCGTGCGCGGCGGCTATAGCCACGCATTTCAAAAACTCGAAGAAGTAAAAGGCGTTGACGTCAAAGAGATCAAATCCGATGGCTGGATTTACGACCTTTCGGCAGGCTTTAATGTGGCTGATGAGGGCTTTTTTCATCAGTTTAAACCTTATGTCGATGTTACGGGACGCTCATACAGTGATCGTGACGCTAACACTATCGGAGTAGGGCTCTATCACGATTTTGAAGCTATGGGAATGATTGAACCGTTTGTCTCTGCGGGCGTCGGATATGGCATGATGCGCTGGCAAAAGGCACCGCTTAGCAATACCGAGAGCCGTGATAAAACTATGGACAGCGTTGTCGGTACGCTTCAAGGCGGCATGTACGTTCCATTAAATGATTGGCTAAAACTCTCACTCGGCGTGCGTCTTGACGGCTATAACTTTACCACCAAATACAAGACCGAAACCAAGACGATTACGCAAAACGACTGGCTTGCACTTTCAGGAATGGTCGGGTTGAATTTTACGTTTGCAACCGAAGCGGCACCGATGGCGTATGAAGATAGCGGCGAAGTGAAAGAGAGTGCTAGCGTTGAGCCTGTAGCTGTCGTGGCAACCGATGTTGCTGTGCCGCCGTGTGATCTTAGCACGCTACCGCGCCGCATCTATTTTGATTTCGATGATAGCCAGATGAACACTGCATCTAAAGAAGCTTTAGATTCCGTAGTAGCGTGTTTGGGCGATCACGAAGCGACCAAAGTAGAGTTTGAAGGGCATACCGATAGTACGGGACCTACGGCGTATAATCAAAAACTTTCACTTAAACGCGCCGAATCGGCCAAAGATTATGTCGTGGCTAAAGGTTTGGTTACAGGACGTGTCGTGACTACGGCGCAAGGTGAAAGCCGTCCGATTGCCGATAATACGACGGCAGAAGGTCGTGCGAAAAACCGTCGGGTTGATATCTATTTTGTAGATGGTATGGAGCCGATCTATTTTGATTATGATTCTGCTTCAATTCAAAAAGATATTGCTAAACTCGAAGCCCTTTTAAAAGCGTTGCAGGCACAGCCGGAGAGCCAAATTACCGTAGTTGGACATACGGACAGTATCGGGTCTGATAAATTTAATAAAAAGCTAGCCGATAAACGTGCCAAAGCTATTGCTGCCTTTCTTATCGGTAACGGCATAGATGCTAAGCGCATTGTAACCCTATCCAAAGGTGAGAGCGAACCGGTTGCCGATAATAGTAGCGATGAAGGTCGTGCGAAAAACCGTCGTGCGGAGATGGAACTTAAGCATTAATGAATACGGATTTTAACGACAAGCTTCTGGAGTTCTTAGACAGCGCTCCTACGCCTTATCATGCCGTTTTGTGGATGAAGCGGCAACTTTTAGATCACGGTTTTAGTGAACTTGTCGAAACCGATACGTGGGCGCTTAGTGAAAACAGGCGCTATTTTGTCACCCGCAATGACGGCTCCATTATTGCCTTTACCTACCCCAAAACGCGTCGCGATTATCTTATGCTGGGCGCGCATACCGATTCGCCAAACCTCAAAATCAAGCCCAATCCTGTGATTCGAAAAGAGGGTGTCGTTCAGCTTGGTGTTGAGCCGTATGGTGGCGTACTTATTAATCCTTGGTTTGACCGTGATCTCTCTATTGCCGGTAAAGTGGTTGTTTTAAATGACGATGAGCGTATGGTGTCGCATCTGATTGATTTTAAAAAACCTATTGCTATTATCCCTTCACTCGCTATTCACCTTGATTCTAAAGCCAACAAAGAACGCAGTGTTAATATGCAAAATGACATCGCACCTGTGTTAACGTCGCAAAACGAAGATTTTGATTTTCAGGCGTTGTTGATGTCGCAGCTCCCTACATGTAAGCGTGTTCTTTCGTATGAATTGAGCTTTTACGATACGCAAAAATCAGGCTATGTCGGGCTAGAAAACGATTTTATCGCTTCGGCGCGTCTTGACAATCTGTTAAGCTGTTATGTGGCGCTACATAGTCTCTTACATGTAGAGCAAGAGAGCCCTGTATTGATGCTCTGTTCTGATCATGAAGAGGTAGGAAGCGCTTCTACGAGTGGTGCGGCGGGACCGTTTTTAGAGCAGGTATTGCGCCGGATTGAAAAGGATGAAGAGGCGTATACGCAGATGCTACGCCGCTCATTGCTTATCTCGTGCGACAATGCACACGCAGTGCATCCCAATTTTAGCGACAAGCACGAACCGAACCACAAACCGCAAATGAACCGTGGCGCGGTGATTAAGATCAACGCCAATCAGCGCTACGCCTCTAATGCCGAATCGGTTTCGCGCATCGTAAGAGCGGCGGATCAAGCGGGTGAAGCTTTGCAGCAGTTTGTAACCCGTAGCGATATGGGATGCGGCTCCACAATCGGCCCTATTACGGCAACGCGACTGGGCATCGAGACGGTCGATATTGGGCTACCTACGCTTGCCATGCACTCTATCCGTGAGCTTGCCGGAAGTAAAGACGCGTACGGATTATTTAAAATCGTCTCAAGACTTGCACGTGGCTGAGGGCATTACCGCCGAAGAGCTGCAACTTCTTATTGAGCAGACCTACAAGGTCGAAGCGGATTTTAAAGCGCTGAAAAGCTCTTACGATCATCTGCAAGGCACCATTGAGAAGGTGGTCGCTTTTTTGCCCAATGCCATCTGGATTTTAGAAGAGGACGGCAGTGTCTTTTTGGAAAACTCCAAAGCCAAAGAGTTGCATGAGTTTTTAGATCATCTCGATCTGAGCGCCGATGAGAACGAAGTACACTTTAAAGATCACTACTTTCTGATTAAAAAAGCGACCTACCAAGAGAAGCGCCTTATCTCTGCTACCGATATTACCGAGCAAAAACGCAAAGAGAATTTGGCGACTATGGGGCAGATGGCCGCGCATCTAAGCCATGAGATTCGCAACCCCATCGGCTCCATTTCGCTACTGACTTCGACGTTGATGAAAAAAGTGATTCCTCAAAACAAGCCGATTGTCTTTGAGATTCAAAAATCGATCTACCGCATCGAGCGCATTATCAAAGCGACGTTGATGTTCTCCAAAGGCATCAAAGCGCAGATAGCGCCGATTGATTGGGAGCAGATTCATACGGAACTGCTCACCGCCATTAGCTACTACAGTTACTCCAAAGAGATTGAGTTTGTGTTTCCGCAAGCGAATTTTGAGCTTCAAGGCGATCTGGATCTGCTGGTGATGCTTTTTAGCAATTTTATTTTCAATGCCATCGACGCCATCGAACTTGATGAGCATGATGAGGGCAGGGTAGAGCTGTTACATGTAAGCCAAAACGGTGTACACCGCTTTGAGATTTATGATAGCGGTATGGCGATTGAGAATACAAAGATGCTCTTTGAAGCCTTTAAGAGCACCAAACAAAAAGGCAACGGTTTGGGGCTGATTCTCTCCAAACAGATTGCCGAGGCGCACGGTGGTAGTGTAGGGCTATGCGATGGCGATAAGAAAGGCTTTTTCGTTACCTTGCAGGCGTAAGCGTCGGCGCAAACGCTTTGGTGCTCACCGTGACCTTATCGCCTCTTTGAAACTGCTGCGCTTCGTTAACACTTAATACGACCTCTACCACCTGTTGTCCGATTGCTACAACGGCAATATAGATCACGTCGGCTTTGATGATATCAAGAATCTCTCCCGTAAGCGAAAACTTCTGACTCCCTTGCGCGTGGAGCAATACCTTTTTTGGAGTGCCGTCGTTGATCACCTTGCCGTGATGCATCATAATCACACGTTGGCTTAAGCGGTAGATTTCGCTGGGGTCGTGGCTGACCATAATCGTCGTGGTGCCAAACTCCTTGTGAAGCTTTAAAATATCCTCTTGAAGCTGCTGGCGCATTTTAGGATCAAGTGCAGAGAGCGGTTCGTCAAGCAGTAGCAGTTTAGGGCGCGCCATCAGCGCACGACAGAGTGCCACACGCTGTTTTTGTCCGCCGCTAAGCGCTGTGGGGCGGCGCTCTTTGAGTGCTTCAAGATGGGTGAGTTCGAGCAGATGGCGACAGAGCTTTTCGTCACTATTGACAAAGAGCAGGTTTTTTTTGACACTCATGTTTTCAAAAAGGGCGTAATCTTGAAAAACAAACCCAATGCCCCGACGCTGCGGCGGCAGGCTTTTACTGCCCTCAAGCCACGCTGCATCATCAAAGCGGATGCTCCCTTTAGCCGCTTCGAGTCCGGCCAAAATACGAAGCAGAGTCGTTTTACCGCTACCGCTCTCTCCGGCAAGGGCGACAAAGCTTCCTTGCGCAATCTCCAAGTTTACATGTAAAGGCATATCGCCTACGGCACCGTGAAGGGTTTTCTCAATTGTTATAGAGAGCATCAATTCACTCCAATGCGGCGGTTGTGGCTTCGGTTAAAAAGGTAGACGCCAAAGAGCACGCTAAAACTAAGAAGGAGCATCACGGCGCTGTAGATATGGGCTTGCGAATAGTCCATAATTTCCACAAACTCATAAATGGCAACCGATGCCACTTTGGTCTCACCCGGGATGGAGCCGCCCACCATAAGCACCACGCCAAACTCGCCGACGGTATGCGCAAAGGTGATAATCAGCGCGCTAAGCAGTGCGGGTTTAATGTTGGGAAGGGCTACATGTAAGAGGGTTTGGAGCGCATTTTTTCCGGCGATGTATGAGGCTTCGAGCATGTTTTTATTGAGCGCTTCAAAGCCGCTTTGTAGCGGTTGCACCATAAAGGGAAACGAGTAAAAGCAGCTGGCAATGACCAGTCCTGTAAAGTTAAAGACTAACGAAATATCGAATGCCTCTTTAAAAAACGCGCCAATCGGCGAGTTAGCCGAGAGGGCATAGAGAATGTAGAAGCCCAATACCGAGGGCGGCAAAACAATAGGTAGCGACACCACGGTCTCTATAAACGGTTTGAGACGGCACGAGGTGCGCGATAGCCACCATGCAAGCGGCAGGGCAATCATAAAAAGAATGGCTGTGGTAATCGCGGCGAGTTTAAAAGAGATGTAAAAGGGTTCAAAATCAATCATCAAGCACCTCCACAATAGAGAGCTCACTCGCTTTGACAAGGGCAATAATGGTATCGCCACTGTGTAGCTGCATCGCTTCGCAAGAGTTTTTGGTAATGACACCCTCAAGCATACTCTCGCCAAAACGCAGTTGCAAGGCACAAAGAAGGGCGCCTCTGTCAATCGCTTCAATGCTTACATGTAAGCGGTTGGAGATGCTAATGTTCTCAAGCGGCGCTTTGGCGAGTGCGACGTGAGAGGCTTTAAACCCAAGCACGACGTGAGCGCCTACATGTAAGTCAAGGTTTTGCTCCAGCGACATCATGCGAAGCGGCGTGGAATCGGCATTAAAGCTGATAATAGTAATGTGATGTTCAGACTCAATGGCGGTAATGGTGGCGTTAATGCGGTTCATAGGTTTAGGTATGCAATTTTAATACGACGGAAACATCACCGAACCCAGACGCAACATGTTGGAGCCGCAACGAATGGCTAGCTCATAATCGCCGCTCATGCCCATAGAGCAGAGGGTGGCACCTTGGAGGCTTTCGTAAATTTTGTGGGTGGTTTCAAAACTGTTTTGAATGATTTTTTCATCATCACTGTGTGCCCCAATGCTCATCACCCCTTTAAGGTTAATATTGGGGCACTGCTCACCAATTTGGGCATAGAGCTCCGTAGCCGCTTCGGGCATAACCCCCGATTTACTCGCCTCTTTGGCGGAGTTGATCTGCAAGAGCGCAGTCAGCGTTTTGCCATCACGCTCTAACCGCTTTTGCAGTGCCTCGGCCAGTTCAAACGTGTCAAGCGAGTGAAATAAAAAGGGGTTGAGACCAAGCAGGTGGTTGATCTTGTTTTTTTGCAGGTTGCCGATAAAGTGCCACTCCAGTGGCAGATCATCAAGCGTTTCGCTTTTGCTTTTGAGATCTTGCACCTTATTTTCGCCAAATGCCCTCTGGCCAATCTCGTAAAGCGCACGCACCGCGCTAGCATCAGAGTATTTGCTCACCGCTACGATTTTTACGATGTGGTGTGCGCTTACATGTAAACGCGCTTTTTCGATCTTTTCGATGATGGTGTCGATGTGCTGTTTATACCCTACCGTGTCCACGAGTTTCCTTTTTGTGAAGAGGGTATTTTAGCGTGTTGAGATAAAATCTTAGGCACTCTTAGTTATTTGGTGCTCGTGACATAACACCTGACATTGCCGAAATGGTGTTTATTTATATCTATTTTTTGACCGTGTTTGCATCCGATAATAAAGCCGTAAGCACCCGATTCGGTTTGTGTAGCGGTCCAATAAAATGCAGAGTTGAGAAAGCCTTTCGGTCGAGATTGCGCATAATCGATATCAGAAATTTCTTCGATTGTTGGTAAATAACCCCCTTGATCTTTACAAAAGGTATGGGCGATTTCCCATGACATTTGGCAGGTATGTGTACAATTTTGGTAGTGTACGCTAATATCATTTTTCCCGTATGCCATGCAGTCATCGTAGCTCATTGTTGCTTCAGCAATCCAGCCTGCCCAAAGGGAGATACAAAATAGAAAAAAGAGAAGCACGACTTTCATGATAATTCCAATAACATTATCTTTGCTCTAGCATCTCGTCAATCAATCGAAATACATCTAAACTGGATGCTTCTGCTTTCTCAAACAGATCTACAACCTGAAGAATGTCTGCCAAACAGGTGCCGTTTCGGATACACTCTAAAGCGGCGTTGACATTTTCATGGATTGATTTGTGAGGAGTTTCGAGTTGGCGATATGCGGAAGTGTGTCCAAAGTGTTGTTGACCGGTCGTTGAATACCATTTACCCAGACGGCAATGTTCATGGTCTCCCAATGCTGCATGTGTATTATCAAAAACACCCTTATAGCCTTTGACTTTAAAAAGAATATGATCCATTTTTGCCAAAGCCGTAAAGATTTCCAATGCTATGAACTCTGAATCTTGTTTGATAGTCTGTGAGGTATCAACCAGCTCTCGGTACTCTTTTTTAAAGGTTTGAATATAATCATTTGAATCTGACGCTACCGATTCAAGACGCTCACTCTGTTCTTGCATTGTCGTAGAACTCTGTTTTAAAGAGCTGATATTAACTTCGACTTCCAGTGTCGCTTTTTGCGTGCGCTCCGCAAGCTTACGAACTTCATCGGCTACAACGGCAAAACCGCGACCGTGTTCTCCCGCTCTGGCTGCTTCAATTGCGGCATTGAGTGCCAAAAGGTTTGTCTGATCGGAGATATCTTTGATAAGTTCAATCACCTGTGCAATTTGATCTACGCTATCTCTCAGCCCGTTTGCATCTTCACGCGTTGTATTTGAAACTTCCGCTATGGTCTGCATGGACTGTAGCAGTGATTCCGTTGTCTGATTCAGACTACTGATATTGCTACTGCATCCTGAATTGAGTTTGGTAATCTCTTCTGCACGTCCAAGATTTTGTTCAACATTTTTTTGTACCTGACTTAGGTTGTTATCACAGCCATCAAGTAGGCGATTGGCTAATGTCGTTTTGAGTTTGTTCTCTTCTAAAAGAGTCTCTCCTTTTTCAAGTTGTTCTTGCAGTGAAGCAAGTTGCAAACGTAGATCCGCATTTTCTTTATCAAGCGTAGTGATGTTCTCTTTCATTTGAAGAGTATCCGTATGCTCAGATCCCTTTGTGCTCCCAAATAACATTCACATTCCTCCCAACAATGTTTTTCAATATAACGTTTTTCATGAAATTCACATGATTTAAAAAGCTTATACTATTATTGTCATTTTAAAGTCATTTTTACGCAAAATAAAAGTAACTTTAATGTAACCAGTATAAGTCATAATTTAAGATAAATCTTATACTATAGATGTTGTGAATGCTAAATAGAGGTCATTGAATGCAAAATTTCTCCTTTTTACAAGATAAAAAAATTCTTTTTGCAGAAGATGATGCCATTAGCTTGGAGCAATCCGTCAAAATCTTTAAAATGTTTTTTAAAAACGTGCTTACCGCAACCAACGGTGATGAAGCCCTACGGCTTTATGAAGATGAATCACCGGATATTGTTATTACCGATATCAAAATGCCGCGGCGAGACGGAATCTCTCTTGCTCGGAGTATACGCAAAAATGATTACCATACTCCGATTATTCTTATCAGTAGCTATTGCGAAAATAATTTACTGTTTCAAGCCGCAAATCTGTCTATAGATGCGTATTTGGTAAAACCGGTTAGGCTTGACACTTTGACAGAAGCACTGGCAAAAGCATTTAAGCGTGTTGAGAAAAGAAATACGCTGTTAAATTTGGGAAATGGTCTTCTTTATAACACTGAAACAAAAGAGATATACCGTAACGAAGAGTTGATAACCTTGGGTGTCAAAGAGACAAATCTTTTAGCACTGCTTATCGAAAACCGAAACCGTACCGTCTCTTTAGAAGAGATATCGTATTGCTTGTGGTCATTTGATCAAAAGGGAGAATCTGCTTTAAAAAACTCTATTTTAAGAATTCGAAAAAAACTTCGTGAGGATCTTATCGTTTCGGTACGCGGGATCGGTTACCGCATCAATATTCCTACGTAAATATATCTAGTAAACGGCTATTTTTACAGTTTCAAACTAAGGCATTACGTATTAATTACTAATAAAAGTGACCATTAAAAGACTTATACATGGTATGCTCCCACAGAGTTAAAATGCCAAGGAGCTTTTTATGCAAAGGAAGTTGCAATACGTATTTGAACATGCTAAGGTAGGGATAGCCATGTGCAATGCTTCAAAGAGACATTTAGAGATGATTAACCCTGCTTATAAGCAAATCTGCGGTTATGACAATAGTGACCTTATTGATCAAAACTGCAAAGAGCACTGTATTCTTTATCTCTTAAAAAACAATTTGGGAGAATCAATTTGCAACGCATACGAGACACCGTTTGAAACAAAGTTTACAAAAAAAGACGGGGAAATCGTTCCGCTTGAAATATCGACTTCACTAATAAATGATACTGACAATAAAACAAAATACCGAATTATTAACATTGTTGATATTTCAAAGCGTAAAAACGCCGAGCAGATGATTGATTCATTGACGCATCATGATGTACTTACTTCTTTGCCAAATCGTGCGTTAGCCGAAAAGCAGATGGAACAGACCATATTGAATGCTAGGCAAAACAGCACAATGGCCGCAATGCTGTTTATTGATTTGGATGAATTTAAAACCATCAATGATACATTGGGTCACTTTGTTGGCGATACGGTTCTCAAAAGTGTTGCAGATAGGTTGCGTGAATCAATAAAAAAATCAGATATGCTTTATCGGTTAGGCGGTGATGAGTTTTTGCTTGTTATTTCCAATCTGAAAGATAAAAATAATATAAAAAAGGTGATTAAAAGGATTTACAACGCACTTGAAACACCCATACATATTTCAGAATATTCATTTACATGTACGGCTTCTATCGGTATTGCGCTGTGCCCAAAACACGGCGATACGTTTGAAACGCTTTTTCGAAAAGCCGACATTGCCATGTTTGAGGCAAAGAAAAACGGTAAAAACGGCTACTGCTTCTATGACGAACAGATCAACCACTATTTAATAGGGCATTTGAAAATTCTTAATGACCTGAAGCAGGCGTTGCAAAAAGGGCAGTTTGTGCTCTATTATCAGCCTCAAGTTGATATTGAAACCAACGCGATCATCGGTGTTGAAGCACTGTTACGTTGGAAACATCCGATGTGGGGGTTAATACCGCCTATGCATTTTATTCCCATTGCAGAAGAGAACGGCTTGATTGTGAGTATTGGTAAATGGGTTATCCGCGAAGCGTGTCGTCAAGCGGCGATATGGCATAAACGAGCTTTGAAGATATCGGTTGCTATCAATGTTTCAGCACTTCAGTTTAAGCGGGGCAATTTAAAAGAGGTCATAGCAAATGCCTTACAAGAGAGTGACTTGCCGGCTAGGTTTCTTGAAGTTGAACTTACCGAATCGATCTTGATGAACGATACTAAAAAAATTCTTAGTGAAGTCCATGCATTAAAAGCGCTTGGTCTGCAACTCTCAATTGATGATTTTGGGACAGGTTTTTCAAGCCTTTCGTATTTAAAACAGTTTATCGTTGATAAGCTCAAAATTGATAAATCGTTTGTACTTGGAATGTTGCAAAATCAAGAAGATCGCGTGATTACGCAAACCATCATACAGATGGCAAAAAATCTAAATCTCAAAACGATTGCCGAAGGTGTAGAGAGTGCTGAGGTCAGTCAGGTTTTAAAAGAGTACGGTTGTGATGAAGCTCAAGGTTTTTACTTTGCCAAACCTATGAGCAGTCTTGCTTTTGAAGATTTTTGTGGAGCTAAGAGCCAAAAATACGGTTAATATCGTTATAAAGCCCCAAACTCATAAGCCCAAGCAGTAGCACCCATCCCGCAACGGTCAGACGCATCAGCACTGCTTCACTGGGCGCGTGACGGGTAATCATCTCATACAGGTTAAACATAATGTGCCCGCCGTCAAGCGCAGGAATAGGCAGGAGGTTAAGCACTCCTAGGTTTACCGAAATCAGTGCCGTAAAGAAAAAGAGCGCCATCCATCCGCTGTTAGAAGCATCGGCGGTGATCTGAACAATACTCACTACACCGCCCAGTTCTTTGGCCGGAACCACGCCGGTAAGCAGTTTTTGAAGGCTTAGAAAAATAAGTTTTGAGGCTTCGAGTGTTTCGTTTGTAGCGTACGCAAAGGCATCAAAAAATCCGTAATTTTGGGTAATGAGTGCACCGGCGGAACTAATTCCGATCATTTTGCGCTGGACTTTCTCTTTGAACATGTTTTCGGTTTCAGTGATTTTTGGAGTTACATGTAAACTCTCAATGAAGGCACCGCGTTCAACCTGCAAATTCAAAGTACCTTCGGCATTTTTGATCACTTCGCTCATGGCGTTCCATGTGCTGACTTCAACGCCGTTGATAGCAGTTATTTTATCATTTTCTTTCATTCCGGCAATAGCGGCAGGAGAGTCTGGGATGACTTTTCCTACAACGGGTGCAAGCGCTTGTGGACCGCCCAGAGCGATAAAGAAGTAGAGCACATAAGCCATGGCAAAATTGGCACCAGGGCCGGCAAGCAAAATAACGATACGCTGCCACGGTTTTTTGGCATTATAGCTGTCATTATCACTGCTACGTGCGGTGGGGTCGGTATCGTCCTGACCTTTCATCTTTACATAGCCGCCAAGCGGTATGGCGGCAATCTGCCACTGGGTGCCAAACATCTGAAATTTGCTTAAAGCTTTGCCAAAGCCAATACTAAAAATTTCGACATAGACACCAAAAAAACGTGCGGCGGCGTAGTGGCCTAACTCATGAAAGAAGATTAGTAGCGAAAGAACTAAAAAAGCGATAAACCAGCTCATGCGTTACTTCCTTTTAAAAAAGCTTTTCGAAATCCGTAAATGTACTCTGCACCGGAGTAGAGTGTAAGGGTTACGGCAATCCAAAGCAGAATATCTCCATAAGGCCAATGCATCAGCAAAAATCCAATGGCAAACATCTGCGCCACCGTTTTGATTTTACCGCTCCATGAGGCGGCAACATCGATCTTTTCGCTTACAGCAATCGTGCGCATTCCGGTAATAAAGAGTTCGCGGATTAAAATCAGATAGATTGCCCACGGTGATGCTTCGCCTATGACCATCAGCCCCAAAAATGCGGCAAGCGTAAGCATCTTATCGGCTAATGGATCCAAAATGGCACCCAGCATTGTTTTTTGATTAAGCTCTCTGGCGATATAGCCGTCAAAAAAATCGGTAGCACTCGCCAGCACAAAAATCAGTGCGGCAAAGTAGTAACTCCAGCTAATATGCCAGCCGTTTTGCGTAAAGAGTTCGGGGGTGAGCACCACAAAATAGAGAAGCGGTGCCATCGCAATACGAAGTAGAGCCAGCTGATTAGGAAGATTAAACATTATTTAAATGTCGTTCCGCCGTCAACCACAAGGGTTTGGCCGGTTACCCAGCCTGCTTCGTCGGTGCAGAGAAAATAGACGGCACCTGCAATATCTTCGGGTGCACCCATACGGTTCAGTGCCGAGCGTTTGACGGTTTCGGCTTTGACCTCTTCGTAGTTGGTGAAGGCTTTGAGCGCATCGGTATCGATAGGACCGCCGCTCACGGCATTAACACGGATGTTCATCTCGCCAAGCTCCACCGCTGCGTAGCGCATCATTGCTTCAACGGCCGCTTTGTTGGTACCGTGGCCTGCGTAGTTTTCAATATAAACTAAATTGCCCGTACTTGACATGGTCACAATCGCACCACCGCCCACTTTTTCCATGCGTTTGGCGGCTTCTTGGCTACCCACTACAAATGCGTTAACGGTTGCGGTGTAGATGTTGTTAAGCCCGCGCGGTTTAAGACGCATAAACTTACCATAACCGCCTACAACCGGACGTCCGTAGATCATCGCGTTGGAGACAAAAAAGTCTACGCGCTCAAAATCTTCATCAATAGCGCTAAAGAGTGGTTTGAACTCATCGGGTTCAAGGATATTGAGCGCATAGGCACGTGCTTTAATGCCGTAACGCTTTTCCCAGTCAGCGGCGATCTCTTGTGCCGCTTCGGCATTGGAGTTGTAGGTAAACGCAACATTCACACCTTGTGATGCAAATTTTTCACCAATCGCCTTGCCAATCCCTTTGGTGGCTCCGGTAATGACAACCGTTTTTCCTCTCATTTATGCTCCTACAATCGTATAGTTTTTCATCACATCTTCGATGCGTTTCATGTTGTCGCTGCTTGGCGCACATAGCGGCAGGCGGTACTCCAGCGTATCAATCAAACCTGCAATATACATGGCTGCTTTGATGGGAATCGGGTTGGATTCGCAAAAAAGTATGTTGTTGATGGCGTATAACTCTTCGTTGATCGCACGTGAGGTGGCAAAATCACCCTCAAGTGCGGTGTGGGTAAGACGGCTTTTCATATCAGGCAGGAGGTTCGCCGTCACCGACGTAATCCCCGCACCTCCGGAAGCCAAAATAGGGAAATCAATGTCATCGACACCGCTTAAAATGCTAAGTTCAGGGCAGCATGACAGCAGTGCAACGGTACGCTCTAAACTTCCCGTGGCTTCTTTAATGCCGTAGATATTTTCGCAGTCGCTATAAAGCCGCGCAACCGTCTCGGGAAGGGTGTCTACACCCGTACGCCCAGGGACGTTATAGAGCATAAAGGGTAGCTCCGGTACGGCATCAGCAATCGCTTTGTAGTGCTGGTATAAGCCCTCTTGTGAGGGTTTGTTATAATAGGGGCTTACCGAAAAGATCGCATCAACACCGCATTTTTGAGCATGTTGGGCAATGTCGATGGCCTCGGCGGTGGCGTTGCTTCCCGCACCGGCTAAGACTTTGGTCGTACTACCTTTACACACCTCGACGGCGATCTCAATACAGCGAATATCCTCTTCGTGTGTAAGGGTAGCACTTTCGCCTGTGGTGCCTACGGGGCATACCGCATCAATGCCGTTGTCGATCTGACGCTGGATGAGCTTGGCATAACACGCCTCGTCTAGTTTGCCGTTTTTAAATGGGGTAATCAGTGCCGTGGTGGCTCCCGTGACTCTATTCATGATCTGCCTTTCGTAAAATTAGTGTGGTTGACTGGGTGTCGTCAAAATATTTTTGCGCCGCTGTTTGAATATCTTTGGGCGTTAGCGCGTTAATGGCATCTTCGTACTGCTCAAGCGGCTTAATGTCGCCGCGTGCAAGGTAACTGCCAAAAAGATCCGCCACGCTAGAGGCCGACTCAAGCGAAAAGATAAAATCCGAGCGGGTATTGACTTTGATTTTCTCCAAAACTTCCTGCTTCACCGCTTCGTTTTTAAGCCGCGAAATCTCTTCGTGTAGCTCTTTTTCGACACTTTCGGCTTTGACGCCAGGATTGCACGCGGCCAGAAAAATAAAAAGCCCCGGATCGCTGTTTTCCATATTGTAGGCATAAATCTGGTTGACCATCTGCTTTTTATTGACTAGGCGCTCATACAATCTACTACTTTTACCCGAACTTAGCAACTCGCTAATTGCCGAGAGTTTCACCTGATCGGGGTCTTGAAAGTTGGGAATATGATACACAATCGCAATCATCTCCACTTCGCTCTCTTTGGCGATCTCGATGCGTTTGGCACCGTCTTGGCGCGGCTCTTTAAACTTAAATTCGGGAATTGCTTTGGTGTTCTTGATGGAGCCGAAATGTTTTTTAGCACCCTCAAAAACCGCTTTGGGCTCAATATCGCCCGTAACAATCAATAGTGCATTTTTAGGCTGATAATAGGTGGCATGAAAGTTACGGATATCTTCGATACTCCATGTCTGAATATCGTTCATAAACCCTATCGGTGTCCAGTGGTAGGGGTGGTACATGTAAGCGTTATTGAACATACGAAAATAGAGATATCCCAACGGATTATTGTCGGTACGCCAGCGGCGCTCTTCGGCCACGACGTCACGCTCCGGCTGGAACTCTTCGTCTTTGAGGCTCAGGTTTTGCATTAGTTCGGCAAAAAGGCTAAGCGGCGTATCGAGGTTCTCTTTGCTTGAGCGGATAAAATAGTGGGTGTAGTCAAATCCGGTCGAAGCGTTGTTGAGCCCGCCGATACTTTTAACCTCTCTATCAAATGCTCCGGCTTCAAGATGTTTGCTTGATTTAAAATTCATATGCTCTAGCATGTGTGCAATACCGCTTTTGCCCATAATTTCGTTACGGCTTCCGACTTTGTAAAAGATGTCGGTCGAGATAACGCCCGTGTCATTGTGCATGGGGATCACGACAATCTGTAGGCCGTTTTTAAGCGTTTGGGTCTCGTATTGGGGTAGGGATGATGCCATAAGCGTTCCTAGTGTCAAAAATAGTGTAATAAGATATCTCATCTGTCAGCTCCGATCGCTTCGGAAATATGGGTATAGCCGTCGCGTTTAAGAAGCGCAATAAGCCCTTGGTTTATCTGCTGGATAAGGCTTGGGCCTTTAAAAATTAAGGCGGTGTAAACCTGTACCAGCGTCGCGCCTGCGCGGATACGACGATACGCCTCTTCGGCCGAGTCGATGCCGCCTACCGAAATAAGCAGGGTTTTACCGAACAGTGCTTTAGCAATGGCCTCAAAAATCCCAAAGCTTTTCTCTTGCAGTACCGCACCGCTTAGCCCGCCTACAGAAGCGGGATCGGGCACAAGCGTATAATCTATGGTCGTATTGGTAGCGATAATGCCATCGGCACCTTTCTCTACTGCAAGCGATGTTAGATCGACGGCTTGCGTACGCTCCATGTCCGGTGCAATTTTAAGCAAAATCGGCTTGTCAGTCAGGTTTTTGGCTTTTTCAAACAGCTCGCTAATAAACGTTTCGTTTTGCAAATCGCGCAGACCCGGTGTGTTGGGCGATGAGATGTTGATCACCAGATAATCGGCAAAACTGTGTAGCGCGGCGATAAGCTTGGTGTAGTCATCAATAGCGTAGCGCTCTGCGGTAGTTTTGTTTTTGCCAATGTTGATGCCCAGCGGAGTCGTATGCGGAACCAGATGCTCCAACCGTCTGTGAATCATCTCCAGCCCGTCGTTGTTAAAGCCCATAGCGTTTTGCAAACTCTCTTGCTCAATATGGCGCCACATGCGCGGTTTTTCATTGCCGTCTTGCGGTTTTGGCGTGAGCGTGCCGATTTCGGTAAACCCAAACCCCAACGCCTCAATACCGCCTAGCATCGTAGCGTTTTTATCAAATCCCGCCGCCAAACCGACCGGATTCGCAAACGTGGTGCCAAAAAGCTTTTGATTTAGCATGGGATCATCGATAAAATGGCGTTTTCTCCACCCTTTGAACAAAAAGGGATAGAGCGTTGCCATATTCAAAAAAATCTCGGCGTAATGGTGCGCCGTTTCGGGATCGAGTTTGAACAGCAGTGGTTTAAGTGATTGGTAAAAGCCCATAAGCTATCCATAATATAATTTAATCGGGGATTATACTTTACGCAAGGTTAATTGGGGGTTATGCCTTACATGTAAGTGCTATAATGCGTCTTATTTCAGTTTGGGAATGCACTATGGCAAGCGGGATTTTAGCACTTCTTGACGATGTCGCCGTTTTAATGGACGACATGGCGGTTATGAGCAAAATAGCGGCGAAAAAAACAGCCGGAATTTTAGGTGATGACTTGGCGGTTAATGCCGAAAAGGCGACGGGGTTTCACACTTCGCGCGAACTGCCGGTGCTCTGGGCTATTGCCAAAGGCTCATTGGTGAATAAGCTCATCATTTTACCGCTGGCATTTGTGCTTAGTGCCTACGCGCCGTGGCTGATTGTGCCGATTTTACTCATTGGCGGGGTGTATCTGTGTTTTGAAGGTGCCGAGAAGGTACTGGAGTGGATAAGAGCGCATGAACACACAGAGCATGATGAGCGTTTGGAATCCGATAAAATCAAAGCGGCCATACGCACCGATTTTATACTCTCTATAGAGATTGTCGTGATTGCATTAGGTACCGTGATGGAGCAGAGTTTGATGGTTCAGGTGGTCTCGGTGAGCGTGGTGGCGGTTTTGGCAACGATAGGGGTTTACGGCCTTGTAGCGCTTTTAGTGCGCATGGATGATACGGGATTGTACCTAATAGATCACGGATATGAAAAAGCGGGTGCACTGCTTGTGGCGATATTGCCAAAGCTTATCCGTATTATCGCTGTGGTAGGCACGATTGCCATGCTGTTGGTTGGCGGCTCTTTGTTTGTGCACCATATCGAAACGCTACACCATGCACTGCATCTCTTGCCGGATCTGGCGGCAGAATTGATTGCGGGTTTGGTTGTCGGTGCTGTTGCGGTGGTGCTGGTGAACGTTGTGACGCGTTTGCGGTGATTTTACTCCACCCGCTCCCAAAACGTACCTTGCGGCGTGTCCATCAGGTTTATACCCAGTGCGCTAATTTCATCTCTAATGGCGTCGGAGCGTTCATACTCTTTGGCTTTTTTAGCCTCGTTTCGCGCGGTAATTAGTGCTTCGATTTTTGCTTTTGCGGCCTCATCAACGCCAAATTGAAAGTACATGTAAGGGTTTTGCGCTCCAAATCCTAGTAGCGATTCGATAGCGCCAAGATTTGCCATGGTTTCGCGCTTAAGCAGTTTGTCTTTGGAGTCGGCATCAAGTTTTTCATTGGCATTTTGAATCATTTCGTCAATCAGCGCATAGGCTTGTGAGACGTTCATATCATCACTCAGCGCTTCTAGCAGTTTGGTCTGAAATTCGGTCGGCGTGTCGTTTGCGGGCAGTCCAAAAAGGCGTTTTTTAAGGCGGTAAAGTTTATCAAGCCGCCGTTTGGAGGCAATGAGATCCTCTTCGCTAAAATTAAAATTGGCGCGGTAGTGCGTGCTTAGCAGATAATAGCGCAGCACTTCGCCGTTATAGTGTTTGAGCGCGTCTTTTAAAAAGAAGCTGTTGCCAAGGCTTTTGGACATTTTTTCGCCATCAATGGTGACAAAGCCGTTGTGCATCCAATATTTGGCAATCTCATGATCCATAGCGCAGCGGGTTTGCGCCGCTTCGTTTTCGTGGTGGGGAAAGAGCAGATCCGCGCCGCCGCCGTGGATGTCCACGGCATACGCATTTGCTTTACATGTAAGGTGTTTTTCAATCATCGCCGAGCACTCCAGATGCCAGCCGGGACGGCCTTTGCCGTAGCTTGAGTCAAACGAAACGCTCGCATCGTGCACCCCTTTCCAAAGGGCAAAATCGGCGCGATTTTTTTTGGCGTCACTGCTCTTTACACGGCTTTGAGTGTCGTTTTCATCTTGGATGCGTTTGGAAATACTAAGGTATTTAGCGTCTTTTGAGGTGTCAAAATAGACATCACCTTCGCTTGTAGCGTAAGCATAATCTTTTTGCACCAGCGTATCTATCATCTCCAGCATCGCTTCGATGGATTCGGTGGCTTTGGGTTCAATGTCGGGGCGCATAATGTTTAGCGCGTCCATATCGCGGTGATAGGCGTCCGCGTAGTGTTGCGCAAGCGCTTCGATGCTTTGGTTGGATTCTGCGGCGCGTTTGATGATTTTATCATCAATGTCGGTGATATTGCGCGCAAAGGTAAGGGTGTAGCCGTTGGCACGGATCACGCGAGAAAGCAGGTCAAAGGCCAAAGCGCTTTTGGCGTGTCCCAGATGGGCGTCGTCATACACGGTGGGGCCACAAACGTAGAGCGTGACGTTTTGAGGATTTTGCGGTTCAAACGGTATTTTGCGTTTTTGAATCGAGTCATAAATATACATGTAAAAGCTCCTTAAAGAGCAGCATTAATGCTGTAAAAGCGCCCATGGCAATAAGCCAGTAGAGGCTAAATTTGTGTGCGATTATAGCTAAAACTTTTGCGCCTCCAAACGCGCGCAGGGTCATAATAAACCCCATCGTGCCGCTTATGGAGGTGGCAAGTGCCAGCCCTGCCGCTTCAAGGGGGATAATGAGCGCTAAAGAGAAGAGAATATTTGCTCCCAGTGTCCACGTAGCTATTTTGGCGGCTTCATTCATGCGGTGTTCGGCATAAAACCAGAGCGAAAAGAGTTTGGTGAGTCCAAATACCAGCAGTCCTAGAAGATACATCTGTAGCACCAGTGCCGTTTGCGCGCTATCTTCGCGCCCAAACGCGCCGCGTTCAAAAAGTAACCAAACAATCTCATCGGAGAGAATCACGCCGCCAAGCGTGCTAAATCCTAGTAAAAACGCTAAAAACCAAAATGCTTTAAAAAGCATCTGTTGCGCTTTGCTTTCATCGTTGTGTTTGAGGTGGCGCGCAATTTTAGGAAAAAGCGCTACAGAGGTGGCGATGGCAAAAAGGGCGAGCGGGAGTTGAAACACACGGTTGGCGTAATAGAGATAGCTAATAGAACCCGTGGCTAAAAAACTGGCCAGCCAGGTATCTAAAAAGGCTGAAAACTGTGCGCTTGAATTGCCCCAAACGGCTGGAAAAAACTGCTTTTTAAAACTGTTAATTTCGGTTTTGACCTGCGGGACTTTTCGCCTAAAATAAGTAACGCCGCCAAAAAGAAGCGGCATCAATCCTACACGGTATACGGCGATAAGATGCACTAAAAGTTGCACACCACCTCCAATAAGCACCCCATAGCTAAGATAGGTGACAATATCAGCTTTGGCCATCCCCTCGCTTAGCCACAGTGCGATGATAAGCGCAATATTTAAAAGTCCTGTTGCATACGCCGTGGTGGCAAAGTGGTGGCGGTATTGCAATAGCGTACCCAAAAACGTCACGGCAAAAATCAGCGGCAAATAGTAAAAGTTGATGGCTACATAGGGTGCGGCGAAGGTAATCGTTTGGGCGTCAAAGCCCAATGCAATGGCCTTGGAACTGATTTCGGGAAAGAGGCTCACCGCGAGGCTGAGTAGCATGATAACGCTTAAAAAAAGTGTGAAAACATAGAGTGAAAAGACCGCTTTGTGTTTGGAGCGGGTAAACGCAGGCAAAAATGCCTGGGCAAACGCGCCTTCGGCAAAAATACGACGAAAAAGGTTGGGGAGTTTAAAGGCGATAAAAAAGATGTCGCTGTATAAGTTGGCACCCAAATAAGACGCCATAAGTACGTCGCGAAAAAAACCGAGAATACGTGAGAACAGAATCCCGAAACTGTTGGTAAAAATAGCTTTAAACATCGCTGTAGCGCACTTTTTTACAAAAGTTTAACCAATTGCCGATTAAAATATGTAAAGAGTAAATAACTGACCTTACGCACTTTTGAAAAAAAAGCGTAAATGTCCAGTTATTCTGCTGCATCCGGAAGATGCGGCTAGCTTTATGGGGTTGTAGGGACATCTGTCCCTGCCACTTTGCGGGCTTTGCCCGTAAAGTGCGTAACATCAGTAAATAAGTGTGGAGCAGGGTATGGACGAAGTCGCGACAATACAACCCGTAGTACTCCGCACCGATAATGTAGCCAAAGAGTTGATGCGGATCGCTTCGAGCCATAAAATACCGGTCAGTTCACTCGATTTTAGCCTGCTAGGTACACAGACCTTTACCCGTACTAATGAAGGCGAAGAGTGGAGTGAACTGAGCGCCGATGAACTTCATGAGCTTAGAGATCCTTCGGTACTTTTAAGTGAAACTTTTGAGATCAAGCAGACGTATGAGATTGAAATTTTTACAAAAACAGAGCCTGCCGCACTTGACTATCTTGAACTCTCTATTGGCGCCAATAGTACGAAGACCAAAGTATATATTACGATCAGAGAAGGCACTAAGCTTGAAGATTACGAAACATTTGGCAAAGATTTTACCGAACTGATTAATAAAAAGAAGCTACGAGCCAATCTGCTTATCTTGATTTTTGACGAGCCGATGTATGAAGCGATACGCTCTATCCGTGCACCGCTTGAAGTAAACGAAACCATTACTTTAGAGAAAAAAGAGATTTTGCAAGTGGCACAGGGTATTGACCCTGTTGATACGGTGCACGACAAATTGATTTTGCATTATGAAAACAAACAACCCAAGGAGGATGATGCAGGGCGTGTGGATTACTCTAAAAGGGGTTACCTGCTGAGCGTGGTAGAAGATGAGTTACTTTTTGAGTATATCAAGCCCAAGCTGGGTAAACCGGGGCGTAACTGCCGTGGTGAGTATATCGAGCCCGAAGAACCCAAAGTCGAAAACGAACCGACATTTAACATTAGCGACAATATTGCCAAAGTTGAAGATGACGATCATATTGAATACCGTGCCAAACAAAACGGTTACGTAACCTTTGAAAATGCCACGTATGATATTAAAACCGAGGTGGATGTCGCCGAGATCAGTTTTAAAACCACCGGCTCAATCGAGACCGATCTTGATGCGGATGTGTCGATTAACGTGAAAGAGAAAGATGTGCTCAAAGATGCCATCGGTATGGGTATGGAGGTTGAGGTTAATGAGTTACATGTAGAGGGAAATGTCGGACCTAATGCGAGAATATTGGCAATGAAAGCGCTAATTGAAGGGCAGACTCATAAAAGTTCGAGCGTGCAGGCCAAAAATCTTAACATCAATATCCACAAAGGGTATGCCAAAGGGGAAAAGGTTGATATTACGCGTTTGGAACACGGTCATGTTGAGGGTGATGTTGTTACTGTCAAGCAAGCCGTAGGCGGAAGTATCTATGCGCGAGAGATAGTGATTGAAACATTAGGGTCACATGTTAAACTGTTCGCGTCACATAAAATTACGATCAATAAGCTTATGGGTGGAGAAAATATGTTTGTGATTGATCCGTTGGTAGGACAACAAGAACAGCAAACCGCCAAAGAGAGCAAAACGCATATTATCGAAGCCGAACGTCATTTGCGTAACTTAAAAGAGGAGGTTGCGGATTTTGAAATCAAAATCAGAAAGAACGAACCGGCCTATCTGGATATTAAGAAGCGTTTAATCCATTACAAAAAAAATGGGGTTAAAATGCCTTCGGCTTTTGTTAAAAAGTATAGAGAGTTTAAGAACTATTATGAGCGTCTTGATTCATTACGCGGTGAGCTTTTTCAGCAAGAAGAGAAAATTGAACGGCTTAAAGCAAAATATCACTCTGTGCAAAATGATATTCTTGAAGCGCGTATTATCAATAATGACCGCTGGCGCAACCATAACGAACTGATTTTTAAACTGGTCGATCCACCGATGGAGGTGAGTTTTGTTCCCCTTCATAATAGCGAGCAGAAGATTTTTGGATTAAAGGAGCGTGAAGATGATTATATTATTGCCCCAATGGATGAGTAGATGATTGTCGGCATCGAAGGGCTAATTGAGCATAAAGAGCCTACTGCTTTACATGTAAACGTGAGTGGAATTGTTTATGAAGTGTTTGTATCATTGCAAACTTTTGGTGCCGTAAGCGGCGAACGCGTGAAGTTACATGTAAGCCATATTATCCGCGAAGATGCCCAGCAACTTTATGGTTTTTATGAAAAAGCGGAGAAACTGCTCTTTGAGCGTTTAATTAAAATCAGCGGGGTAGGGCCAAAGGTTGGCATGGCGATCTGCTCAACCTTTTCGGCGTCGCAGTTTGCGCAGGTTATTGCCGCCAACGATATTGCGATGCTCAAAAAAGTGCCGGGCATCGGGCCTAAAAGCGCGGGGCGTATTTTGGTGGAGCTTAGTGGGTTTGATGCAGTATTATCGGACTCTTCAGGCGGTTCCAATCCTTCACACGCAGAAGCGGTGTTGGCGCTGGAGAGTCTGGGATTCAAAAAAGAGCAGATCACGTCGGTGCTCTCTACATGTAACGCCACTGAGACTGCCGTGCTTGTTAAAGAAGCGCTTAAAAAACTTCAAAAATTATAAGGACACTATTTGAAATTAACCCTACTATTTGGCGGTGCGAGTTACGAGCATGAGATCAGTATCGTCAGCGCCATTACGGTAATGCAAAAGCTTCCTTCGTTTCGTTTCGATTTTATCTTTTGCGATCAGGATCATACCTTTTATCTTATTGACAAAGCGGCCATGAAAGCCAAAACGTTCTCAAGTGGAGCGTACAAAAAAGCGCCGCAACTTCAGATGGTTAAATACGGTTTTGAGCTCCGAAAAACCTTTTCTAAAACTCTTTATGACGCACCCGTGCTCAACCTCATTCACGGTGGCGACGGCGAAGACGGCACTATTGCCTCGCTACTTGATTTTTACGATATTCTTTTCATCGGGCCGCGTAAAGAGGCATCGGTGTTTAGTTTTGACAAAGTGTACACCAAATGGCTGGCCGAAGCGGTAGGGGTAAAAACCTTACAATACGAAGTGCTCAAACGCGGTGAAACACCAAGTCTAGCACTACCTATCATTTTAAAACCTGCACGTTTGGGTAGCTCAATCGGGGTGAGTATAGTCAAAGAGGTACATGAACTGCAATATGCGCTTGACGTGGCGTTTGAGTTTGATGATCGCGTGCTGGTTGAGCCGTTTGTGGCGGGGGTAAAAGAGTATAATTTGGCGGGATGCCGCGTGAGTGACACGCTACGCTACTCCATTGTCGAAGAGCCGCAAAAAGAGGCGTTTTTGGATTTTGATAAAAAATACCGCGACTTTTCGCGCTCTTCCAAAGCCAATGAAGCCGATCTGGATGATGCAAGCGTGGCACGTTTGCGCGAAGCCTTTGGCGCAATATATGGCGAGCTGTTCGCGGGTGCGCTGATTCGTTGCGATTTTTTTGAGATTGAGGGCGAGGTTTATCTGAACGAAATCAACCCCATCCCCGGCTCCATGGCGCACTACCTTTTTGAAGATTTTGCCGCGTTGATTACAGAGTTGCTTGGCACACTGCCTACATGTAAACGCCCGCATGTGGATTACCGCTATATCCACTCGATTAATCAAGCCAAGGGAAAATAGTGGCCTCTAAAACCATTCGTTATGGTGAACACGATTTTGTGATTAGCTACGAGATGCGCAATCTGCAAGGTGCGCATGACATTGTATTTTTGCACGGTTGGGGCTCTAATAAAGCGCTAATGGCAGATGCGTTTGGAGCGTGTTTAAGCACCTTTCGCCATATCTATATCGATCTTCCGGGATTTGGCAATTCGCCTTGTGATACGGTATTGCGTACCCATGATTATGCGGTGATTATCGAAAATTTTCTAATCGATCTTGGTGTCACACGCTACGCTATTGCGGGGCACTCTTTTGGTGGAAAAGTGGCCACACTGCTCAAACCGGAGCATCTTATTTTGATTGCCACTTCGGGCATTGTCGTGGCCAAGCCGGTGGGGATTCGTCTGAAAATCGTACTGTATAAACTGCTTAAAAAATGCGGCCTTGGATTTTTGCGTAGCGTGTTTGCATCCGATGATGGCAAAAACCTGAGTGATGCGATGTATGAAACCTTTAAAAACGTGGTTGATGAGGATTTTAGAGAGGAGTTTGCGGCGTGTCAAAGCAAAACGATGCTACTTTGGGGTATTGAAGACAGCGCCACGCCAATCGCTTCGGCGCATGAGATTCACCACCTTATCAACGGTTCGCAGCTCTTTGAGTGTAGTGGCGATCACTACTTTTTTCTCAAAGAGCGAGCGCTTACATGTAATAAAATCGAGGCCTTTTTAGGAGTAGCCGCATGACTGAAACGATGACGCTGTTTGTTACCAACCTACTGTTTGTATTCACGCTAGGATGGTACCTTATCACCAATTTGCAGTGGTACGACTATAAGATTGAGCGCGTGGTACTCAAACACCACAAACCGCTGTGGCATCTTTTCTATTTTATTATTCCGTTTATTGCGTACTACACCACCGGAAAATTCTTTGTGATACTCTTTGTGTTTGGGGTTTTACCCGCGATTTTTATCTGGCATAAACGGCTGGATAAAAAGCTGGTGCTCACTTGGCGCGTTCGGCGCTTTTTAATACTGTTGGTGGGTTTGACACTCTTTCAAGATTTTTTGTGCACGCTTAAAAGCGCGTGCGAGGTTTATGGTGTCTTTTTGCCGCTGGCTATCGCTTTTGTGGGGTCGCATTTTATTGAAAAATACCTCTTTTCGGTCTACAAAAAGGCAGCTAAAGCGAAGCTGGAGCGTATGCAAAAGCTCAAAATTATTGCCATTACCGGAAGCTACGGCAAAACCAGCATGAAAAACTTTATGGTGCAGATTCTCTCTAAACGTTACAAAGTCTACGCCACGCCGCGTAGCGTTAATACCATTGGAGGCATTATCCGCGACGTTAACGAAGCGCTTAGCGAAGATACCGAGATTTATATCTGCGAAGCGGGAGCACGAGAGCGCGGCGATATCTATACCATTGCGCAGTTTTTACACCCGCATCTGGTGGTGGTGGGCAAAGTCGGGCCACAGCATATTGAGTATTTTAAAGATATGGACACGATTGTGCGCACCAAACTGGAGCTGATGCAGTCCGAGCGCTTGGAGCGCGCCTTTGTGCACACTTCTGTGACAGACGAGCCGCATGAAAAGGTTACTTTTTTTGGTGACGATTGCTTACATGTAGAGGCAACGCTTGAGGGCACGACATTTGATTTGGGCGCGCAACACTATACCACCAAAATCCTTGGCGGCTTTCAAACTATCAACATTAACGCGGCCATTTTGGTGGCGCGCGAACTGGGTATGGATGAAGAGGCCATTGCCAATGCCGTCGCAAATCTTCATGCGGTTGAGCACCGTTTAGAGCGTATTGACGCCGGCGGCAAGATTATTCTTGATGACGGCTACAACGGTAATATCGACGGAATGCTGGAGGGCATTCGCCTCTGCTCTTTGCATGGTGGGCGCAAAGTGATTGTAACACCTGGGCTTGTCGAGGCCACGCCGGAGCTTAATCAACAGCTGATTCACGCTATAAACGATGTGTTTGATATTGCCATTATTACCGGAAAGCTCAATGCCGAGATGTTTGATCATCATCTTGATGTAGCGCAAAAGATTATGCTGGCCGATAAAGCGACATTGCAAACCGTACTGGCGCAAACGACGCATGAAGGCGATATTATTCTCTTTGCCAATGATGCGCCGAATTTTATTTGAACAGTTGTGAATGTGTACCGATACGGACAAGATAGAGTATATCATCATGGATTTTGTAAATAAGCAAAAGATCACCGCTTACATGTAACTCTCTGAAATGAGCATAGTCACCCTTTAGCGGATGATCTAGTGCTTCTACTGGAAGCGCCTCTTGTTTGATAAGTTGCGAAAGATAAAGAATGAATTTTGTATAGTGCTGATCACTCCATGTGATTTTTGAGAGATCTTTGACAAACTGCTTATGCCGTTTGATTTTAAGCACTACGTACCTTGTTTAGCTCTCCAATAAGCTCATCAAGTGTCGTTTCTTCAACGTTTTTCTTCATTTCAACGTCTTTGATGGCTTTCAGTGTCGCTTCATTGGGGATTTTGACTTCAAAAGGAATGCCTTTTTGCATGACGGATTGCGATAAAAATATATTGAATGCTTCACTTAATCCCAAACCGTATATTTTGAATATCTCTTGTGCTTTTGCCTTCATGGATGCGTCAAGATAGACATTGGTTCTGACTTTGCTTGTGGTTGCCATCTTTTTCTCCTTTTTTTTATTATAACACACAATGTGCGCATAAATAAAGGAATCATAATTTTATTGCAATACTTTACATGTAATATTTTGGAAGATGCAAAATTATTGCAAAATGCAATAAAAAGCTCTAAATCAGTGATAGTTATCTATAATGAAGCACCGTTTAGACAAGGAATATTATGCACACCATCACCTGCCCCCACTGCCACGGAACGTTTGAGCTTAGCGATGCGCTAACCCACGACATTGAAGAGCGCATCCGCGCCGAGCAGGCGCAAGAACGAGGCAAACTTTTTGAACAGATCGAGCAGTTAAAGCAACTCCAGCGCCAAAACGACGAACAGAAGCTTTTAGAGATCGAAAAAGCGGTTGATGCCGCTAAAGACGAAGCCAAACGCGATGCGCAAGTGCTTTTGCAAAAGCGCATTGAAGAGGCAAAAGCCGAGGCTGTGAGTGAGCAAAGCGGCGCATTTGAAAAGATGAAACTTCAGCTTGAGATGGCCGCTCAAAACGCCAAAAGCCAAAAAGAGAGTTTTGATGAAATGCTAAGCGAGCAGCGCAGATTATCAAACGAGCAAAAACTCCAGCAAAAAAAGTTTTTCGATGAGCAGATCGCGCAGCAAAAAGAGGCCTACGAGCGCGATGTGGCCCAGCGCGAACGCGAACTTGTTAGCAAAACCCGCTTGGAATCCGATCTGAAAATCAAAGAGCAAGAGGAGATGATTAGAAAGCTTGGCGATCAGATAAACGCCATGAAAGAGACGGCCGATAAAAAGTCGCAGCAGCTTCAAGGCGAGGCGCTTGAGGTACTCATTGAAGAGCAGCTTATGCGTCATAGCGCTTTTCGGTTGGATGCTTTTAGCGAGGTCAAAAAAGGCGCCAACGGCGTTGATGTCAACATGACGGTGCGTAACGCCATTGAAGAGGATTGCGGACTGATTATGATCGAGGCCAAACGCGCTGCCAACTGGAGCGAGGGCTGGGTGGCAAAGATCAAAAAAGACCGCATCGAATCGGGTGCCAAAGAGGCACTCTGCCTCATCGTCTCTACCCGCCTTAAACGTGACGATATTTTGGTGGATGATCTGGGCGAAGGGGTCTGGGCGAGCGTGCCGGAATATTTTATACACTTTATTCAGATCGTGCGCAAAAACATGGAAGAGATGCACCGAGTGCAAAAAAGCAACATCGACCGCGGCGACAAAAAAGAGCTGCTTTACAACTACGTGCTCTCCGAGGCCTTTCGCGCCAAAGTCAAAGCCATGAACGATTACCACGAAGATATCTACTCCCAAGGCGTCAAAATCCAGCGCAACATGAAAAAGATGCTCGACACCATCGTGAAAAGCAAAGATATGGGAGATGATCTGTTTATAGAACTGGGCAACCGCGCCAATGTGGGACTATTGCCGGGAATGGACGAGGCGTTGGAACTTGTGGATATGAAGAGCGGGGCGCATAAGGATAAGTCGTTGTTGGAGGGGGAGAAGTAGGGGATACTATGGCAAAAATAACGGTTTTAGATCAAAGTATACATGTAAATAAAGAGGATTATCTCTCTTTGACCGATATTGCAAAATACAAAGATGGCAGTGAGGCTAATGACATTATTCGTAACTGGCTACGCAACCGAAACACCATAGAATTTCTTGGCATTTGGGAGCAGCTTTATAATCCCGATTTTAAACCCGTCGAATTCGACGGGTTTAGAAAAGAGGCGGGGCTTAACAGCTTTACACTAAGTCCTCAAAAGTGGATTGAAACTACCAATGCCATTGGACTTGTCTCTAAATCGGGACGTTACGGGGGAACGTATGCTCATAAAGATATCGCTTTTGAATTTGCGTCATGGATATCTGTGGAGTTCAAACTCTATCTTAATCAAAGAGTTTCAAAGGCTAAAAGACGAAGAACAAAAGCAGCTGGGCTGGGATATCAAAAGAAACCTTACCAAGATCAACTATCGCATTCATACCGACGCAATCAAAAAAAATCTCATTCCCAATGCGCTGACGCCACAGCAAATCAGTCACGTATATGCCAGTGAAGCTGATGTGCTTAACATTACGCTTTTTGGAATGACGGCAAAAATGTGGCGTGATGCCAACCCTGATAAAACAGGAAATATTCGAGATGATGCCGATGTAAGCCAGCTTGTTTGCCTAGCAAACCTTGAAACACTCAACGCACTTTTTATTCAAGATGGATTGTCACAGCAAGAACGCCTTGCAAAGCTCAATGCCATTGCTATAGAGCAGATGCGGATTTTGACCGAAAGAGCTGTGAAAAACTTACTTGCAAAAGGTGTTGAAGATGATGAATGAAGAGCAGGGTGTTGTTATGTTTGAGAGTGAAAATGGGGAGATTGGCTTACATGTAGAGCTGAAAGATGATACGGTTTGGCTTTCTCAGAAGCAGATTGCTGAACTATTTGATAAAAATAGAACGGTTATAACCCGTCATATTAACAATATTCTCAAAGATACAGAAGTTGATGAAAAAAGCAATGTGCAAAAAATGCACTTTGCTCATTCTGACAAGCCCATCAAATATTATAGTCTTGATATTGTCTTGTCGGTGGGCTATCGCGTTAACTCAAAAAAAGCAATTGAATTTCGCATCTGGGCAACAAACATTCTCAAAGAGCATCTTATCAAAGGCTACAGCGTCAACAAAAACCGCCTAAAACAAAAAGGGCTTGATGAACTCAACAAAACTATGGAGTTATTACGCACTACAATCGAGCAGAGTGAAATCGGGCTGGACGAAGCCAAAGGAATGCTTGATATTATCATCAACTACTCACGCACATGGTCGTTGTTGCAAGGTTATGATGAAGACGACCTCCCCGAATACCGTCTTAAAAGCGATCAAAACTTTATTTTGGATTTTGACGAAGCCAAAACAGCAACAAACGCATTGGGGCATTTATGTTCATCCTCTTTTTAGAAAAAAACCGCGCACGCTTCAAACCAAACGGC
>JBNKLA010000018.1:0-7605 GCA_050292115.1 Sulfurimonadaceae bacterium | reverse complement strand
GGCTCTAAACACATCACTTCTCGCAACACCTCGGTTGATAATATGATGAAATCCTGCAAAATCTACTCTTGGGTGTCTTGGCATATTCGTTCTTTCTAAACCTTTTATTTTTTAGAACATCAGTATAGCATAAAAGTGGTGGTTCATCACCTGACCCGTATTTTTGACCCGTATTTTCGTATTTTCTGACCCGTATTTTCCGTATTTTCGGCGGTGGGCTTCGTAGTTCACCTCGTCGGTTTCAAATCCCTACGGGAGCTACATGTAAACCTTAGGACAAGTGGTAGGAGAGCGTTCCAAACAGCGTTTCAAATCCCTACGGGAGCTACATGTAAACCGATATCGTTGTTGTAGCTTCGCATATTGACTACGGCGTTTCAAATCCCTACGGGAGCTACATGTAAACCTCATTTCCGTTTTCTCAAATGAGACGGAATCGATGAGTTTCAAATCCCTACGGGAGCTACATGTAAACAAACTGTGCCGCTATTCTCCGTTGAAGTTGTTGAATGTTTCAAATCCCTACGGGAGCTACATGTAAACAGTAGGAGCAATTATTGTCATATATGCATTCATTCAAGTTTCAAATCCCTACGGGAGCTACATGTAAACTAGCAGGTCTGTAGCAATTTTTGCTCCGGAAGAATGTTTCAAATCCCTACGGGAGCTACATGTAAACATGGGATAGCACTATATTGAGGGCAGCAGTATGCAGTTTCAAATCCCTACGGGAGCTACATGTAAACTTTACCTTCAGTGCGTTTGCGCACGCGGAAGCCGAGTTTCAAATCCCTACGGGAGCTACATGTAAACGGGTGAAACACCCGAGCTTCACGATACACAAAATCGTTTCAAATCCCTACGGGAGCTACATGTAAACGCTCACCTTCGAAGTGGTGCAGCTTCTCAATGACAGGTTTCAAATCCCTACGGGAGCTACATGTAAACAGCACCATTATGCCCTATTTATCGAGATTTTACCCTAAAACCGGCAAATTTTATCTCCTTAAACTGAGCTAAAAATAGAGATTGAAAAATCTAAATCCCCCTAAAATAGGGCGTTTATTAAAACTTAAATATCGCTTTAACGTACATGGTTTTTGAGTGGAGGCATTAAACGTAGTAATGCATTACCTTATCCATACGTCGGCCCATATTAAGCAGTAGCATATCGGCAATCACCAATGCCGCCATTGCTTCGCATACGACTGAGCCGCGGATGGCTACGCAGGGGTCGTGCCGTCCTTTGAGTGAAAACTCTACCTCTTCGCCGCTATTGGTAAGGGTGTGTTGCGTTTTAAAAATCGAAGGTGTGGGTTTAAAGTGAACTTTTACGACAATATCTTCGCCGTTGCTGATACCGCCTAAAATACCGCCCGCGTGGTTGGATGTAAAACCTTCCGATCGGATGGGGTCGTTATTTTCGCTACCGCGTTTGCGCGCGCTTTCAAATCCATCGCCGATCTCCACGGCTTTTACGGCATTTAGCCCCATCATGGCATCGCCCAGCGCGCCGTCAAGCTTGTGATACATTGGCTCACCCAGACCGATCGGCACGCCGCAAATCTGCACCAGTGCCACGCCCCCCACCGAGTCATGTGCCTCTTTGGCCTCTAGCACCGCCGCTTTTTGTGCCGCTTCTACAGTAGCATCCAGCGCATAGATTTCGCTTTTTTGGGGGTATTCAAAGTCGATATTTTGTGCGCTAATGCCTGCAATTTCGCTTACACCGCTCTTACATGTAATGCCAAGTTGAGAAAGCATCAACTTGGCAATCGCTCCTGCTGCCACGCGCGCCGCCGTTTCGCGTGCACTGGAGCGCCCGCCGCCGCGGTAATCGCGGATGCCGTATTTGTGCCAGTAGGTAAAATCGGCGTGGCCGGGGCGAAACACCGCTTTGACGTTGTCGTAATCTTTGGATTTTTGGTTGGTATTAAAAATTACCATTGCAATAGGCGTGCCGGTGCTTTTACCTTCGAATACGCCGCTAAGAATCTCCACCGCATCACCCTCTTTGCGCGCCGTGGCATACGCGTTTTGCCCCGGTTTACGGCGATCAAGCTCGCTTTGGATAAACGCTTCGTCAATCTCCAGCCCCGCCGGAACGCCGTCTATCACACACCCCAGCGCCTTGCCGTGAGACTCGCCAAAGGTACTAAAGGCAAACCGTTCGCCAAAGCGGTTCACGAGAGCTCCTTTTTAAGGATATCCAGTGCAATTTTTGCTGCCTCTTGCTGCGCACTCTTTTTGCTTTTGCCCACTGCGCTAGCGTACTCTTTGCCATCAATCTTTACGGCAATCTCGAACTCTTTTAGATGATCCGGCCCGCGACTGTGCAACAGTGTATATTCAGGGGTCATTCCAAAATGCGCCTGTGTTAGCTCTTGGAGTGACGTTTTATAATCTTTAAAGAGTGAATCGAGTGTAAGTTCGTCGTAGTTTTCATCTAGCAGTGCAATAGTAATCTGCGTTACCTTCGCTAAGCCGATCTCTAAATAGACGGCTCCCATTACCGCTTCAAAGGCATTGGAGAGCAGTGAGGGTTTTGTGCGTCCGCGGTTATTCTCTTCGGCATTAGAGAGAAATATATACGTTCCCAGTCCAATAGCGTTGGCCAGTTTGGTAAAGCCCTCTTCGTTCACCAGCGATGCCCGCATTTTAGAGAGTTTGCCCTCATCATGTTTGGGAAATTTTTTAAACAGGTATTCGCCGACCACCAGATCAAGTACCGCGTCACCCAAAAATTCCAAACGCTCATTATTGTAGGGCTGTTTATAGCTTTTATGCGTCAGCGCTTCAATAAGGAGCTTTTCATCCTCAAAATAGTACCCCAGCCGCTCTTGTAGCGGTTGCAAATTATTCATATCATATCCTTACATGTAAGCCTATAACGCGGCTTTGATCTCTTCGGCAACACCCCGCGCAATGGTATCGCAACGTTCATTCTCTTCGTGGCCGTCGTGGCCGCGTACCCATGTAGCGCGAAGCTCATGCGGTGCGGACACGTCAAGATACTCTTGCCACAGATCGGGATTTTTAACTTTTTTGAACCGGCGCTTTACCCAGCCCTCAAGCCACTCATTGATCCCTTTAACCACATAGCTGGAATCTGAAACAATCTCGACCTTGCACGGCTCTTTTAAGGCCTTTAGCCCCTCGATTACCCCGCGAAGCTCCATGCGATTATTGGTGGTATGCTTCTCGCCGCCGCTGACAATGCGCTCATGATCGCCATAGCGCAAAATCGTGCCAAAACCTCCGGGTCCTGGGTTGCCCAAGGCGGAGCCGTCGCTAAAAAGAGTAATGTTCTTCACTGCTCTCTCGTGTAAGTAAAGGTTCAACCACCAGCGAATCGATAGCGTGACAACTGGGGCAGCGGTGGAATGCAAACGGTAAAATCTGCTTGCATTCCTGACACAAATATTCAAACTGCAAGGTTGCTCCTTTTTTGTCGCAACGTTGCAACTTAATCAATACATCAAGTTCAAATATCACGCTTTCATCCGAGAGTGCCACATCGCCACGCGCCGTGTAGAGCTCACGCAAGAAACCGTTTTGTGTAATTATATCTAAATTGAGCGCCTCTTTTGGTAGTTGCCACAAGATATCTGCAATACGTTCACACTGCGACTGATCGAGATGTGCCCACGCTTTTTGGGGATCATGGCGAAAAAGAAACTCAAAAATGAGATATGAGAGTTTATGATGATGAGTATACAGCGCGATAAGCTGATCGCTTTTTGCCTCAAGCGTGACCGACGAATCGTTGATAAGCGTTTTGATTTTGAGATAGAGCTTATCTTTGAGCGCATCGATACCCAACTCTTCAAGCGGCTCTAGCACCTCCATCGCCCTATCAAAATCTTTGAGGTATTCATATACCAAAAGTAGCTGTTCGAGTGCGCGCGGCGTGCGGGGGTGTCGCCCTAAAATTTGCACAAAAATCTCTTTGGAGCGCTCTAAAAAACCGGCTTTAAGATAGATCTGACCCAATTGTAGCATCGTTTCACGTCGCTGCATAGGATCATGCTGCAACTCTATTAGGCTCTGATAGATCTCTATCGCTTTTTCATAATCGCCGTTTTTTTCATAGGCCGTGGCCAAAAGTAGCCAGGACTTCTCAGAAAGCCCCCCTTTGCTAATGAGCGCCTTAAGCTCCGCCTCGCTAGGAAGCTTATGAAACTGCTTGGCAAAACGGTTTAGCCCTTTGTCATCTTCACGTACTTTGTAGCGCCCCCACCAGTAGCTGAAAAACGCCACAATAAACACCAGTACGAAAAAAACGATAATCCCAAACAGCGGGTCGCGAAACTCCAAAAAAAGGCCGCTCACTACTTCTCCTCGGCGTCAGTATCGCGGTGATTATATCCAATTTTGTAAATAAAATCCGGTAATCGGCGGTAATGGTTTAGCCAATGGTCACGGCTTTTAGGCTCTGGTGCTACTACCTCCTCGCCCCGATTTCGCATCAGCCCTCTGATTTCACTGTCGGTGCCAAACAGCTCCAGATACTGCTTTATACCTACAACATACTCCGGTGCACCGTTATCGAGATGACGCAACTGTACACGATACGCTACGCGGAGTATTGTCCCCATACGCTCCTGACGTGACGATAGCGGCAATAGCGGCATAAATTTTTCAAGTACCGCTTTGGCATCACCCGCATAAGCACGCTCTTCACAGCGCGACATCGTCTGTTGCCATTTTGTCTCCAACACTTTACTGCGTGGTAGCACAGAGAGTTCAATCATGCTATCAAGAATACCGTAGCACTGGCGCCATTGCTGTGCAATATGTGCGTGTTGGAGTTGCTGCGCTTTTTGTATAAAATGTTCAATATGCGCATAATGCTTTTTGAGATGCGGAACTTCCATCAACATTTCAGACGCACTAAACGCCTCATCGAAACGATCTGCTTTAAGCGCATTCATAATGGTTTCGATCAGCGAATCGCATGAGGCTATGAGTTTTTGATATGAGGGCATGGTACGCAGTTGCGGATACTCCTGAATAAACGTATGCAAGGTTTGAAAATCGTGTGTCTGCAACGCGTGTGAAAACGCTATCACTCTGTTTGAAAGCTGAAGTAGCAGTTGCACCAACGGTGCCTTTTGAACTACGTTTGCAAAGGGTTTTAGCATCGCTTTTGAAGCACTGTTATCACCCTTAACAAGAAGCTTCTGCGCACGTTCAAAGCGCATCTCCCACTCTGCTTCCATCGCTTTGTATTCCGGTGTTTTTTGCAACGGCTTATAACTTTGTATCAGATCATAAGCAACCGCATACTTTTTTTGTCCGACAAGAAATTGCAATCGCGAATAGTGTGCAAAGGCATAAAAAAGATCATCAATCATCCGTTTTTTTGTACCGATTTTGACAAAAATCTCTATAGCTTTGCGCGCCTCATTTTCTTTGCCGGCAAGTAGATATTTAAGTGTTTCGGCATAATAGGTGTAAAACCTGCGCTCCAATTCGGCATATGCGTCACTTTTTTTCAAAAGTGCATTCGACTCTACCAACGCATACGCCAGTGCATACGCTTCATCATCAACATACTGTTTTAGCAAACCCACTACCATCAGTTCAACCCGATAAAGCACTCCCGAGTGTGTTGCGACAAGCAATATGTTTGCTTCATCCATAATCATAGCACTGATATTTTCAGCAATTTGAATATATCCCGAATCCAACGTCTGCATGGTATCGGTCTCAATCAGAGCAATATGATTATGCGACGAGGCAGCCAGTGCAAACCCATGTTCGCGCAGTAACACGATATGCGCTATCGCGCCGACTCCGGGTGACGCCAGAGTGTGCGGTTGATGTTCGCGGATAAAAAGCTTGACCAGTTTGCCCTCTTCGTTACCTGCCAATACGGCATGTTCATCTAAAAACTCCAAAACATTAATACGCGAACGCCCCGAATGCACTCTTTTAAACTGACGCATCGTTGAGAGATCACTGATCACAATCGAATCCCCGTAGCCGGCCGATGCGCACCAATGTCGATAGCCTTTGATTGCAGAAACGTAATTATGCAGAGGTAAAAGCATATTGTGGCTATGTTCGGGAAATGAGGTTAAGCGCGTCAATACCTCTTTCTCGCTACTGCGCCAAATCCATACACGCCCCTCATCGGTTCCGACAATCAGATATTTCCCCGATACATCAAATGCAATGTCGGTGGCATGTTGTGTGCCAAGATCAATCACTTCAACGGCGGGTGCATTGTGCAGATCTAACACAAAAAGTTCATGTGCGTCCGCATAGGCGAAATAGCGTGCATCATAACTAAGCGCAGAGTGTTTTGGATGTGTGCCAAGACGGGAAAACTCATAGCGCTGACGGATGTGCCATCGGTCGGTCTCCACCAGATAGAGGCGTTTGTCTCCGCTAACAAGACCTAACACACCGTTAGTACATCTATACAGGCTTACAATGCCGCTTTGGATGTTAAGGACCTCTTGTGCTTCAATCATCGCTACAGGCTCTCAAGCTCCTCAAAAAGCTTTTTGGCCATCACGCGATAGTCGCGTTCAAGTTCGAGCAGTTTTTGCTGCCCTTTTTGTCCCGCTTCGATCAGTGTCGCCTCATCGCTTTGTATCAGTTTTTTAAGCTCTTTTGCAATCGCGCTACTTTCAAAAGCCGAAAAGTATCCTTCGCTAGGCGCTTCAAAAATAGAGCGGTTTTTAGCATTGTCACTTAGCAGTGCGGGTACGGCGTTGGCATAATAATCGACTACTTTGGCCGAAAGCGCATTGTTATAAAGTTCACGATTAGGCAGTAGCGCCAGACCGACATCGCACTTTTGCACCTCTTCGTGAATACGTGCAAGCTCATCGGTAAAGACGATCGTAATACGCCCTTTGATTTTAGGATAAATCTGCACCAATTTGCTAATCACATCGGGGTTGCGCACCACCATTGTAAGACTCCAAGGCAGATCATAGAGCGTATTAAAAGCATCGAGCACCACCTCAAATTCGCGCAGTTTGTCCAGCGTGCCGGCGTAGATAAAGCGGCGCGTATCGTCGTTGCGCACCGGACGTGTCGTAATGCTCTCAGGGTCAAGTGCGGTAAGTAGCGGGTAGACCTTACATGTAATGTCGGGATAAAAGACTTTTTGCATCTGCGTGGAGGTCGGCATAAAGATATCAACTTGATTAATTAGCTTGTCTTTGGAGATATTGCCAAGTTTGAGCGAGAGCTTTTTAAGCACCCCCGCGCGCTCCATCTGCGCCTCTTCGTACGCCTGCGTGGTTTTGGCAAACGAGGTGCGAAAACCGACTTTGTAGTGATAGCGACTGCGGTATTTGAGCACGGTTTTTAAAATAGGGCTGATGTTGCGCACAAAAATATAGTCGTAACCCGCTATATCGATCTCTTTGCGCAACAGATAATCAATAATGTCGTCACAACGATGCTTGGGTACGATAAAATCATCGCCTTTAACTTGAAAACTGTGTTTGTATTTCGTGAAATAGACCACGTTTACATGTAAGTATTTTTTGAGATAGCCGTGAAACAGCGGTTTGATCGTGCCGTGTTCGCTGTACTCTTCTTGATCGGTAATGTAAAGTAGCTTTTTCATTGTGACTCCTC
>JBNKLA010000017.1:0-50750 GCA_050292115.1 Sulfurimonadaceae bacterium | reverse complement strand
GGAGTTGCATTCATGCTCTTTTTATATCTATTTTATCTAAAAGTGCCTGTTTTAGGGCTTTATGAAAGATTAAAGAGTTGTCAAGATATCAATGATTTGCATGTGCCAACCACTATTAAATGGCTTTTTTGAGCTTTTTTTCTTTGGAATTTAGGTGCGAAAGTTCAGGTATCTTTGTCAAACTCATACAGGCTCATGCCTTCGCTATCTACCATAAAATGCACGCTGCGCTTGGCTGCGCCAAGTGTTACAGTCTCTTCATAATCACCGTTGCCATCATCAACCGATCCCGGCTCTACAAGGTGCCATACTCCTTTTACCCAATCGCCGTTGGTATCGCCGGGATTAGCATCACTGGCAAAAGTATAAAGCGGCAATCCGTTATAGGTCGTTTGCACGATACCACCATCACGTGTAATGTATCCAAACTTTGTCGCATCGGCACCCTCTGGAAGTTTAGCGGTATCAACCTCACCGGATTGGATTGGCCAGATATCAAGACAACCATCCGTACAGTTACTCACATTAGCTTCGTCTTTGTCATACGTGTAAAGTGCGTAGCCCTCGGTATTCGTCAAATACGATTGGGTACGGGTTCCTGAAGAGAGTTTAGCATCTGCCGTTTCAGTAAAATTTGCAGGCGGATAAACTAGGTGCCACACATTCATGTTGTAGTTATCGCCTTTGATATCACCCGCATTTTCATCATTTGCAAAATAATAAAGCGGATGCATCAAATAGGTCGTATGCGAACTATTGATAGCGCCAAAATCTGCATTTTCCGTTGTACTAGCTGAAAAGATTGGCCACAGATCAAGACAAGCACCCACGCAGTTGCTGGTATTTAGCGTATCTTTGTCAAACTCATACAGGCTCATGCCTTCGCTATCTACCATAAAATGCACGCTGCGCTTGGCTGCATCAAGTGCGACTTTTACAACAGCTTGCTCACTTGAAGCAGAAGAGGGAACCGCTTGTTCTGATGAACTGCTTGAAGAATAACTTTTGCTGTCGTTACTATCATAACCACACCCTACTACCATAACCGATGCAGCGATTGAAACTGCTACCATAGACTTTTTCATCTTGTTTTGCCTTTATTTTAGATTCTCGAAAGTCTATGATGTGTCAATGAATTTTATATGAATTTATATGTTTAAATATTTATTTTAGTATTGTTATGAAGTATTAGTGAGACAAAAATCGGGATGCAACTCCCGATGGTATTAAAATGTAGGCTGAAGTTTCGTAAACAGATAATCGGTAGATGCCGCCGTGCTGTGGCATGAGATACAGCCTTCGGTGCCGCCTTCCCAGCTTTTGTACCCTTTTTCGGTTTTAACATAGCGGGCGTAGCCCCAGTGATCTCCTTTGTGATTAAAGCGTTTGGAGTCTTTTACCATATACTCTACGCGTTGAATATTTTTGGCTTCAAGCGCAGTGGGATAGAGCTTCATTGGCGTGACATCCCAACCGATTTTTACGACTTTACTACCCTCAGGCAGTGGTGTTACTCCACTTTTTAGTGCGTTGTACGCCGCAGGGTTAGCCAATATGTAGCGTAATTCGTTTTTGTCGGTACGAAAGTGCGTGGCAACGATTTTATAATCACCATAGCCCTCAATAAGAGAAAAAGCTAAACCGCTTTTCTCCATTTTTAAATCGGGTAGTGGCGTGCTGTTGGTTGTGTAGTTCTCAGATGCGAATAGTGTTGCCGTCGATGCGAGTAGCATCACTGTGCAGAGTGTTCGGATTTTCATTTTGCATTTCCTTACATGTAGATAAGGAGAATGCTACAAAGGGTTAGTGAAAATTATATGAATTTTTATTCGATATTGGTAAATACCTGCTGGACGTCGTCGTCTTCTTCGAGTTTGTCGATGAGCTTTTCAACCTCTTGCATCTGCTCTTCGCCAAGCTCTACCGTGCTGTTGGGAATGCGTTGCAAGTTGGCTTTTTTCACCTCGATGCCAAGCTCTTCAAACCCTTTGGATAGTGAACCAAACTCCGTATAATCGGCATACACGTAAACGGTGCCTTCGTTTTCGTCAATACTCTCCAAACCGTAATCGATCAGCGAAAGCTCAACCTCTTCGATATCGATGTCATCGGTTTTGTCAAATTCAAATACCGCTTTGCGCGTAAACATAAACTCCAATGATCCGTTTTTAAGCAGTTCACCGCCCGATTTGCTAAAGTAACTGCGCACATTGGCCACGGTGCGTGTACCGTTATCGGTAGCGGCCTCTACAAAAATGAGTACGCCATGAGGGCCTTTTCCCTCGTAGTTGAGCTCGGCAATATCCGCCGCATCTTTTCCCAAAGCGCGTTTAATGGCCGCTTCGATGTTGTCTTTGGGCATATTTTGCGCTTTGGCCGTCATAATCGCAAGGCGCAGTTTGGGGTTCATATCGGGATCGCCCCCGCCCTCCTTTGCTGCCATAGTGATCACTTTTGCCAACTTTGGAAACACCCGAGACATATTGCCCCAGCGCTTCTCTTTGGCGGCACGACGGTATTCAAACGCTCTTCCCATTGCTTTTCCTTACATGTAAGTTTTTGAAATTATATCGTCTCTTGGTTAGGGTGCCCTTTACTTAATACTTATGTAACACTTTGAACATAATATTACTTCTTAATTTTAAAAGATGAGAGGTATAAATGAAATTACAAAGTTTTGCATCGTCTCTTGGTTAGGGTGCCCTTTACTTAATACTTATGTAACACTTTGAACATAATATTACTTCTTAATTTTAAAAGATGAGAGGTATAAATGAAATTACAAAGTTTTGCACTGATAGCACTGCTGATTGGCTCAAGCACTGCACAGGTTTTGGCAACTGAAGATTTGGGATTGGTCAGTATCGAGTCCTCAACCATTGATGTTAAAGCCGATACCCAAAGTGAGGTCTCCAATACCGATATGATTGATGAGGAGATGATGGAGATCGTTGATCCCAAAAATCTTGTGGATGTACTCAAAACCGTTGCAGGTGTTACGTCGGTAGCGCGTGCCGGAGAGATGATGCAGATCCGTTTTAGAGGCGTAGGGCAACAGCAGTATATGGGTGAGCATCCGGGTGTTGTGATTATTGTCGATGGGGTTCCGGTTATGGCCAAAGCGGGCGGGATTCGTCTGAATATGGCCGATGTCAAGAGTATCCGCGTGGTCAAAGGCGCTGCATCGTATCTGTATGGCGACGGGGCACTTGCGGGTGCTTTAGTGATTACCACTAAAAAACCGCGCTCCAAAAACGAATCGGAACTCTACGCCGAACTGGGCAGTTATAACTATCAAGAGTATCGAGCCAGTACATACTGGAGCAATGACTACTTTGGAATCAACCTCAATGCCAGCCGCCGCTACTCCGATGGCTACTGGCGCGATGCCGAACTCTGGACCAATTCAATTAACGGAAAACTCTCCTATTTTATTGATGATACCAGCGATGTAACGCTGGGCATCGATATTACCGATAAGTTTGACGAGGGCGGTTCACGTTCGGTCGTAGGCGGTGTAACTGAAGCCGAAACCAATCCAAGAGGTGAACCTAACAGTGCTTATACCAAAGATAGTGGGGTTGATCTGGACAAATACTTTGTGACCTACTCTAAAGATTTCGAGATTGGAAGTTTGCTGTTAACGGGCTATTTTTATGAAGATCAATACAATGAGACCTCTAATCCTCAAGATCTCGATGATGATCCACAAACGCCCAATGTTTATGTGAAACACTCCATTCAAGATCTCAAGCAACAGGGGCTCAAAGGTGAATATACGCTTGATACCGATATGTTCGCATCACTGATTGGATTGGAATTTGGCCAAAGGGATTATGAAAGTTCTAGCGAAACACTGCATGACTACAGTGCCGTAAATTCTCGAACCGGAAAAGAAGAGAACTATTACGACGGTGAAACCTCCCGAACCAATAGCAAAGAGAATGTTATGGCAATTTACGGAGAGTACAAGCACAATATTACTTCTGCATGGAGTGCTACACTTAACGCTCGCTATAACGTACAGAAAAAAGAGGATATTACCCACTCTTACGATTACAATGGAAGCGTATGGGACAATGTTACCGAACGCAACGACAGAACCTTTCACAACACCGCATACCGTTTTGGTATGAGCTACAATCTGATGCACAACGCCACACTTTTTGGCAGCGTCTCTACAGGCTTTTTAAATCCTGATCTCGATGATTTGGCGGATGATCCTGACATTAAGGAGCAGACAACGATTAATTACGAGATTGGAATGCGCGGGATGCAACCGCTATTGGGCAACGCCTTGAGCTATGAAGCTTCGGTTTATATTTTGGATACCAAAGATATTATCGGTCCGCTTGATGGCACCTATGCGTTTATGTCTGATAAGGGTAATATCGGCGATTCGAGAAGCCAAGGATTTGAACTTAGCTTAAAAAGTGATCCGCAACAAATGCTCTCATTTACACTGGCGTATACGTATTTAGATGCCTTTTATACCAAACATAACCCGTTCTTAGTCAATTTAGGCTCAAGAGGTGCCGATTATTATACTGATGTCGAGGGCAATACACTGCCACGAACATCCAAACATACGGTCGATCTCTTTTTGAATTATCGTGTCACGAACGAATTGGAGCTAATCTCTGAAGTTTATGCACGAAGCGACTATTATGTAGATGAGCCCAATACGGTTAAATTTGACGGTTACGGCCTCCTGAATCTACAGGCACGCTACAATCAAACGCTTTTTGACAACCCCTTTGAATTTTTTGTTAAAGTTGACAACGTGTTTGACAACCAATACTACCGCGCGGCATTTCTTCATGCCGACAAAAGAGGTGCGGCTAATGGTAGATCCGATGATATTATCAATGGCGAAGATGCCAGTATTACGGTAGACCCCGGCAGAGTCTTTTATGCGGGTGTTAGCTACAAATTCTAACACTTAGGGCATCGGCCCTGCGCTACTAAAGCTCCAGCTTACCGTTATGCTCGCTTAAAAGTTTCTCAATGAGCCGAATCTCTTTAATACGAAGCTGATGCTCCTCTTTCATCTGTCGCTGAATATGCGCCACTTCGGTCACGGAGATGCCAAAAGGGTCTTTCTTAACCACTTTGACCTCGCCTGCAATAATAGAGACTTTATCAAGATTTTTACGCGTATGCGGCATAAAATAGGTAAGTAAAAGCTCATTGGTATGCTCTTTTTCAATCGAAACGATCACCTGCTCACTCACCTCGCCCGCAAAATTCGGTACCATTTTTTGAAACCCTTCGCGATCCATAAAGCCGATATAAATCTTGGTAAACAGATCCACATAACGCGTCACGGTTTTTGAGGTTAAAAAGCCCATATTGATGAGATGCTTGCCGCTTCGTAGCTTTTTAAAAATCCACGACAGTGAGCCGTAGTAGTTAAAATTGGCAATATCAAGCCGATCAGTAGAGCCGAGTTTACGGTGTTTGAGTTGCTCAAAGGGTAATAGTGCGCGCTTCTGTTTTTGTGTTAGATGCTCGAACACATGGCGCGCACAAAAAGGCCGTGTATGCCATACCACGCAATAATCGGGCAGGTGTTTCACCCCCGTTGCCCCTTCATTCAGGACAATCAGCGCATTCACCCGATATTGCGGAAAAATAGTTTGAAGCAGTGCCCGTTTTTTACGCAAACGGCGCTTGAGGTTGGTCACCGATTTCACCAGCGTCATCTCTATAAAATAGACGGAATCATCGGTAACAATCAAACCGTCAAACTCACCAATCTCTTTGGAGCGGTTACGATAGACGATCTGCCCCTTTGTATTTACCGAAAGTGTATTGGGGAGCGCTTTGGAGCCTTTATTGTGCGGGCCTTTTAAAATAAAGGTTTGCACCGCATCGTTTTTAAGCGCATAACGCAGTAGCTTTTCATATACATAATTTTCAAACACCTCACCCTCAAATGAGCGGTAAGTGCTTAAAAAATGGGGGTCATCTTCGGCAATACCCCGCTTTTTAAGTGCAAGCAGATGCTTGATATTGTATTTATAATAAAAAAGATTGTCTCCGATATCGCTCTCATCAAGCTTACGGATCGATTCGCTAATCTTAAGAATAATCTGGCCTTCATAGGTGTGTGCTTTTCAGCTACCAGAGTGCTCTGGCACAACCAGTGTACCCGATCTAACATAAAGACGCGATTATGAATACCGTTCGCGCAACCAATTCATCGTCTGATCGCCGCTCATCGGGTGTGAGAGCAAAAAACCCTGATACGCATCACATCCGCGCATCTGCAAATACTCTTGCTGCCGATGCGTCTCAACACCCTCGGCCAATACGCTCAGCCCCAAACTCTTGGACATGCTGATAATCGCATCGGCAATGGCGCAGGCATCTTGCTTTTGAGGAAGGTCTTGAATAAAACTGCGATCAATTTTAAGTGTATCGACCGGTAATCTTCGCAGGTAGCTCAACGATGAGTATCCGGTTCCAAAATCATCAATACTGATTGCCACGCCAATACGTTTGATCTCTTCTAAAATACGAATCCAGCGTTCGGGATCTTTCATTACGATAGACTCCGTTACCTCAATTTCGATCATTGAAGGATCAATGCCATGCGTTGAGAGGGCCGACTTAATGGTCTCTGCAAACTCCGAGTGCTCTAGTTGTACTCCTGAGACATTAACGGCTATACGCCCATCGCACAAGCCCTCTTTATGCCATAAAGCGATATCGCGACATGCTTGCTCTAATACAAACTCTCCGATTGAAACAATCAGTTTGGTCTCTTCGGCAATGGGAATAAAACGATCGGGAGTAATAATGCCCAGTGTTGGATGGCGCCATCGAACCAGCGCCTCCATACCAATAAGCTTATCTGTTTTGAGTGAATATTGCGGCTGATAGTAGAGTTCAAACTCGCCGTTTTGCACGGCATTTTTCAAAGCACTCTCAAAAACGACCCGCTCAAATGAGTTGGCGGTCATTTTGTCGTTATAGAACTTGTAGGTGTTTTTACCGTCGCTTTTGGCTTCATACATAGCGGTATCCGCATTTTTAACCAGTACCTCGGCACTTTCACCGTCATCAGGCGAAACACTCACCCCAATACTCGATGTAATCCAAAACTCTTTGCCCACTATCATATACGGTTCATTAAAGCTTTTCAGAATCTCTTGTACTCTATCATCAATCTCTTTTGAAGCGCTGAAATTGTTGATTACGATAACAAACTCATCACCGCCGATTCGCGCAATCGTATCATCTTCGCGTAGCATTTTAGAGAGTTGTTTTGAGACTTCCACAAGCACCCGATCGCCCATACTGTGCCCATAAACTTCGTTGATATGCTTAAAGTTATCAAGATCGATAAATATCACTGCCGTCAACGTATTGTGCCGACGCCCTACACTAAGCGTATGCTCTAAACGCGCTTTGAGCAATACACGGTTGGGCAGTTCGGTAAGATGGTCGTGATAAAAGAGAAAATCGACCTTCTCTTCACTCTCTTTGAGCTCTGAAATGTCGGAGAAAACGGCAATAAAGTTCTCGATGTCTCCATCGGCGTTAGCGACGCGCGTAATATTAAGCCACTGCGGATAGATTTCACCGTTTTTGCGGCGGTTCCAGATCTCGCCCAGCCATGAACCCTCGTGATTGATCTTTATCCACATCTGCTGATAAAACGTTTTATCGTGGCGTCCCGATTTTAGCATTGATACCGGTCTGCCAAGAGTCTCGTCTCTTTGATATCCGGTAATCTCTTCAAAAGCGCGGTTGATATCGATAATAATCCCCTCTTTATCGGTAATCACCACCCCTTCATTGGTATTTTCAAAAACCGTAGCCGACTGTCTTAGCCGTTTCTCGGAACGCTTAGCATCGGTAATGTCGGAGACTGAACCGATATAAACCGCCTCGCCTTCCCTTCCAATGATCTTTTTTCCCTGTACAAAAGCATCGAATGTGCTACCGTCTTTGCGACGTGCTTTAAACTCCATATTGTGCTTACGCTTGCTGAAAAAATTTCGGACGAGGTCTTTAAACTCATGAGGATTATCAAGATAAGAGATAATCGACGTTCCAATAATTTCCGATGCTTTGCTATAACCAAACATGCTTACATGTAAAGGATTCGCATAAAGAATGATGCCCTTGGAACTCACCACATTTATCCCCGTTGAAGCGTTATTAATCGCTTCGGATTGAATCTGCATCTGATCAAACTGTTTACGCTCATCCGAAATATCGGTTATGGTTCCCAAAATCCGTGTCGCCACGCCGTTTGCATCTTGTGAAATCTTACTCGCGGTAGCTAAAATCCAGAGATACGCTCCACTGGCGTGTGCGACTCTAAAAATAAAACTCTGTTTTTTAAGCGACGGATTTTGCAAAAAAGTTTTTACCGCCGACTCAACGTGCTGAGTATCATTTGAATGTATCCGCGCTTTAAGCGAATCGATATGCGTGTCTAAGCCCTCTTCTTTATGCCCCAACATCTCTAAAAATTTTTGCGAATAGTACACCTCGTTGACATCCCAACGCCAATCCCATACGCCGTGTCCGCTTGCTTCAAGTGCCAAAATGGTTGTCTGATCCGCTTCTTGAGCTTTGAGTTTCGCCTGAGCAACCGCAGCTTCTTGCTCAAATGTAAAAAGTGAAAACGCAATATCGTCGGCAAGCTCTTTGATAATTTCCTGTTCATGCTCATTGGCGATAATACCATCGCTTACCGAAAGGCCAAGGTAACCGTAATAGTGCGATTCATGATGCAACGGCACCGTTACTGCCAATGTATTAACATCCAAGTAAGCCGCGGGGCAATCGCAGACTCCTGGGGGATTATCGATTATCACCAACTCCGTATCTGCTTGCGAACAGCATTTTGGCACCTCATTCGTATTTAGGGCTTCGCGCACTTTTTGCAGTGACATCTCGTCAAATCCCGAACTGTAAAGTGTCTTTTGCGAATCGTGCTCATGAATAATCCACGCGCCCTGAAACGAAGGCACCTCTACAATCTGCTCACACACTTTATGCAGTAACTTTGCAGGTTTAGACTCTTTGATCATAAATTGATTGATTTGGCGTATGGTATTGAGCAACGCGTTCATATGTTGCATCTTCTGCTCGGCATGTATCTGTTCGGTGACGTCTTGAAGTGTACCCACAAGCGATTTGGGCATTCCCGATGCATCGAGCGTCCGACTGGCGCGGCTCTCTATCCAACGGCTTTCACCATTGTCAAGGCGGTGAATCTCATAGAGCATATGATAGGCATCGCCCTCGCTTAGCGTTTTTTCAAAAGCATGTTTGAAGGCTTCAAACTGCTCCGGCCCCAATAGACGCTCTATAAGCTCAAAACTACCGGTTGTACCGTATGCCGCGCCCACAATCTCACAAATCTCATCCGACCAGTAGCCCTGATGCGTATTCACATCAATTTCCCAGTTTCCGATTTTTGCGATCTGATACACTTCGCTAAGCTTTGCATTAATAATACGAAGCTCCTCTTCGAGTTGCTTCTGCGTTGAAATATCGCGGGCAATAAACATATAGCCTTCAAAACTACCGTCGTGATTCAATACCGGCGAGAGCGAAATATGAAAAAAACAGGAGTGCGACAGTATCTGTGAAGAGGTGCGCAGTACCTTGTAAAATGATTGGCCCGACATAACGGCATCGCACACCTGACGGTCACCAAGCAGTTCAAAAATGGGGTCTTCAAAACTGCTACACTGCATCCCAACTTCTACCGGTGGTATACTGCACTCGCTATCATACTTCTGGTTTACAAACTGTACGACACCCTCTTTATCAGTGGCAAACACCAGAGTGTGCGGAAGCGATTCCATCGCATTTTGATACACCATCTTCTCATCAAGCGCCTCTTGTACTCTGGCAATATTATGACGCTGAGCATCGATGATGTCACGTAGCATATCAATATAGTGATTGGGAATGTTTTTAATGAGATCATGACGGGTAACAATGCCGCTAAGCGCTCCTTCATTGTCGGTGACAACAAGATGACGAATATGTTTTTGCGCCATAAGGCTTTGAGCCGCCAACACCGTTTCGCTTTCATAAACGCTAAAGACCGGAGTGCTCATATAGTCTGCTACCTTGTCATCAAGCACATGAGCTCCGAGTCCTATAAGCCTAAGTGCGTCACGTTCACTAATAATGCCTACGGGTGTCGTACGCTCGGCAATAACAAGGCTGCTGATACGATTTTTGCGCATCGTTTGCAACACTAATTTCACGGTGCTATCGGGATTACATGTAGTCACTTTCACACTCATGATTTGAGAAATTTCTTTAACTGCCATCAACACTTCTGGGCTTAAATAGGAGAGAAAATCGCTTTCACTAATTATTCCCTTGGCCTCGCCGTACTCATTAACAACAACAAGATGACGAATCCGTTCTTGTACCATCTGCATATACGCTTCGCGGTAATCCAAATCTTCACGAATCGAAATTACCGGAGCACTCATAATGTCTTTGGCTAAGAGTGCAAGACTCTCATCGGGATGCAGTGCAGCCGAGACGATATCACGCTCGGTAATAATGCCGATAGGCTTAGCATCTTCAATGACTACTACAGAGCTAACATGTTGCTCTTGCATCATGGCAATAATTTGAGAGAGTCCGCTATCGGGTTGTGCATGAAGGAGATCACTGCACATCAATTCTGATGCATAAAGGGTACGCGACATACGTATTCACTATCCAATTGTAAGATTCTGACCTTACGTGCCAGAGCGTAAGGTCGGTTATTAACAAGTTTATTATTGTTCACGTTAAACAGAGCTAAAACTTCGTTGCTATTCACCGGCCTTGCCATAGCGAAAATCGCGTTTGGTCACCTTCTTCTTTTTGGCCGGAGCTTTGTGCATCTTTTTGCCGAATGCCCCTTTAACACGTTTTGTTTCTTCATTTTTTGCTAGCTCTTTATCCATCTTTACATGTACAATCTCGCGCTCGTACCCTTCAAGCTCACGGCGTTCGATTTTTCGGCCCAATAGACGCTCTATGGTTTTAAACATTGCGTCTTCGTCCACGCTAAGCAACGAAATCGCCGTGCCGCGTGCTCCGGCGCGTCCGGTACGGCCAATACGGTGAATATAGTCCTCTTTGCTTTGCGGCATATTGTAATTAATCACGCAGGCAAGCTCGGAAATATCCAAACCCCGTGCGGCGATATCGGTGGCCACCAGCACGCGCACCTTGCCCTCTTTAAACTGCTCCAGCGCTTTGTGTCTCGCACCGTGCTTTTTCTCGCCGTGAATCACCGCACATTTTAACCCTGAGAGCTCCAGCTCTTTAGCAATGGCATCGGCATCCGCGCGCATGGAGGTAAAGACCAGCGTTGCCGCGTCATTACGAGAGCCAATGAGAAACGGTAACATCTCCATCTTTTTACTGCGGTCTGTAAGATAGGCGATTTGGCTTACATGTAAGGCGTTATCACTCGGTTTATCCACATCTAAACGTAGAGGGTTTTTAAGAATCTGCTCGGCAAAATGCTTGACTTTGCCGCTGTGCGTGGCCGAAAATAGTAGCGTCTGTTTGGGTTGTGTCATCGCCTCAAAAAGCGATTCGAGTTCGCTCAAAAACCCCATATCCAGCATGGTATCGGCCTCATCAAGCACCAGATGCTCCACGCGACTTAACACTACCGCTTTGAGCTTAAGCAGATCATTCAAGCGCCCCGGCGTAGCCACTAAAATATCTACCCCGTTTTTTAGCGCCTCAACTTGAGGGTTAATATTCACTCCGCCTTGCACCATGAGGGAGCGAAATCCTAAATTTGCTCCGTATTTCAGCACACTTTCATGAATCTGACGCGCCAATTCTCGCGTGGGTACCAGCACCAAAAGCTTTACATGTAAGAACCCCTCTTGAGGTTGCATCAACTGCAATAGCGGCAACAAAAACGCCCCACTCTTACCCGAACCGGTCTTGGCCGTTACAAAGACACTGCGCCCTTTTAAAATCGTGGGAATCACCTGCTCTTGAACCGGCGTAGGATGCTCATAACCGATAGCTGTGAGGGTATCTAAAAGGGTTTTGGAAAGTCCGAGGATATGGAAACTCATCTATGGCCTTACATGTAAGATAAACGAAATTATACCTTTTTAGCCAAAAGCGCTTTACAGATGCGGTGGCGGTACTCAAATATTTTTTGCATATCACGCGCTATAAACGGCCAAAAAATCAAGCTAAAAGGGCGAAACGGAAGCGGAAAATGGATCACGTCGGTGATGCGTGTCGTGTTTTCATCTATCGCTTTAAAGTAGTGCGCATGGGCAAAATTGTGTAGTGGCGAATGGATCACTTCGGCAGAAAAAAGATGCGGCGGATCAAGCCGGTTGATACGAATCACCCACGGACATGAAAAGCCAAAACGCTTAACACGATAGGTAATGATCGCACCCGTTTTCATTTCAATCGGAACCGAGATAGGCGTAATATTGAGCCACGGCGGAAGGATTTCATCGAGATTATGCGTGTTCATGTGAAACGCATACACGGTTTCGATTGGAGCTTCAACAAGAGTGGAAAATTCGAGTTTCACCGACTAACGCGTAATAAACATATAAAACGGTTTTGATGCCAGTTGCATGTCGATCCATACGCCGTTATTGTCGCCAATGTCGTTAAATGTCGATTGGAGCGACGTGTAGGTTCTGGGCAGTTCAAACGTGACCTTGATCTCTTTGTTTGAGAGAATCGCTTTGGCGCTTCCGGTAATGATATTGCAAAATTCGCCGACACCGTCTTTGAGTGTTTCGTAATCTTTGGCTTCAATCTGCTCGCCCAGCATCGCTTCAATAGCGATACGTGCAAGTTCCATCGGAAAAATAAGCACAAAGATACCTTCGATGCTACCTTTAAACCGCATCACGGCACACAGGGTCTCTTTTTGGATTTTGGTCTCGAAATGCTTAATCGCGTGCGAGGATTTTTGCGCTTCAAGACCGGTAAACGATACCAGTGTTTCTACCGCCGTATCCATGAATACCGGCAGATTGCCTATAAGTTTTTTAGAGAGTTTGAGCGCTTCTTTGTTATCGCTTTTTTTATCTTTTAGGTTTAGATTCAATGCGCTTTGGGTAACGTAGATATTATAACGGTGCTCTTCAACCAGCTTATGATATTCGTCGGCATTTTTAGCAATAGCGATACTGTATCCGAATTTGCCGAGTTCACTGGCTAATTTTTTGCTATTGTCCATATCATCGTCAAATACCATCACCTCCATACCCTCTTTGTAAGCTTTAGGATCCAAAAAAAGACGTGCGGCGGCAAAATTTTTAAAGAGTTTGAGCGGCGTCTCTTTGGTGAGCTCACGCAGTAGCTGATACGACGAGGCATCATAATCCATAAAGCCAAAAACTACGGGGAGCTTTTGGCTCAGCTTAATCAGCATTGCAATAAACTGCTTAAGCATTTTATTTTGCCCCGATATCACACTATGTTGCAATGACACCAGAACAGCTTTAGCCTTCTTCTCTTTAATGTCTTCAGCTAAACTGGCAATTGAATTGGCCAAAAGTACATTGCGGTGTTCTTGAAATGCACCGCTATACTCAAGCATAAATATTCCATTTTGATTACGATACATTATCCTGCACTTTATTCTTTAATATTTATGATCGTATCAAAAAAATTCTAAAAGAGATACAAAACATTTCATAACATTAAACTTTGTGATACAAAATGTTACCTAACGCTTCGCTTGGCGTTTTTGTTTACCCTCGATAGCCAGTGTCGTATCGATTTGCAGATTTGCCCAAGATTTTAGGTATGGCGGTGTACTGCGTCCTTTAACTTTATGCAAATCTTTTAACAAAGCCTTAGCCACAATTTCAGACGCGATATTCCTTACATGTAAGAGGTAATTAAACAGCAATTCGCCCAAACGTTCCAGCGAAATTTTCCATGTGGAGCGGGTACGCTTAAATATCCAGTGCGAAAAGTCGTAAAAACGCTCAAAAATACTACCCTCTTCAAACAGTAGCGGTAGCGTGGCGCTAAAGTTGCCGCTGTTGTAGTAGAGATCCCAAAAACGGGCAAAGCGTTTCATGGCCTGCATCTCATTAAAAGATATCAGATCGTTTTGTAGCAAATCGTACGGCGCAATGTCGGAGTAGATCATGCCAAATTCTGTGTCGTGGCGCTCTAGCGAGGTGCCGGAGAGTTTTTTCAAAATTCCTACCTGAATCTCGCTCTTGCTCATGGCGCACAGGGCATCGAGATTGCGGCCAAAACCCTTGATGCTCTCGCCCGGCAAGCCGACTATGAGATCAAGATGCAGATGTGCAGGAGTTTCTTGCTCCAAAAAGGCAATGTTCGCTCGGGTTTTTTCTACATGTAAAGGACGATTAATGCGCGAAGCCACTTCAAAATCGAGGGTTTGAATGCCGACTTCAAGTTGCAAAGAGGCAGCAGGAAAAGCTTTGAGTTTCTCTTGTAGCGCTTTGGGGAAATGATCGGGAATCACCTCAAAATGGGCAAAGTACGGCGGTTGTTTTGAGAGAAAGAAATCGAGTATTGCCGTGGCGTAGCGCATGTTGATGTTAAACGTGCGGTCGATAAACTTAAAATCACGTGCGCCGCGTTGCCATAAATTTTCCAGCGATTCTAAAAACGTCTCAAGATCAAAATGGCGCACCTTTTCATCCACGCTTGAGAGGCAAAATTCGCACAAAAATGGGCAACCGCGTGAAGCTTCTACGTAAATGTGGCGATTGGCGATGTCGTGATCGTTGTAGTAGGCATAGGGCATTTCAACATGTTTCAGATCAAGAAGCGGCGCACGTATAAAGCGCTCTTTGGGCACTTTGCCATCAAGCAACTGTCGGCACAACTCGTAAAATACTACTTCTCCCTCTCCAAAAACCACATAATCGGCGACATCAAAACTATAGCGGTGCGGCAGATTTCCCGCCTCGGGGCCACCAATGACAATGTAGGTTTTGGGGACTACTTTTTTGATTACATGTAAGAGTTGCACGACATCCTCAACATTCCAAATATAGACGCTTATGCCGATGATTTGAGGCTTACATGTAAGTATCTGCTCCGCGATGTTTTGGATGTTTTCATTGATGACAAACTCTTTAATTTGCGCGCGTTCTTGAAGTTCGCCAAGATTGGCGTAAAGACAACGAAGCCCAATGGCGCTGTGAGAGTAGCGCGCATTAAGCGTTGTTAAGAGAATATCAGACAGTCGTGTTGCCTTCGGTTGTAGTGTTGTTGATATCGGAGCTATTACTGCTATTCATATCAGCGGATTCAATCACCTCTTTTACGGCATTAACGGCTTTACCTACCATCTCTACGGCCTTCTCATCAAGCCCTTTTGCAGCCTCCTCTTCCAGTGTTTGAACCTTTTCTTGAAGCGTATCCATCTCATCTTGCAACTCTTCGAGTGCATCTTGGGCTTCAACAGCCGCCTGCACGTTGGCGCCATACTCGTATACCAGCTCACCGCCGTGTTTACCCTGAACAAACGTGAGTGCGATAAAGCCGAGTATTGCAATAAAAAACGCAATTTTCATGCCGGTTTTTTGTATCATCATTGCAAGTGATTTAAGAAGAATTAAAAGCACCGTGGCATACACCAGATACATCCCCAAGAGTTTATGCTCTTTTAACTCATGCTGGCCGGCATCTGAAAGTAGCATATATGCCTCTTTACCGTCAACTTTTCCGGTAAGAAAAAGTGCCACGTATATGGTGCCAAGCAGTAACATAACCAACAAAGAAGTGACGCTAAGTGCACGCCGTTTATAATACAGGTTGATCAGTTCGATAAACAGAATCACCACCGGAAGCGCAATGGCAAAGTGCGCAACAATAGGGTGTATCATCATCGGAATTTCAAACGGTACTTCAAGTGGCAAGGGGATTTCGGGTAGAGTCATCTATGTCATCCTTTGGAAAAATTAGAAATAATTATATCGAAGATCGGTTACATGTAGCAACCGTTAGCGTTTCATCAGCGTATCGGCAAGCGCGTGGGTTAACAGATCGTATTTTTCCATCACTCCTTCGCCCTGTTCGATAATCAGCTCAAGCGTACGCTGTTCGTTGCGCAAACGTTTTTGACGCAGTGTTAACTCTTTTTCAAGGTTTGCATGGCGGTTTTTGATGATCTCAAAATCGTTCTGAGCCTCTTTCTTATCACTTTGCACTTTTTCGATTTCGGTCTTTAAACGCTGAAGCGCATTCGTTGACGACTCCGTTTCTTTATTCATTTTTAGCGTATACTTTAACATCCCCAGTTCAGACTCTTGTTGTACTCTTCTCTCTTCAAGCGTATCAATGCGTTCTTGTGCGGGGCGGCGCTTTCTAGCCTGTGCATCACTCGCTTTTTTCGATTTTTGCACCTCTATGGCCTCTGCATTTATGGTCTCTTTTTGCATATCAATACGTTTGAGTAGCTGTTTATGTTGTATCATTACCGAAAGCACGGCGCTGTAGTTCCACACATTGTTATTGCGATCTACAATGGCATATTTTTGTACCTTTTTGCCAGCGCCATCCACAATGACTTCATCGGCAAAGTACTTAATGAATTGCTCGGCATTGCTATCGCGTTGCTGTACATGTAATAGAAGATTTTCCGCTACATAATGCATGATCGCATGAAAGTTCTGGCGGAGTACATAGCCGCAAAAGGCTTCGGCTTTCTCTTTCTCTTCACCCATAAGATGCTCTACAAGCAAAATGTCTACCATCATACAAAATACCCGAGTAAAATGTGCCCTAAAATAGTTGTTATGAATTTCAGCAAAATTGAGCTCTTCGGCTAAAACATCATCAAGATAAGGGCGAATCTCTTCCCATGCACCCTCGGGAAAATGGTGTTGATACATCGCTTCCATCAACTCCACAGACTCCCCCGCATAACGCCGTTCTGCGCCGCTACGCTCTTTTGGAGGCGTAAAATAGCGTATAAAAATCCGGTTTCGTAAAAAGAGCACGATACTACGCTCGGGAAAATCAAACTCTTCGGCAATCTGAACACGTGTTGCCTCTATGAAATGTTTCAGTTTTTTCGGAGAATCGGGAAAATTGTCATACAAGCTCTGACGCATATCTTCAGGCAAGGCGATAAGATGCGAAAAAGGTTTGTACGTATCGATATCGCGCCACACATCATTGAGAAGCTTACGGTTTTCAAACAAAATACGATCAAACGCTTCGCCACGCTCTTGATACAGAAAATTTTTATGAATCTGAAAGCCGTTATGCAAAAATGCGATGCTTACATGCTGATTTGTCGATTTAAAATACTCTATAATCCCCTGTTTCAAGGCACCACGATTCTCATCAAGCGTTGTGGCATCAAACGGAAGTTTCTCTTTAAGCCTATCGTACTCGTTTTGCTTAAAATCAAGTGCATACAGGTTAACTTCAAAAATTTCAAATAACGTCTGTTTCGTCTGTTCAATGATATTCTGATCGATAACGCACTCCTCTTAAAGCTCAATAACCTTCCAGGGTAATCCCTGCAGATTCATCTGCTCCATAAACGGATCCGGGTCAAATTGCTCCATATTCCAAACCCCTTTCTCGTACCATTTTTTTTCTACCATTAATTTGGCGCCGATTACCGCCGGAACTCCGGTAGTATACGAAACCCCCTGCGATTTCACTTCAGCGTAGCACTCCTCGTGATCTTTGACCTGATAAATGTAAATTTTGCGTCTCTTACCCTCTTTAAGACCCTCGGCGACAATACCGATGTTGGTTTTGCCCTTGGTGCGAGGCCCCAGACTTGCGGGATCGGGCAGCAGGGTTTTTAAAAACTCTATGGGAACAATTTTTTGGCCCTGATGCTCAACCGGATCAATCCCCAGCATTCCCACGTTTTGAAGCACTTGCATATGCTTAAGATAACTCTCGCCAAAGGTCATGAAAAAGCGGATGCGTTTGAGCCCCTTGATGTGTTTGACAAGCGACTCCATCTCTTCGTGATAAAGCAGATAGCTCTCTTTAACGCCCACTTCGGGATACTCCCACGGCATATGAATCTGCATCGGTTCGGTTTCGATCCATTCGCCCTCTTCCCAATAACGCCCTTTGGCGCTTACCTCGCGCAGGTTGATCTCGGGATTAAAATTGGTGGCAAACGCATAGCCGTGATCGCCGGCGTTGCAATCAAGAATGTCGATCGTATGGATCTCGTCAAAATAGTGTTTTTGCGCATAAGCGCAAAAAACGTTGGTCGCACCCGGATCAAACCCGCTGCCAAGCAGTGCCATAACACCGGCTTTTTTAAACACTCCATCACGTGCCCACTGCTCTTTGTACTCAAACTTCGCTTCATCGGGATGTTCGTAATTGGCGGTGTCAAGATAATCGATTTTTGCTTCGACACAGGCATCCATAAGGCTCAAATCCTGATACGGCAGTGCTACGTTGATCAGAATGTCGGCTTCAACCTTTTTTATAAGCGCTACCACCTCTTGCACATTATCGGCATCAACCTGCGCGATATCAAGCGCACCCTGTGGTAATTCACTTTGAATCTCTTGGCATTTGCTCAGCGTACGCGACGCTAAAACAACCTTAGTGAATGTCTCTGAATTTTGAACACACTTATGCGCCACAACGCGCCCCACACCGCCTGCACCGATGATCAGGACTTTTGACATATATTTCTCCGTATTGAAATTTTAAAAGATTATATCGATTAAAAACGCAGGATGCGCTTTTTTCGCTTTAGAAACCTTACATGTAACCTTTGACGTTGTTATTCATGTTAAAATACTACCATGCAAACCATAACACTTATCCAAAGCCTTACATGTAAGGGATTATCACTACTACTTTTGACACAACTGTCACTTTTGGCCATGACTTCCGAGGAGTGGCAAGCGTATAAACAGAGTAATGCTTACAAAAAAGAGCGTGCTAAAATCGAAGCACGCAAAGCACGCTCCGCTTCATTTCAAAATGCTCAAAAGCAGATGCCAGACAGCACATTTGTAACACATCAAGAAGCCCCTACAGTATCGGCAGAAACGATCAATTCAACTGCTTTTAACAACGCCAAGGCGCTCCAAAAAAGCCTCACGATTTCTGAAGTCGTTGCCTTAAGAGAGATGCTCAAATCCAAACGTTTTGAGGCATTGAATGAAACATTGCAAACGCATGAAATGCTTTTTGAACATGACAGCATCTCGGATTATCAAGTAAGCGATGCTTATTATGCGTTTCGTCTTAGAGATACCGCTTATGAACGTCTGTTACGGCAATGGATTCTTGCCACCCCCGATGCTTACCAACCTTATATGGCCATTGGCATGTTTTATTTTGAAAAAGCGTGGGAAAGCAGAGGCACCAGATGGGCTAAAGATACCTCAGAAGCGCAGTTTTCCGGTATGCGAAAAAACTTTGAGAAAGCCGAAAATTATCTGCAACGCGCACTCAAAATCAAACCCGATCTTATGGTAGCGTATCAACAACTGATTCTCCTCTATAGTACTTCAAGCCGGCACCAACAAGAGCAATCCATGATCGAAAACGCGTTGAAACGCTTTCCCTACTCTTACCAGCTACGCGCGACGATCATGGGGACACTGCAACCAAAATGGGGAGGGAGTTACGCCGCAATGCGGCAGTTTGCCGAAGCATCGCAACAGTATGCTTCAAAAAATCCAAGAATGGTGTTTCTTTTAGGAGAAGAATCTTATGAACGTGCTTTTATGTACGAGCGTGAAAAACGCTATACGCAGGCACTTGATACGATAGAGCAAGCATTGCAATATGCAGATTGCTGGGATTATTACTATTTGCGTGCCGAAATTTATTACCAAAACGGCGCTTATGACAAGGCACTCGAAGCGATTGAGCGTGCCATACAATTGCGTCCGATTGCATCCGGTAACTATAAATATCGCGCCAATATTCAAAATGCCAGAAAAAACTACAGTGCGGCAAAAGAGGATTTGAAAACCGCGATGCGATTGAATCCTGACCGTTTAGATAGTAAAACGGTAGAAACCACAGCGTCATCTTCTTTGATGAAAGAGGGGCACAGAGCATTCAGAGCCAAAGATCTGAAAAAAGCAATAGAGTATTATACGCAAGCCATTCAAGAAGATTCACAAAACTATACCGCGCTTTATTGGAAAGGCGAAGCCCATCGACAACTTCGTGAAAGCTCAAAAGCATTGGAAGATTTTGAAAAAGCGATCAAAATCAATCCTGACTATTTTAAAGCCTACTTAGGCATTGACCACGTTTTAGCGCCGCAAGGTCAATGGAAAAAATTGCTCCGTTTTTGGGATAACTACATTAAACGCAACCCCAGAGATGCTAAAGCCTATTTTGAGCGCTCCGGAACACATTATCATGCCAAACAGATGAAAGAAGCGTTAAGCGATATGAAGCACGCGTGCGAACTTGGCCATCACGATGCGTGCAAGCAGTATAAAAGATTAATCTGACCTTACGTGCCGGATAACACCTTGAGTAAAATGATAAGCAATCCACTGACTGCGTTAGTTTCTCCTTACCGTAGCTACGGCTACGCTTCACGAGACTGCCTTGCACTCTTATGCCAATAAAACCACTCAAGGTATTATCCGGCGCGTAAGGTCAGATTAAATATTTGAAATTTTAACAATTTGATAAAGCGGTTCTACAAAATCGACATCGTGGGTGCTGAGCCCCTTTTTATTCAGATAGAGCACGGTCGATTTTTCGACAATCAGCGACAGCAACACCCCATGTTGCAAATTTATGATGTCGTATGCAAAGGTCATATAGCCTGATGATTTGGCTAGCCGAGTTACCCGTTCAATATCGGTATCAGAGTTAAAAAGATAGACTGCCGTGGCCTTAGTTTTATCCGTAAATTCCGAAAAAAGCATCACCTTGATCTCAAGCGCATACTCAGCCAAATGGCTATCGTACTGCGCCTTCATACTCTTGCGTAACTTCTGTGCGATAGGCAGATCACGCGCTTCGCATACAATGGTAAAGACAATCTTGCCGTCTACAAGTTTATCGGTGAGCTTTTTATCCAGAAGTAGCACTTTTGGGAATATCGTGCTTTGCGCTTTAATCGCCAGCTCATTATAGCTGTAAGCGTGCAGAGCACTTACGAGTAGCACGAGGAGTATTAGAAATTTTTTCATCCTAAAACTCCTTCTCAAAGCTCAACATCACATTGGCTCCCTCTTGTAGATAATCGTTCACATAAAAATGTTCTGCCGGATAGCGAATCTCGGTATCAAAGACATTTTTTCCACTGAGTGTGACATCATAGTCGTATTGCGTATTTTCATAGCGAATCGCCACATCCACTTTGCTATATGCATCCACGCTATCGCGCGTATCGTTTGGTAGTCGCTCTTTCTCACCCACATAATGAAACACCCCGCTTAACGTAAGCGCCTCATTAATCGTGTACATGTAATACGCTTTTAGCATCTGTTTTGCCACATTAGCAAGCGCATCGCCTTCGCTATTCTCGCCATCTGCATAGGAGTAGCTGATATAAAACTGATCATTAGCGCTAATATTGCCTCTATACTCGGCTTCAAGACCGTAAATATCGGTTCCAAGGCCATTAAAGAATGTAGGTTCATGCATGCTGGATGCCTCATAATAGATTTGATTTTTATTTTGTAACAAAAAGAGATTTGCCTGAACATAACTATCGGAGGTAAAGTTATGAATATACGACGCCTCATAAGCCGTTACTTTCTCCGGCTCAAGTTCGGGATTGCCCCAGCGCGAAGAGTTGTGCATGGTAAAGAGTTCTTGCCAATTAGGATTACGGTGCGATTTACTATAGATGAGCTTGTATATATTTTGCGCATCACTCTGATACACTAGCGAGACTCTCGGATCAAAAGTTGCATCGGTATAGTTTGTTTTTTCATAACTAAACCCGTAAATCAAGCTGAGCGCATCACTCACATAAAACTCATCTTGCAATGAAAACACATTGGTCTCTCGTGACGCATCTTTATCAAAAAAGGGCAGATCATCGGAGTAATCGGCTAATTCCGCCCCCGTAAACCAACTGGTGAGCTTTGTGAGCGTATCATAGGTCTCCTCTTTAAGGTAGCGATGCCCCAATGCGATATGGTGATCGTCCCACCCTTGATACCGAAGAAACTCCGAAGTATAGAATGAGCGTTGCTTGGCATAATGTCTACCAAAGATAGCATCAAATGTCGTAGCATTCGTAATATCAAAATCGGGATCACCGGTGACGTATTGGTAGTAATTAAAAAAGGTAATGCCTGTGGGGCCAAGGCGTGCTTCATGCCCCCAACTGTCATATTTTAGCCCGCCTTTAACATCCAGTGTCAGATCATCTATCGTCGTTTTATAACCGGCCTCAAGATACTGGCTGGGGAGGTTTTGATGGTCATCTTCATCGGGTAAGTACCAGTTGATACCGTAAGCACTCCCGTGGGTATAGTCGTTGTGTCTGGCCTTGAGATACAGATCCTTATACTCAAGCGTTACGCCAAGGTTTAAGTTTTTAACCCAAAGCGATGCATCCCCCTTGCGTGAAAGGTAACGGTTGTCATAATTGACTACATTCGGTATTTCAAAACTCATGCTGCCTTGCGAATAGCCGTCTTGTCCGGCATAGAGTCTTTTATCATCTTGCTGATAATAACAGTCGATCATCATCTTAAAATCATCGACTCTAAAGCTCTTGATGAAACCGGCCATGATGTAATCATACGAACCGCCCTTTAGCACCACTTTATCTTTAGACTCAAACCCCTCAAACTCTTCGGCATAGGTAATCACATGAATCGAACCCGCATACGCATTCACCCCATCCGTTTTGCTCCCCGGACCACGGGTAATTTCAATACGCTTGATCATCTCGATCGGCATTTTGAGATACTGGGTATACCCATCAAAAAAGACATCATTCACCAGTGTAGTGTCGATAAAAAGCTTACTCTGACCATACGCCTGAGAATTAGAACCGCGAAAGATCATCGTACGGTTATTAAAATTATCGGTAGCAATATCAACTCCCGGAACTAATAAAAGCGCCTCTTCGAGATCTTTTATTCCAAGCTTTTGCATCTCTTCACCCTGAAATACCGATACGATATAGGGTTGATAGCGTGCATTGTTTTTGGTAGTGGTAGCGATATTTTCGTAGTGTGCCATGTCATGAGATATGGTGTTTAAAATGTCGGTTTCATCAGCATACAATATGGTACTGAGTCCCAAAAACGCTAATACAAATCTAAGCATGGCATACAATTGTATCATCAGGTTATCCACTTTTTTAACAGATACTGTTGTTCACAACTTCTGATTATCTATTATATCACAATCTATCCTTCTATATCAACTCAAAAGAGACAATGATCACGGCAATCCAGATTCCGCCTGTAAGCAATAAAGAGAGTAGCACCAAAGCCGCACCCGCATCTTTGGCCCGTTTCGCCAGTTCGTGATGCTCAAGCGTCACCAGATCGACCGCACGCTCAATTGCCGAATTGCCAAGCTCTGCCATAATGGGAATAAAAAGCGAAAGCGAGAGTATAGCGGCCTGATAAAACTGAATCGGAAGCACCCATGCAACGATATTTGCCACCACAAAAAGCAAGAGTTGCACTTTAAAGGATTGTTCATGTTTTGTCACTTCAATAAGACCCGCAAGCGCATACGAAGCGTTTTTAAACAGCGTGTACTTTGGTTTATTCAGCGCCATGAGACTCCTTAAGGTGTAAAATCTCTTGCTTGACCTCTTGCGCACTGCTTTGCAGGCTCATCGGCGCACCAAAACGCACTCGAATCACGCGTCGCCCCCACGATGACTCGCTTACAAAACGCTTTTGAGATCGTGAAAAAGGGTAACTTCCGTATATGCCATCGATCAGATAGGGAATGATTGTACCATGATTTCCTCTCGTAATCAGCTCAAACCCCCGACGAAAGGTGCCGATCTCGCCATTGCGGCTAATGGTACCTTCGGGATAAAGACCCAGTATCCCACCCTCTTTCAACGCATGACGGGCTTCGCGAAATGCATCTTTGGAGGCTTTTTCGCTAATCGGTATGGCTTGCCCCAGTTTCCATAGATGATGTAGCCCCTTCCAGTGATAGATGTCACGCTCCATGACAAAGCGTACACGCCGCTCCAGCGGCAGTTGCACCAGCACCCAGTCGATCCAGCTGATATGATTGCCCAGCAGTAACACCCCACCCGTTTTGGGCACCTGCTCTTCGCCTTCAAAAATGATCTTGTAGCGCAGACGCAGCACGACATCTGCAATAAACCATATCATCCAGTCCAGATAGCGGCGCACGAGATAGATGCTTAAAAGCGCACCAAACCCAAACATCAGATAAAAGAGTGCCGTGCTGTGCAAACCAAAATACGAAAACACGCTAATTAATGCCAAAAACGCAATCATAAAGATATTTTGCACCAGATTGTTACCGGCGAGTATGGTACCCAGATGCACACGCGGCGCGACATGCTGTATGTGCGCATTGAGCGGAACGATAAAGAGTCCGGCAAAAATGCCAAAGGTAATAAATTCAACCGCAATAAGCGTCACGTTACATGTAAAGGGTAACAGCAGTACCATAAACGAAAACCCGATAGCCCCCAACGGGATCAGCCCCATGTGAATATAGCGTTTTGACAAATACGCCGCGGCTATGGAGCCGATGATGATGCCAATCGCCGCAAGTGCCATGAGCCCCTGAACTACAATCGCATTGTCGATGTGAAGCTCCGATTTGGCATACGCCCCAAATGATGCCAACACCACCTGCGACACCGACCAAAATATCGATAGTGCGATAATGGCAATGACAATAGAGTGTTTTCGGGTCATGGTTTTAAAATTTTTACGCAGATAGTAGCCTGATCGGTAGCGGCGCAAACTAAAACGCTTTTTGACCGGATTGCCCTGTCGATTGGGCAGACGCAGTGTCAGCAGATATTCGATAACCGAACCTATCACCAACAAGATGCCCAGCGGTGCAATTTGGCGTACAATATCCGCTTCGTTTACAAAAGGTTGCGAAAGGCTCTTTTCAAACAGCACCGTATAAAAGATAATGCCCGCTAAAATGGCTACCGTCGTAGCCGACTGCACCGCAGCATTTCCGGCACTGATACGTTCATCGCCAACCAGCTCTTTGATATAGCCGTATTTAGCCGGAGAGTAGACGGCGCTTTGCGCCCCCATAATAAACGTAAACGCAAATGCCGCCCAAAACCAGCCCATGAAATATGAGACCGTGATACCAAGCGTAATAAAAACGGCAAAAAGCGCCCCGTAACGCATCACCAGATGCTTGGGATATTTATCGGCAATATAGCCCGAAGGAGTAAAGAGCATAATAAACGGCAATAGCACCAGAGCATTGACAATCGCGGTTAGCATGACCTGCGTCTGATCGTCGTAAATTTTAAAAATGGTATTTTGGATGATAATTTTATGACCCAGATCGGTAAAAGCGTTTAAAAAGAGTGCTAGAATATACGGCAATGTGCCTGTAATACCGAAAAAACGTTTCATTCAACCTACCCGTTTTTGGGGTGTATCATAGCCAATCGATATTGAGTTTACGGTATAAGCAACTATTTTGTAGCCAAAATCGTGCTCCAGCCTTCATAACTTCCGTGCGCGTCTTGTGCGCTCTCATGCAGATACGCCACAATAGGCTCAATAGCCTCTTTAGTGACGCTATGCGCTTTGATCAGGATCGCCCCATACGCGAAGGTAGCGTCATCATGCTCAAAACACTCCTTACATGTAAAGCCTTGTGCCATAAGTGTTTCTAGTGTACGTTCACGCTGTGATGCGGTTTGAAATAGCAGGTAGTGTTCGACTTCCCGTGCCTGATTCAGATCGTCACCCTCTTCTAAAAGTGCGCTTTGCGTTGCTTCGGATTGCAGATGTAGCTGCATCAGAGGATCGGGCAGAAGATTAAAACGGTAGTGTTCCCATTTGCTGTCACGGCGAGATCCGGTTTCATACATGTAGCCTGTTGTGCCTAGGGCTTCAGCAACTTTATTGGCAAAACGTTTGCCCTGTGTGGCATAAAAATAGAACTCCACCCACCCCTCTTGTACCACAAAGCCTACATGTAAGAGATCAAGCGTACCCAGATGCGTTAAAAGTTCCTCATGCAATTCATAAATACGATGCGCTTCGGGTTCGCTCCATAATCCGTCATTATCCGCATGATGCAGTTTCACAAAAACCCAAAGCAACCAAGGGTATATAGGATCAGGAGCACTATCGGCAAACGCAGCGTCATAATGAATTAACAGTGCCTTTCCCTCTGCACTCTTAGTTTGAAATTTTTGCACTACAATGCTCCTTTAATGTAAGATATATGTATTCTACTGGCTCTTATGTTAAAATAGCACTATAACCTTATTGAGCTCAAATTACCCCGTGTGGAGGCACCGATCAAACAGATTCTTTTTGCTTTTTTTCTGCTGTGTCTTGCTATAGAGGCCAATGCAACTTCTATGAAAGAGCGTATTGACACATTATGGGAGCAAGAGCGATATGACGAAGCCTGCCGCTTAGCCGATCGTTACTATCAAGAGGCTCAAACTAATGTTATGGCGCTACTTTACTACGGGCGTTGCCGTTTTCGCGCCGGTGATATCAATGCCGCCATGACAGCCTATGACCAAGCCGAGATTTTAGATGAAACCAATACCCACGTCAACCGCTTTCTTGGCGATCTATACCTTAGTATCAACAATTATGAGATTGCCAAAGGCTATTACGACAAAGCGGAAATAGCGCACCGTTCTGCATTACAATCCAACGATACGCATCGCCTCTCGCTACTGTTGCAATTTAATGGCGGTTACGACAGCAATGTCTATTATAGCGCACAACGCTCAGAGCTCGATTCGTGGTACGATACACCGCCTCTTCAAATTCCAAACAAGCCCCAAAGCGACTTTTTTTCCCAAGAGTACCTACGCGTAAGTCATCGCTATGATGTTGTTCCTATCTCCTCTGTCTATATTAAAAGCCGCTTCTACCTCTATAATAAAAACTACACTCGATATCATGACGAAGATTATCTCGAAGCATCGCTTTTAAGTGGTCTTGGGTGGGAATCAAACGGCCTTAACTTATGGCTTCCAATCCGCTACAGTTATGCGACGGTGGCGACACAACACTATTCTGACTATTTTGCATTTGAACCTCAGATCAAAAGCCGTTTTCAAAACGGATGGTTTGGGATGATTGAAGCTCTGGTCGCTTCCAAACGTTACCGCCAGTGGGAGGGTAGCGATCATAATCTTTACGGTACCAAGATTCTTGCTTCCAAACGTATCAATCGCCACTATTTTGAGGGAAATTACCGTTTTGTAACGGCTCAAAAAAACCATACGAACAGCGATCGTCTCTTTGTAGATCGTTATTACCATGAAGGCACCGTCAATTACGTTTTCAAAGCCGATTCTGTTACTGAATTTGGCGCTGGATACCGCTACCGCCATACCCTCTATGAAGATGCCATCAAAAACCATTCGTCACAGCAACGTCATGACAGTTATAGCCGTCTTTCAGCCTACTCAACGTATAATTATAACAAATATATTGGCTTAATGTTAAAATACGCATATTATCACAATGCGACCAATTATACACCGCTTGATTATGACAAGCAAATCATCTCATTAGGTGGTTTTCTCTACTTTTAAATATAAGGATTTTTATGCAAAAAGTGCTGTTTTTTTTATTTCTTCCATTATTGCTATTTGGTGATGTTGGACATATTTCGGTCATCAAAGGTGAAGCGTATGTGAAACGTGACAAGCACTCACTTCGGGCTTACCGTACGATGCCGTTGTATAAACTCGATACGGTGCAAACCCTTGAGGGGCGATTACAGATGCACTTTAATGATAAAACCGTTATCAGCCTTGGTAAACATAGCTCCTTTGTCATTAAAGAGTATCTCTATGTGAGCAATGAGATTGCGCAACAGCGCGCACATTTTGTCGTTCAGAACGGTTTTGTCAAAGCGATTACCGGTGCCATAGGAAAAGTGATGCCGGAGATGTTTACGCTTGAAACCAAATCCGCCGTTATCCATCCCGAAGGCACTATCTGGAGCGTTGATGTCACTAAAGATAGTGAGTATTACGAAGTCATTGACGGTGCGATTACGCTTGAATTTATTGGTGATACGCATGAGAATATACATCTTGCGGCTGGAGAAGCACTGCGCATCAATCTGCAAGCGCATAGCGATAAGGAACGCTATGTTAAATCAAGAGCCGCAACACCCCGTATCTATCTTGAGTCTATGAGACAATCTATAGACACAAGCGATGCAGAAGATGCCCAAGCGCTTGGCAATGATGAACGCCGCGTCAACAATGAGATGATGCTTTCTACTACACAGCCTGAAGTCGAAACCGAAACACCTGAACTCGAAACCGCAACACCGGAAGTCGAAACCGAAACACCTGAACTCGAAACCGCAACACCCGAAGTTGAAACCGAAACACCGGAAGTTGATGATGGCAATAACGGACACGGCAATGATGCAGACGGGGTTGATGAAAGCAATCCAGGGCTTGCACATCGGCCTAATCTATAAGCTATTTAAATGTCATTAATGCGACTGATAAACTATTACAATACGCTTTGCATATCTAAAAAGCTACGCTTTATCAATGTTGCATCTGCTCTTATTACGGGCGCTGTTGTTGTTATATCGATTATCATTTACCACTACTATCACGAAAAACATAAAACCGTCGAAGAGGCCACTGTTTATGCCCGTGTGCTTGCCGAAAATATTGCCCAAAGTTTACACTCAAACGATCTTGACGCTGTTTCAAATACCCTAGCTTCGGTAGAGAACAATACCAATATTCGCCAAACGTATGCCCTTGATAACGCGTGGAATATCATTGGGCTTTTTCACAAAGGCGACGATTTTCTGCATCAGAGCAAAGTGATTCCCAAAATTATCAAGAATCAAAATTTATGGGACGACGGATCGTTTTATGCCGTCGTTCCTATCATGTTTGAACAGCAGCAACAAGGCTACCTCGTTATTATCGCTTCTTTGCACGATTTTTATCTTCAGACGGCTAAAAATATTTTATTTATTTTTATAACGATTACCGTAGCACTCATGTTAACGGAGCGTTTTAGAAAACTGTTGCAAGAGTCGATTTTAAACTCTATCGCCGATCTAAATGCCATCACAACACTGGTCATCAAAACCCGTGACTTCAACCATACGATCACACCGCACACTCACGATGAGATTGGTGAACTGGCCGAAAAATTCAACAGTATGCTAAGCGATTTACGCATCTATCACAAAGAGCTTGATGATCAAAAAGCGATCTTGCACCATCAGGCCAACCACGATATTTTAACATCACTTCCCAACCGCGTCCTCTTTTATGATCGTCTTGTTCATGCCATGAATGCTGCTAATCGAAGCGGTGAACATGTTGCCCTCTTTTTTATCGACCTGGATAAATTTAAAGAGGTCAACGACACCTACGGACACGAATACGGTGATCAACTTCTCGTTCAAGTCGGAAACCGCTTACAACATATTATCCGTAGTAATGACACGCTTTCACGTCTTGGAGGCGATGAGTTTACGATTATCGTGGACACTCTCAAAGCGCCGTATCAAGCCTCTATATTGGCTCAAAAAGTTTTGGATATCTTTGATGAGCCTTTTGATATCGGTGTAGCGAATGTGATTTCATCATGTAGCATCGGTATTAGCCTTAGTCCCGACGATACGACCGATCCGCACGATCTGCTTAAATACGCCGATATTGCCATGTACCGCTCCAAAAATATTGGACGCAACAGCTTTCATTTTTATACCGAAGAGATGACGCGTGAAGTTCAACAGCGTGTTGAGATGCAAAATGCGATTCGACAAGCTCTTGAAGCGAAAACTTTTAGTGTTCATTATCAACCCAAATTTGACCTGAGAACTTCGGAATTAACAGGGCTTGAAGCATTGGTGCGTTGGTTCAAACCCGATGGCAGCGCTATCGCACCCGACGTTTTTTTACCCATTGCAGAAGAGACGGGTCTTGTCCTTGAAATTAACAATCAGGTAATGCACTGTGCGATTAAAGAGGCCAAACGACTCTCGCAAGCCGCTCAGCTATCGGGTCCGATTTCGATCAATATCGTCTCATCGCAGATCGAAGATGAAAAATTTGTAGAAGAGCTCAAACATCTATTAGGCCGATATCAATGTGATCCGCACCTTATTAAACTCGAAATCGTCGAAAGCCAAATTATGCAAAATCCCGACACGGCTATTAGTGTGCTCAATCAGATCTCTGCGATGGGTGTCTCCATTGCTATTGATGATTTTGGAACCGGCTACTCATCATTGGCCTATCTTAAACACCTTCCGATAGACGAGATTAAAATAGACCGCTCCTTTATTCAAGAGCTACCACATAATAGAGATGACGCCGCCATTGTAAAAGCGATCATTGCTATGGCTTACAGCCTTCATATTAATGTTGTGGCCGAGGGTGTTGAAACCGATGAACAGCTTCAATTTTTAGATGCTCTGGGTTGCTATGAAATTCAAGGATTTTACTTCAGTAAACCGCTTGACACCAAAACACTTGAAGCATTTTTAAATGAAAAATCTCAAGTCTCAAGGACAATAGCAGTATGAATGAGACAACCCTTTTATTGATGTTAGCTTATGTCATTTTAGAACTTTACGAAATCTCGTGGCAACGCGCCAACTCCATGATGGGAATGCTCTCGCGGATGCACCGTTTCTATCGCAAAAGCGCGTTGCTCTTTTTTATTATGCATCCCACTTATCCTTTTATTATGTATCTCATACTATTCTATGGAATCAAAACAGCATTTATTATGATGTTTTTACTCAAAACGATTGATATTATTGTAAAGGTATTATTGATGCAACAGGTGTTTGAAAAGCATCAGCTATCAAACGAAATGTCGGCAATGCTTCTGGCTCCGATTCATCCACTAATGCCGTTTATCGGACTATTGATCTACCCGCCTTTTATCTATATGGCGCTTTACATGTAAGGATAGAAAATGTCAAAATCACTCTATACGCTCATCGTGGTTTTTGTGATTGTTCTGCTCGGTTGCGACGGCAACAATAGTAGCACCTCATCAACCTTTGTTCGCGTTAGCGACGGCTATGTAGTGGATGCCACCGTGATGTCGGGCACAAAACAAGCCAATGAGACGGCGCAAAAAGGAAGCGGCTGGTATACCTTTAGCGGCAAACCTAGCGATGCCATTACCGTAAGCGGCGGGATAAACGATATTGTAAATGCAAATGGACAGGCCGACAGTGGCGAACCGTACGCACCCATGATGAATGCGCCTTCAAGCTACACCCATATCAACCCCTTTACCACACTATTAAATGCGCTGGGTTCTGATGCGATGGCGCAAAATTACCCCAATGCCTACGCACTTGATCCCACATTTAATTTCAATGTAGTGAGCGCTGGAGAAGATGATATTGAGATTATGCGCGAAACCGCCAAAGCGGCGATTTACCTCTCTTCGATACAACAAAGCAACAGTGCCGCCGCACTTCGCATTATCAACGGCAACGTCGTCAGTACACAAGATACGACTTGGGAGTTTATTGTGTCGCTTCAAGGTAGCTACGGGCACTTTTGCGGCGGTTCTCTGATTGATCCAGAGTGGGTACTTACCGCAGCGCACTGTATTGATGACACAAGCACCTATGTCTACTTCGGCGATTATTCACTAGAAGGTGACGGAACGCGTATGCAGGTTGATGCTAAATATACTCATCCCAACTATAACGAATTTACCGTCAATAACGATATCGCCCTATTACACCTCTCTAATCCCATCACTTCCGTAGCACCTATTGCGCTTAGTAGCGTCCTTCCCAATGATGGCGTTAATACCAAAGTAGCGGGATGGGGCGATCTTGATGAAGATCAGTATGCCAGCGAATATCCCGACAAGCTTTATGACGTTGCGCTTCCAATTATTAACTTCAATGTATGCAAAAACTCCTACCTCACCGATCAGACACACTTAACAAACAATATGTTTTGCGCCGGCTATATGGACGGTAGCAAAGATAGTTGCCAAGGCGATAGCGGCGGGCCGCTGATTGTGTATCGAGACGACCACTACGAACTTGCCGGAGTTGTCAGTTTTGGAGGAAGTAGCACGCAATACTGTGGCGCACCCAACTATCCCGGCGTCTACACCAGAGTCAATAACTATATTGATTGGATAGAGGGATACACCGGTTCGTTAGGAAGTTCTTCAAGCAGTGCCGTTTCCAGTGCGTCATCAAGCACCGCTTCTTCTAGTAGTGTAGCATCCGATCTTGCTACTATTTATGAACGTATCGACACTGCACAAAACGCAGAAGAGATCAATGCTATCGTCATTGAGTCTTTGGGGAATTACAACGGCGTTTACGAGGAGTGATCCTCGCTTTGATAACTGCGCGCCATTTTCGCTTTTGTTGAGAGCTCCTGCACCGTTTTACTGATATCTTTGTGTGCAATATTGTAGTGCTGGTGCAGATTTTCGAGTGATTCATCGATCTTTTGAGTCAGCGTATCGCTGAGCGTCTCGATATGCTCACGCATCTTTTCAATCTGAACCTCTTCCACGCTTTGAAGTGCCTCGGCCAATACGTCAAGTCGCCTCTGGGCAGCACTATAGTCGCCACTGATTGTAGCTACACGCTCCGTAAGCTCTAAAAGCGGCGCATAGATGTCGCCTAGACTACCTGATGAGTCGTGCATCTCTTTAACATGCTTTGTCGATACCAGCAACTCCGACATCAGCAACTCCTCTTGTTCACGTATACTCTGCATCGCACTATCACTCTCGGCAATAGCAGTAGAGAGTCCTTCACTCTGCGCACGCAGTGATACCATTTGACGATCAAAATCGTTCACGATCTGTTGCATTAACGTATCAATTTTAAGCACCACCTCTTTGAGTTTTACATCGTTAATCAGCGGTGCCGGCGTATCGAGTTTTAGAGTAGCAATACGCTCCGTGAGTTCATTATGATTTGCCATCAATGCCGCCATTCCTTTTTGCACATGATTGTAGTGATCTTGTTCGGCAATACGCAACAGATCAATATGACGGTGGATCACCGCATCGATATCGGGCATTTTTTCATTGGTAAAGGTTTCAAATGTTTTAAGTACGGCCTGTTGCTGCTCAAATATGGTCTCAAATTTTTGAAAAAACGTATGCTGATTCTCTTCGATATTTTTGAGCGACGTAAAATCGATATGGGAAAAACGGTCAAGAATCTGTTTGATATCGCGCTCGGTGGCACTGAGCGATTGCAGTCTCACATCGGAAGCTTCGATATTTTTTTTGATATGCGCCATCTCTAAAATAAAACGCTCCAGCACTTCGATTCGGTGTTGATTTTCACCACGCAGTACGGTTTGATGCATAATATTCATAAAAATAAAAAGCACTAAGCCCAAAAAGAGCGGTAGCAACGCTTGGCGAAAGAGGAGATAAAAATCTTCGTACTCAGGGTTCAGCAACAGATGTACCATCGCACCAATCGCACCAATACCTAATAAAATCGGAGCATAATTGATCTTGCCGGGTTGTTTAAAAATGGCGATTTGACGCAAAAAAATCAAGCCCATCAATACAAACGTAATCAGTAAGTCCATATCAAACATGAGCCGACTCCTTTTTAAATATTATAACCGCATTGTTTCATATTGCGCTTTAAGCGCTGCCACAAAATAAGCACTATCGTTGGGACAGCGACAAACACGGTAATCTTCAAACCCCAGTTCCTCGGCAATTTCGCGGTACTCCATAACCAGTTCATAGTCGGTTTCGGAGTTATCAATCGTAAACGCTATGGGAAAAATCACAACCTTACGATTTGCTATCTGCTCCAGTTTCTGCTCCAACGAAGGGGTCAACCACTTCATCGGCCCTACTTTGGATTGATAGGCTAAATGCACGGCGTTAAAGTGCATTTCTTCGCGTTGCATCATCTGCTCCAATATCGTTACATGTAAGCCTACCTGCTCTTCATACGGATCACCCGCATCAACAATCTTTTGCGGCAAGCCATGCGCGGAAAAAATCAGATCAAACTTATCATACTCCGTCTCTTGCATACTCTCTTTGATGCGTTCGATAATAGCGCGGTTATACTGCTCTTGTTCATAAAAATGCGTCACCTCGATTGTTTCAGCCTTCAGTCCGCTTACATGTAGCGCTTTTTCAAAATCTTCCAGCGATGATTTGGTGGTGGTGGTAGAGTATTGCGGATAGAGCGGAATCAGGTAGATTTTTTCAATCTGTGCCGATTTGAGCCGTTCGCACACTTCTGCGGCAAACGGCGGGGTGTAGCGCATGGCAAAATCGATCAGTACACTTGGGAGTTCTTGTTGAAGCGCGTCCACCAGCTTTTTCGTATGTCCCACGAGTGGCGATTTCCCACCCAGTTTGGAGTAGATCTCCTGAGACGATTCGGTTCTGAAAAAGGTAATCATCGTCGCAATAAATTTACGTAATAGTGCACTTTTAGTGGTAATGATATTAGGATCGTTAAACATGTTGCGCAAGAATGTTTCAACCTCATTGAGGTTATTGGACCCGCCCATGTTCAGTAAAACGATCGCTTCTTTCATATCTTTGAGCCTTACATGTAATGCATGATTGTAGCGGCTTTTAGATAATTATTTAAGAAGACCCCCTCCAATCACGCCATGCCCTCCGGTCAGATACGCCGGATTGGTAATACCGAATATGCGGTAAATCGTGGCCGCGACACTGGCGGGTTCAAACCAGTAAGATCCGTTTGCAGGGTGGCTATACATACGGGTTGCACTACTTTGTGACAAGACGGTGTTGCCCACCACGCCCACATGGTTAAAGTAGTTTCTACCGCCTAAAATATAGACGTTTTGCAAATTACCGTGATCCCATCCCAGCGCGTTGTTGAGATTTACATTGCGACCAAAATCTCCCCACACCATTATCGAGATATTGTTTTGTCGGTTCAGTCTCTTAATATGTTGCATGGCCACCGAAAGCGACTCAAACAGCGACTCCATACGCGAGGTGTAATCGCGCGCTTCATTATGGTCATCCCAACCGCCAAGGCCTTCGCTACCGACAGAGATAACCTTTGTATCGGCGTTATTCGCAAGAATATTCACCGCCGCTTTCAATCTATCGGCAAAACCGTTCTCGGGATACTCTATACCGCTAGGAAGTGTCACGTTTTGAATATTCTTAATAAATGCTTCAAGCTCTACACGCTTGGAAAAATTCTCTTTGATTTTACCTGCTGTGTTATAACTTTGCGCCAACGTATCCATGGCGATATCCAAAGCGGCACGCTGTTCATCATACCCATCAACATCTTGTTCAGCGTGTGTATAATAAAACCACGCATTCTCACTCGCCCGCTGATACGGGTTGGAGAGATCCGAACTAATCGCCGTCGGCTTTAAAAAACTGCTTAGCGTAAACGTAGGGGACGTAAAAAAGTTTGATTCGCCCTCCATTGTGATAAAAGGGAGTTTGGTATTTTCGTTAATCACGCCTTTGCTATACAGCGTCTGCGCTAAAATCGAGAAGACACCTGCCGAATCGTTGTCATGCATCACGCCGCGCTGATTTTGCGAAACACACTCGCCGTGAGAGCGGTTACCGGCATCTTCACGTAACTGACTATAGCAGGTGCGAAATACATTAAGATCCGAACTTGACATCAGCGACTCCATAGCCGTACCACCGGCTTCTTGCCAAAAGTTGTGTGCCGTTGCCGTTATACCTCTAAAATAATCATCATAATCACTTTGCGAAGCGGCTTTTATGGCATTTATATTAGTAAGGTTACCGGCAAGTTCAGAGGGGCCACCGTAAAGAAACACCATAATAAGCTGCGGTCGATTCGCATTATAGATACTTGAATTGAATGCCACACTACTAAAATCAATAGCCGCGCGAGCTTTACTTTGGGGTAGCAGTAGCCCCGCCGTTACCGCACTTATCGTTTTAAGAAAGGATCGTCGTTTCATTATTGCACCTTTTGATAGCGATAAAGCTCTGAGAGTCTTGAGAGGTAATCAAGTATCGTAATTGCGCCATTGCGACGGTCATCAAGCGGATCACTGTCTCTATCGGTTGGGAATAGCTCAAACTCATATTTGTATTCACCGTCATCATCTATAAAATGCGATGCAAAAAAGGAGCGCTCTTCATCGGTTGCTCTGCGTGATACCGTACTTAAAAAGAGATAATCCACCAGACGTTGCACTACCATCTCATACGGGTCTTCCTCTTCCTCATACCCACCAAATATTCCGTCAAAAAGCAGCTCGGTATCATGCCATCCCCATGACCAGCTGTTTTTATAACGCACCATCGTCCACTCTCGAATCATTTTGTGATAATTCAAAAACGACTGCGTATCGAGTGGAACTTCGCTATATTTACCCAACTTGTACTTCATGGGTGCCTGATGCATTTCGCTAAGCGCACGGGCAAAATAGCTAAAAAAGCCTCTACGATGAGCGAAATAGGTCTTTTTGCTCTGCGAAAAGAAGAGCTCCTCGGCACTTTTGGGTTTGTCGGAGTTAAAGAGATACTCATGCGAAAAGACAATTTGTAGCAAAATATCTTGCCACGTTTGAGGATCACTCTGTACGATTTGATTCACAATACTCTGTTTTTGAGCGCCGCTATAGGTAGGAAAGTAGATATCTACAAGCCGCGCCGTTACGCCGGGAATAAACGCATCTGATTTGGTCAATTCGCGGTAAAAATCGAACCCGTCCGTAATGGTTGTATTAAAGAGATTTAGAGGAATCGTATTCTCATTAAGAGCGATAACCAGCGTATCGTTATCACGATTAAGGCTCCAGTTTTTGAGTGCCTGCGCCGCTATCGGGACATGGCCGTCTTCAAAATCAAGCAGATAAATCTCCATCATCTCGCGGCCGTTATCCTCGGGACTTCTAAAGCGCCGCCAGTTATCATCGCTGGTCATATGCAAAAAGGTCAGATACTCAATAGAACAATCATCACGCTGATTACGCACCAAAGCGCCGTAAACCCGATCAATATTAGGAGAGTGCGACGACTCAAGTTCATAGGCCGGAGAGAACATAATGGTTGAAGTGAGCACATAAGCAGACCAAAAATCAACATAGTGCCTATCGAGATACGGCATCACATAAAAACGCGCCAAAATACGTGACACCTCTTTGGTGCCGCTTGGCCAAGTGTGAAAATAGAACTCTTGGTCTTCATTGCCGTTATCATCAAGACGCGTCTCAATGGCACTTAAGTTGTTGCGCTCGGTGTGTACCATATTCCAAATATTGGAGATAAACGTATGGCTGGCTATCGCCGATTCAAACTCTTGTAGCGGCATTCCGTAATAGAGCGTTGCTAGTAATTTGTCGGCCAAAATTCGCTTTTGTGCCAAACTGAGTGCATTATAGTCGGCATCCGTAACACTCGTAAGGATATACCCGCTTTTGTCCATACTCTGAGCATAAAGGGGCATTCCCTCATACTCATACGTGTACTTAGGATCCGTACTGCCTGAGCTTGATGAGCTACCGCCACTTGAATTGGTGGGATGAGGCGTAAAAAAGTAGTCCCTATCCGATGTACCCGGCAAACTTTTGCCATCAAGAAGATACATAATAATCGGTGTCATAAACTTTGAGGTATCCGCCGCATAGAGTGAAACGTGTAGCGATACCACGAACACGGCAACATAAGTAAGACGTTTATACATAGCCTGCTCCTTATAGTCCAATCTTGTAATTTAGCATGAATATTTAAACAAAATGTTAAGTGAAAACGGTGTTATTTTTTGTTATGTCTATCAAAAAAACGGGTCGAATCCAGTCGCGCATCAATCGGCGTTACATGTAAAAGGTTTTCGGCTAAGCAGTGCGCTAGCCACGGCCCAAACACAAAACCGTATCCGCCGGTACCGTTGATGATAGAGAGGTGTGGATGATACGCATAAGCCTCTCGCGGGTACGGTTCACCTTTCACAAGGTTTGGCAGTTTTTGTAGCGTCGCTTTGTCATCTACCAGTGAGCCAAGTAGCGGCACATAATCATTAGAGCCCGAACGCAGTCCGGTGTAATCTGCTAGCACTTCAACTGCTTCAAGCGCTAGCGTCATATTGGCTTTTTCAAGCAGTTCCGCTCTGCCCGCTTCTATGTCATAGGGCTCCATATTTTTTTGCGGATGATAGTGCACGTTGTGTGTTGCGCCAATGGCCGTTTTACCTTTACATGTAGCGGCAATAGAGACCTGTTGATGAATATTACATGCAATGTCGGTGCGCGTCGCAATATCGATCCGGTGTCCCCACACGCCGCGTAGCTTGATGTAGGGCAACTTCAACACACTCTCATAAGCCCCCGTTGCTAACACCACATGCTTACATGTAAGCCCTTCGACACTCCATTTTCCATCATTACATGTAAGGTTTCGCACCTCTTTTTGAAAAAACGTGGCTTCTTTGCTTAGTGCTTTACACACGTCTTTTGCATCAACCACGCCGCTACGATCTAAATAGAGCGCTTCATAATCCTTACATGTAGGCCTCAACATCGCCATAAGCGCCTCATCCGGTTCGCTTACATGTAAGGGTGTGTGTGCCTTGAAATACGCTACTTTTTCATTTTCATCACGGTGTTTGGCCAGGTGCAATAGCGGTGCGGTTTTGATACATTCAGGGAAATGGTTTTGATAAAAATCCATCGAAAACGCAAAGGCCGCATCATGCAGCTCTTTAAGCAAACCGGACTTGGAGATTTTGGGGCTTACAAACGCCCCCGCCGCGCCGCTCCCACCCGAAGCAATACCGCCCCTATCAAAAAGCGCAACGGACTTTCCGGCTTGGGTGAGAAAATGAGCAAGCGCGCAACCGTTAATGCCCGCGCCGATAATGGCGTAATCAAACACTAATCTCTTTGATGTCGGCGATTTCTAAGAGCGCTTTGTAGACAGAACCCACTAATGATTTACGGTTGATCTTTATCGCTTCATCTTCGGCATTCACCATTACGCCGTCAAAAAATGCGTCCAGTTGCGGTTTAAGGCCAAAAAGCGCATCCAGCTTCGCTTCGTAAGTTCCATACGTTTTAGTATTCACGGCTTCAAATGCGTCATATAATATATGTTCCGCATCTTCTTCAAAGAGTTCACGCTTTACATGTAAGGCTACCGTCACATCAAAATCTTTAGTAATGTTCGCTACACGTTTAAAGGTAGAGAAAAGCGCATCAAATCCTTCACTTTGTACAATGGCATTAACCGCGGCGATTTTGCGATCCAGCTCAAGCATTTCGCGCTCACCCGATGCAAGTACCGCATTAATAATAGAAGGGTTGACATCGTAAAATTTATACAAGCGCTCAATAAAAAAGGTTTCAAGTTTGTCAAAATCAATTGGATCATAATGTGCGCCAAGCTCTTTAAGCAGTGCTACAATATCAAATGTCAAGTTGTGCTCATGGCAGATACGCACCAAACCGTTGACCGCGCGGCGCAGTGCAAACGGGTCGCGCGTTCCGGTCGGAATCTGGTTGACGCTAAAAAGCCCCAAAAGCGTATCGAGTTTGATCGCCATCGCTACCACGGCGCTAAGCGGCGTTGAGGGGAGTTCGCTCTCCTCGCCTGTGGGCAGATACTGCTCTTTGATGGCGAGTGCCACGTCATCCGTTTCACCGAGTTTACTCGCGTAGTAGTAGCCCATAAGGCCTTGAAGTTCCGTAAATTCATACACCATTTCACTCATAAGATCGGCTTTGGCAAGGGCGATGGCACGCTCCAGCTTGGCCTTGTTTTGCGTGCCCACCTGCGTCTCAAAACGCGCAAAAAGATTCGCGGCAATCTTCTGTTCGCGTGCAATTTTATCTTCAAGCGTGCCCAAGCCTTTCATAAAGACCACTTTTTCAAGCCCTGCGGTAGAGAGTCCACGCTTCAGATCGTTGTGCCAAAAAAAGAGTGCATCGGCCAGACGCGGGCGCAAAACGCGTTCATTGCCTTCGATCACTTTGGAAAAATCCTCCGTCAAAGCATTGGAGACCACGACAAAACGATTAAGCAGTTTGCCCTCTTTAAAGACCGGAAAATAGCGCTGATGCTCTTTCATGGAGGTGATGATAACCTCAGGCGGAAGCTCCAAAAACGCCTCGTCAAACGTGCCAAGCAAGGCCGTAGGATGCTCCGTAATCGCCACAACCTCTTCAAGCAGGTCATTATCAATTTCGATATCAAAACCACCCGCTTTGCTTAGCGCCGCAAAATCGTTTAAGATTTTCAGACGCCTTTCATCGGCAAATAGCGTTACGGCGGCAGGTTTTAAGAGATCAAAATAGTGGTGCGGATTCTCTACATGTAAGGCTTCAAAACTGTGCATACGGTGAGCATAGGTAATACGCTGCGAAGTGACATCAAACAGCGTTACATGTAAGGCTTCCTCTCCCAGCATCACATTGAGCCAGCGGATAGGACGGATAAAGCTCTCTTCTAAGCTCCCCCAGCGCATACTTTTTCCAAAGCTAAGACTCATAATCCACGTGCGTATCATCGCTTCTAAAAGCGTTTTGCTCTCCTCTCCTTTGATCTCTTTTTTAAAGTACAGCACCTCTTTGCCGCCCTTTTCGCCACGGCCGATGGCATCGAGCGGCACACCGCATTTACGCGCAAAGCCCTCAGCGGCTTTCGTAGCCACGCCCTCTTTAAACGCCACATCCACAGGCGCGCCGTAAAACTCTTCGACACTATCTTCTTGAAGTGTCGGAAACTCACGGTGCCACAGCACCAGACGGCGCGGCGTGTAGTAAAACTCAAATTCACACAGCAGTGCGTTGGCCTCTAACACCTCTGCCCATTTTTTTTCGATATTTGGAAGTTCGTTTAGTAACGGAATCGCCGGAAGCTCCTCGACGCCGATCTCAATTAATAGCGGTTGTAACATAGTTCACTCGGTACATTTTTTTTGTGATTCTAGCGCGTCACGGGTTAAAAACCGCTGTTTCTTAGGTAAATATTAAAAAGGAGAGTTTTTGTCTTTTTTATGTTTCCTTGAAAGTAGAAGTCGTTAAAATCAGGCATACCAAATTCAAAAATAAGGACACACCATGCCAAAGATCAACCGATATGTTGACATTGATACCGTAGAACGCGAATCTAAAAAAGATTTTATTGACCGCCACTCACCATTTATTCACTGTGAGAGCGAAGCCAAAGCGGGTGAGCCATTTGCCGTAACGGTCAAAATGGGCGAAGAGTACACACATCCTGATGATTTCGATCACTTCATCGAAGGCATCCAGCTTTATAACGGCGAAACACTCCTAGCTAAAGCGGATTTTGTGGCAGGAATGCTTGGCGGACAAGATCACAAAGGACACGCTACCGTAACGTTTAACGTGCTTCCTAGCGGCAAAAAAATGAAGTTTGTAGCGCAAAGTTACTGTACCAAGCACGGCATCTGGGAATCTGATCCCGTAGAAGTTGCCGTGGCAGAATAAACTCAAGAACCCTTTGAGGGTTCTACTTATTTCCCCATCGCTTTTTTTAACATTTTCGCTTGCAGTGTCATAATACGGATCATGACATCTACGCTGCTTTCATGAGAGGCTTGCATCATATATCCTTTATCAAAGCCCGAAACGGACTGAGTTGTTACTATATATATCGGTAGCAAATAGTGATCCATAAATTTTACACTGTTCAATTTATATGTTAGGATACGCTACTAAATAAAGGGCAATACCAAAATGAGCGCCAACACCTCACTGGCATACTTTTTTCGCAAACAGTTACTAGGAACATCCCTATACCCCGTTTTAATAGTAGCGGTACTGATGCTAAGCGTCTACTTTTTCGTATTTTCGTACATTAGTGCGCGAAATAAAGAGGCGATGCTTGATCAAGCGCATCAATACCTGCATTATGCCACCAAAAAAGAGGCGGCTCATATTGAGAGTAAGCTTGAAAAAATTGCTAACGACCTTATACATATTCACAATCGTATAGAGCACTTTTATACGCACCGTAGCGATTATAATCAACCCAATCCGAACCTAAAATTTGCTACCGATAAAAACGGCGTTTTTTATAAAGCCCAAAACAACGGCGGTTCCGATGCGGTTTATATGCCGGGAGTAGCGATTACTCCTGAGCGAAAAGATGCTATTTTACGGATGGAGTGGTTTGACCTTCCTATGAAAAGTGTGGTTGAGAACAATAGCGATGTGGTTGCGGCGTGGTTTATACAGCACGATAATCTGGTGCGTTATTACCCACCTGTAGATTTTCATGCGATTGTGGAGCCCACATGGAACCCGCAAGAGTTTAGTTTCTATTATGAGGCAAACAGAAAGAACAATCCAGACAAAAAAGCGTTATGGAGCTCGGTGTATCTTGATCCGGCACTTCAAGGTTGGCTCACCTCTCGCATCGCGCCCATCTATGAAAACAACATTTTTCACGGTGTAGTCGGTATCGATGTTCCTATTAATTCTCTGGCCAAACACACACTAGAGCTTGATATGCCGTGGCAGGGTAAGGCTTTTTTAACAAATGATAGCGGCTTAGTACTCGCTATGGAGCCCGATTTGCAACACTTTTTAAACCTCATCCACCTCAAAAAAGATAACGAGGCCAAAGGTATTACCAAAGAGATTCTCAAACCCTCAGAGCACAACCTGCTTACCCTTTCCGATCATGAACTCTCACGCCAGTTTGCACCTTTTTTTAAAACCGATACCGCTTCAGGGAGGCTCATTTATAAAGATCACCGTTTTTTGATTCGACAAGAGCCGATTTCAGACATCGGATGGCGGGTCTTTTTTTTGATTGATGAAAACGCCGTACTTGCCCCTGCACTAGCATCCGAATCGTTCTCTTTTACGATTGGGCTCATCAGTACGGCCGTGTTACTTCTGCTCATCTTGCTCTACTTTTTTATTATTTTATATCGTACGAAAAACGTAGCGCGTCTTATTTCCGAACCGATTACAACACTGGCTAAAAGTACTCAAGACATTGATCATTTTGAGGGGCTTGCCAATACGCATATTTTAGAAATTGATGCGCTTTTTAAAAATTTTAACACCATGGCTAGCGCGGTACGTCTTCATCAACAAAGTCTCGAAGCGCGAATTGCTGAGCGAACCAAAGAGCTCGAAGAAAAAAATAGTGCACTGGAGCAACTCTCGGTTACCGATAGTTTAAGCACGCTGTTTAATCGCCGTAAAATTGATGAACAACTCCAAAGTGAACTTTATCGTTCACAACGGTTTGAACGCCCTTTAAGCATCGCATTTTTAGACATTGATTATTTTAAACATGTCAACGATACCTATGGCCATCAGCTGGGAGATCAGGTAATTATGGAGTTTGCCGCTATTTTAAAATCCAATACCCGAAACTCCGATCACGTTGGTCGTTGGGGTGGCGAAGAGTTTTTAATTGTCTCGCCCGAAACCGATGAAGCGGGCATTTTTAAGCTAGCACACCTGCTTAAAGCGAAAATTGAGCACTACAACTTTCCTATAAAAGAGCCCTTAACTGCGAGTATCGGTATTGCTACAAGCACTAAAGACGATAACATCGTCTCACTAATTAAGCGTGCCGATAGCGCGCTTTATCGCGCCAAAAACGGTGGGCGGAACCGCATAGAAAACTAATAAAACTCTCTAATCCAATACTATCAAAGCTAGGGTACAATGCCACACACAAAGGAACAAAGCTATGAGTACCAAAGAGAATCTCTGCGACATTATCATCTTCGGAGGCCACGGCGATCTGGCGTTTCGCAAACTCATGCCTGCGCTGTATCACCTCTATAACGACGGCTACTTGCATAGCGAAAGCCGTATCATCACCATAACTCGCGCGGATATGAGCGAAGAGGAGCACTGTGAGCTGGTAAAGACGAAGCTTCAAGAGTTTTTGATTATCGACAAATACGACGAAGCACAATATCAGAATCTTAAAACACAGCTACGCCTTGTACGCATTGATTTTAATGATCCTGCCAGTTACGGAGCACTTAAAACGCTACTCGATGAATACCCGCAACGTGAACGCGTTAATTACCTCTCGACATCGCCCGACTTTTTTGGCTCTATCTGTAAAATGCTCAGCCAATTTGGCCTTGTAACACCTCAAAGCCGCGTGGTACTTGAAAAACCGATCGGTCGTGATCTTGAGTCTTCACGCGCCATTAACGTTGAGGTGCTCAACTACTTTCAAGAGCGCCAAATTTACCGGATTGACCACTATTTGGGCAAAGATACGGTACAAAACATTATGGCACTGCGTTTTTCTAACCGCTTTTTTATGCCGCTTTGGGATGCCAATAACATTGATCATGTGGAGATTACCGTAGCCGAGAGCGTCGGTGTTGAGGGACGCTGGGGCTATTATGATGAGTACGGCGCCATGCGCGACATGATTCAAAACCACCTGATGCAACTGCTCTGTCTGGTCGCTATGGAGCCGCCCTGCTCGCTTGATGCTGATAGTGTGCGTGATGAGAAGGTCAAAGTGTTACGCTCACTGCGCCCAATGACGCCTGCCGATATTGAGCAAAAAACGGTGCGCGCCCAGTATACCAGCGGCTCTATTGATGGCGAAAGCGTTCCGGGATACCGCGAAGGCGACGGCGTAAGAGAAAGCAACACCGAAACCTTTGCGGCGTTGCGTGTGGATATCGACAATTGGCGCTGGAACGGCGTGCCGTTTTATCTGCGTAGCGGCAAACGAATGCGCAAGCGCAACTCGGAGATCGTGATTCAATTCAAAGGAGTTCCCCACTCTATTTTTGCCAATAAAGGGCGCTGCATCTCGCACAACAAACTGGTTATCTCGCTCCAGCCCAAAGAGAGCATTACGCTTAAACTCATGAATAAAATCCCAGGTCTCTCGGAGCAGATGCATCTGCAAACGGTCGATCTGGAACTCAATGCACCGCTCAATGAGGCGCGTAAACCCGAAGCATACGAACGCCTGCTACTTGATGTCATTCGCGCCAATCCTACACTCTTTATGCGCCTTGATGAAGTCGAAGCCGCGTGGAAATGGGCCGATATCATTCTTGAAGGCTGGGCGGAGAATATGGTGCCGATGAAGAGCTATCCTGCGGGAACCGACGGCCCCACCGCAGCTATTGAGCTGGTGGCGCGTGATGCAAAGGCGTGGCATGATGAGTAATCTGCACACCTTTAAAACCCCGCAAGCACTTGTTGCAGAGCTGAGTGAAGCGATTGCCAATGATCTTGCCGATGCCATTATGAGCAGAGGCAACGCCACGCTTTTAGTCTCGGGTGGCTCCACACCTAAAGCACTTTTTGAGGCGTTAAGCATTATCGATCTGGGATGGGAAAAGGTACATGTAAGCGTGGTTGATGAACGCTGGGTAGATGCAGCGCATAAAGACAGCAACGCCAAACTCGTCAAAGAGCATTTGCTTCAAAACTGCGCCGCAAAAGCGACTTTTATTCCGCTATACCGCGAGGGGCTTACACCTCAAATGGCCGAAAAGAAGTGTAACCGATATTTAGAATCGCTTACGCCTTTTGATGTAGCCGTGCTGGGCATGGGAGCCGATGCGCATACGGCATCACTTTTTCCCCATAATGAGCGTCTTGAGGAGGCCTATAAAACGCACGATTTTTGTATTGCCATCACACCCGAAAATGCCCCGCATGAGCGCATGAGCCTTACACTCGCGGCTCTCTTACATGTAACGCACTGCTATTTGCATATTGAGGGCGAAATCAAAAAAGCGGTGTTTGATAAAGCACTAAGCACACACGATCCTATCGCTATGCCTATCAGTGCCCTACTGCATCATGAGCAGTGCGCGCTAGAGGTCTATTATGCATAAAGTCGTAAGCGAAGTTACCCAGCGCATTGTTGCACGCTCAATGGCGAGTCGGGAGGTGTATCTTAAGCGTATCGAACATGCGAAACACGAGGGTAGTGGCCGCAAACGTCTGAGTTGCTCCAACCTTGCCCACGCTATGGCACCGCTTAAAGGCGATGATAAAACCCATTTAGCCCAAGGTAGCACGCCCAATATCGCTATCGTGACTGCTTACAACGACATGCTCTCCGCTCACGAACCCTACAAACAGTATCCGCCGCTTTTAAAACGCGCCTTTATGGAGCACGATGCCACAGCTCAAGTGGCGGGGGGCGTACCCGCCATGTGTGACGGCGTGACACAGTCACAACCCGGTATGGAGCTTAGCCTCTTTAGCCGTGACACTATCGCCATGGGTACCGCCATAGCACTCTCGCATAACGTTTATGACGGGGCGGTCTATCTTGGGGTTTGCGATAAGATCGTTCCGGGGCTACTGATCGGGGCGCTAAGCTTTGGGCACTTACCTGGAATCTTTGTGCCGGCGGGGCCGATGCCCTCGGGAATCTCCAACGCCCAAAAGGCCAAAATTCGCCAAGAGTTCGCACAAGGGCTTGCAAGCAAAGATGCCCTGCTTAAAGCCGAATCTGCATCCTATCACAGTAGTGGTACATGTACCTTTTACGGCACCGCCAACTCCAACCAGATGCTACTGGAGATGATGGGTTTGCAACTGCCCAACAGCTCCTTTGTCAACACCGAAACCCCGCTACGCGATGCACTCACACGCCACGCGGCGACATCGCTAATGCAGATGCACTCGCAACACCGCTCACTTGCCGATATCGTCGATGAGCGTAGTTTTGTCAACGCCATTATTGGCCTGATGGCAACCGGCGGCTCTAGCAATCATACGCTCCATCTCATCGCCATGGCTAAAGCGGCGGGCATTGTACTTAACTGGGACGACTTTGACGCACTCTCCAAAGTCACGCCTCTGCTGTGTCGAATGTATCCCAACGGCGAAGCCGACGTAAATCACTTTCGTGATGCGGGCGGTATGAGTGTGGTGATTGCCCAACTGGCCGATGCGGGGCTGATTCATAACGATGTCAACACCGTAGTAGGCAATTCGCTTAAAGATTATATCGCCGAACCTGCCTATGAGAATGCGCAACTACGTTTTGAAAAAGGGCCTACTCACTCTCGCAATGAGAGTGTTATCGCCTCAAGTCGGGCACCCTTTCAAAACGAAGGCGGACTTAAACTATTAGAGGGTAATTTAGGACGTAGCGTTATCAAAACCTCGGCACTCAAATCTGAGCAGCTCTTCATGGAAGCCCCTGCCATTGTATTTGAAACGCAAGAGGCACTCCAAGAAGCCTTTAAACGCGGTGAGCTTGAAAAAGATTTTATTGCCGTGGTGCGTTTTCAGGGGCCAAAAGCCAACGGTATGCCCGAACTACACGGCCTGATGCCGCCGTTGGGCGTATTGCAAGACAAGGGCTTTAAAGTTGCCATTATCACCGACGGGCGGATGTCGGGCGCTTCGGGCAAAGTGCCCAGTGCCATTCATCTCTGCCCCGAAGCGCTGGAAAATTCCCTACTTTTACGTATCCAAACCGGTGATCGCATCCGATTTGATGTAAATAGCGGTACGATTTTTATGCTTGATGATCTTGAAAATATCATGCAGCGTGAGCCGATACAACCCGATCTGCACATCAATCGCTCTGGATTCGGGCGCGAACTCTTTGGCGCTATCCGTCAAAGTGTCGGCTCTGCCGAAGAAGGTGCGGGTATTTTTGATCTTAGCGGAAAGGAGCGCGCATGAAACGTGCTAGTGATATCTTGAAACTCTCTCCCATTGTTCCGGTCATTGCGCTTGAGTGTGCCGACGATGTACTGCCTCTTGCCGAAGCACTACTTGAGGGCGGCATTGGTATTATGGAGATTACGCTACGCACCGATGCGGGGATCAAAGCGATTGAGCAGATTGCCAAAAAGATGCCCAAGATGAATGTGGGAGCAGGCACCGTCATAAGCGGTGAAGATTTTGAACGCGCGGTCGATCACGGTGCACAGTTTGTGTTCGCACCCGGCATCAGTCTTGACCTTATTCAAACCTCCGAGGAGCTTAGCACACCGTTGATTCCTGGTGTCGCCACAGCCTCGGAGGTTATGCTGGCACTCAATAGCAATATTGATGCGTGCAAACTCTTTCCCGCCACCGCCGTTGGCGGTATCGAACTACTCAAAGGCTTTGCGGGGCCGTTTGCATCTATGCAGTTTTGCCCCACGGGCGGAATCAACCTAGAGAATATGAACGATTTTCTTTCGCTTTCAAACGTAGTGTGCGTGGGCGGAAGCTGGCTTGTTCCTAAGGGCGCAGTGGATACTAAGCGTGTCTTATACAACGCCAAAGAGGCGCTACATGCTATTCGTCAATCGTGACGATTGCACTTTTGATGTTATTGAATAAAATGGAGCAGTGTTCGGTACGATACTGATAATAGAAAGTATTTTTAGGAAGGTTGCGAAGTACCGATGTGTTGTAGTAGTTGGCGTTGGAACAGCGACCGACATAGAGATACTTAAAGAGCAGTTTAATCTGCTGATCTTCAAAAATTTCATGCGGCTGGGTCAAAAAAGTCATGCCGTATTTTTTGAGATTGATTAGCGAAAAGATATAGAGTAAAAAATCGTCAAACTTGGTATAAAAACCATTAAGATGCGCGATCTCATGAAAGAAGTAGTAGTAATTATCGAGTAGCTCACGTTTTTGTAGCATCATAGAGAGTTTACTCTTTTCATAGCGCGACGTACCAAAAAAGTCGGGATCTACCGCCACGTAAAGATGCTTGCGCTCGGCGATTGCTTCATTAATGGCCGCATCAAAAGCCTCGCTCTCATCAAAACGCATATAGTTAAAATACTCGCTCTCACGGTAACGCGCTTCAACCTCATCTTCGGAGGGGTTGGAGAAATCGAGATAGAGCGTGGGCACATCACGTGAGATCACAAACTCTCGAATTTTACTTGCCAGATGCGTTTTGCCCGCACCCACTTCTGCCAAAATCAGCGTGTTGGTCGTGAGTACCGAGTCTTTGAGCGCGAGTTTTGCAATATTGCTACTGTAGTGTCCTATGTTTTTCATATCACCTTCTTAAAATATTTTCACCGATAATAGCCGATCTGCATCAGAGCTTGCAGATCAATATCGTCTTGTTCGTAGTCCTTAATGGTGCCGCCAGGGAGCTGTGCCATGGGGATGATGTCCCAATCAAGCTCGTAATGTGAGGATGCATTCATGTATTCAAGCGCATTTTGCTGTGCTTCGGGGCTTAAATACTCAAACATAATACAACTCTCGGAGAGGTCGCGACCCATTTCGGAAAAAAGCATAGATGATTGTAGTTTCTACTTGCTTAGAAACGCCCAAGAAGAGGCTAAAGCGGCTTATTTTGAAATCATTTGGTAACAGATCAGGCTTGAATCTCTGAGAGTTCGCGTAGCGCTTTGGGGGTTAGATACGGGCGCATCGCCGCTTCGATGTGCATAAACCCTTGCTCAATATGCATCTCATCAACGCTTAATCCCAGGGTTTCAAGATACGATTGCCAAAATTGTGCATTCATCAGTACCGTGTCGCTTAAAAAATCAAACACGTTTTCAACCGGAACATCAAGATAACCGCTCTGTGCAAGCCGTTGCATCACGATACGGATGCGTCCGCGATGTGCGATATTATCTTCGATATAACGCGTTTTTAGCATTTCATCGCGAGAAAGCAAAAAGAGCAGTTCACGGTGAAAGAAGCGGTACTTAAAGTAGACTTTTACCAAGTGTTGCTGATGCTCATGAAGGGCACGCATGGTTACGGGAAGTGCTTCGACACTTAAGACGCTTTTAGACTGCATCTGTTCATACAGCGCCCATACAATCGCTTCGCGGTTTTTAAAGTGATAGTGCAGATTACCCGCACTTATCCCCAGCTTTGCAGCGATATGATTGGTGGTCGCGGCTTGCGTGTTTTGCGTATTAAAAAGTTCACGTGCGGTGCACAGAATCTTCTGTTTTGTACTCATCGCTCTATTTGGCGATACCTTCAAGCTCTATCGAGATTTTAACCTCTTCACCCACAACGACACCACCGGCTTCCATTGTTTTGTTCCACGTTAGGCCGAAATCTTTGCGGTTGATGCTACCCTCTAAACTCATCCCGCTACGTTGGTTACCCCACGGACCTGTCACTTCGCCGGAGACTTCGGCGTGCATTGTTACTGCTTTCGTCACACCGTTTAGTGTGAGATTTCCCATCACTTTGTCGCCTTTATGCGCCGTCATTACAAAGGTCATTTGGGGGTGTTTACCCACATTAAAAAAATCGGGACTTTTCAGATGCGCGTCACGCTTTTCAATGCCGGTATCGACACTGGCAACATTGATCGTGCCTTTAAGCGCTTTAAGCACGCCCTTATCGAGCTCATAGCTCCCTTCAAAATCGCTAAAGTGTCCTTTGACATTACTCACCATCATATGGCGTACTTTAAACGCAACGCTAGAGTGCGACACGTCTACACCGTATTGTGTGCCCCAAAGCGTTGAAGCCGAGATGAGCAGTGCTACTGTTGCTACTTTAATCATACGTGAAGCGTACATAGTTGAATCCTTTTAGAGGGCACCACCAAAAACCCTAAACAGGCTCAGCGATAGAGAGAACGTTACAATCAAGGCGGTACTTTGAAAGCCTAGCCAAAGCTAAGGTGAAAAGTACCAACGCAGAGTGTAGCGTTCTCTCTATCGCCCGAAGGGAAGCCAAA
>JBNKLA010000016.1:0-66794 GCA_050292115.1 Sulfurimonadaceae bacterium | reverse complement strand
GGAGTTGCATTCATGCTCTTTTTATATCTATTTTATCTAAAAGTGCCTGTTTTAGGGCTTTATGAAAGATTAAAGAGTTGTCAAGATATCAATGATTTGCATGTGCCAACCACTATTAAATGGCTTTTTTGAGCTTTTTTTTTTTGGAATTTAGGTGCGAAAGTTCAGAGTCTAATTTATTTCTTTGATTTTGCATTTATGCACAACGGGTATAATCCGCATAAAAAAATTGCGGAGAACCTTATGGAAGCTAAAACTGCTCAGACCATTCAAAAAGTGTGCCGCCCTATCCGAATTTTAGTCGGTTTGGCGCTTATTATTACCGGTGTTATTACCGGAATCGTATGGTTTTATCTCGGAGTCATTCCTCTTCTTGCAGGAATTGTCAACTTTTGCCCCACGTGCATTATTACTAAAAAGTGCGATATCGACCTGAGCGACAAAGACGAATCCGCTTCTTCTTAACACGCTACTAAACCCTTCTACGCTATACTTTCAACACTTTTGTGTCGGGAGTCTTTATGAGTCAGATCAGTTATAAAGATGCCGGTGTCGATATCGATGCGGGCAACAGCTTTGTGGAAAACATCAAACCGTTTGTGAAATCAACGGCCGTTGAGGGTGTGCTAGGCGGCATCGGTTCGTTTGCCGGAGCGTTTGAGATTCCCTCGGGCTACAAAGCGCCTGTGATGCTGGCCGCAACCGACGGCGTGGGCACCAAACTCAAACTCGCTATCGACTCGGGTATTCACGGTAGTGTCGGCGTTGATCTGGTCGCCATGTGCGTCAATGACCTTATCTGCAACTTCGCTACCCCCTCATTTTTTCTCGATTATTACGCTACCGGAAAACTCGATGTCAATGTTGCCACCTCGGTAGTAAGCGGCATTGCCGAAGGGTGCCGTCAGGCCGAATGCGCGCTTATCGGAGGCGAAACGGCGGAGATGCCGGGGATGTACAGCGAAGACGATTATGATCTTGCCGGTTTTGCCGTAGGCATCGGTGAAAAGAGCGAACTTGACCGCACCTTACATGTAAGCGAAGGCGACATACTCGTGGCACTGCCGAGTTCGGGGATTCACTCCAACGGCTTCTCACTCGCACGCAAAGTGCTTTTTGAAAAAATGGGCATGACGTTTGAAGATGACTTTAACGGTAGAGCGCTTATCGAAACCCTGCTTGAACCGACACGCATCTATGTCAAAACCTTTAAGGCGCTTAAACCCAAAATTCAGGCACTCGCCCACATTACGGGCGGCGGGTTGGTTGAAAACCTGCCGCGCGTGCTTCCCGAGGGACTTCGCGCTATCATTGATGAAAAGAGCATTCGCACCCTTGCTGTTTTTGATCTTATCGGCGAACATGTAGAGCGTAGCGAAATGTTCCGCGCATTTAACATGGGGGTCGGCATGGTTCTTGTGGTGAAACCCGAAAACCTTGATTCGGTTTTAAATGGGAGCGACGGATACGTTATCGGCACCATTGAAGCCGGAGCAAAAGCAGCGGTTTTAGTCTAAATCCGATATACTTTAGACACGTAAACCTCAAGGTGTCAGGGTGATAGAGAAACAAAGCGTATCCATTTATCGGCTCATCTACCGCCGGTTTATTCGACAGTCACTCATTCCATTTCTTCTGATTTTCACCCTTATCGTTGCTCTTTTTCTACTCAACAACTACCAATCCACTACCAACCGATCGGCTCTGCAAGGTGTTGCCAAAAGTAGCTTTGAAGAGATTGCCAACCAAACCGCATCCGTCATCAACCAACGCTTTGCGTATGATAAGCTCCGGCTTTATCAGCTTCGTGATACGTTTGAGCTTATCTTGTCCAAAAAAGCAGCCTATGCACTCGATAGCTCCCGCTTTAAGGAATATGGCGGTTTTTTCATCTACCGCGATGCCAATGCAAGCAATCCATTTGAGACTACAGTCTATTCCACTAACCTGCTTGAGTTACACAACGATGACCGCCTATACCTCTCGGCACTACAGACCCTAAGTGATTCCATTGCCAGAGCCGTCGATGAAGATGATGACCTCATCACCGCGGCATGGGTCAATATCGGTAAAACCTATGCGCTTGCCTACCCGCCCATTGTGCCTACCGATGAGCTCTCGCCCGAACTCGATGTAACCGAATACTCGTTTTACTATCAGGCCGATCCCGAACATAATCCTCGGCGCGATATTGTCTATCTACCGCTCTACAAAGAGCCATGGGCGGTTGATGCCGGAGAGTTGGGTGCGTTTTTAATTCCCATCTATCATCAAGAGCGTTTTATCGGTGTGATCGGACTGACGCTCTCAGCAACGGGAATCGCCGATGTTATTACCAAACTCTCACTACCCTTTGATGCCTATGCCCAGCTTGTTGACGATGAAGGGCATCTCATTGTTACCTCTGATGAGACGCGAAGCTTTAGCGATTACGCACACCATTCGTTTTATGCCCTGCACAAAAATCCCGACCTGCCGGATCGCTCTTTAATGAAAATCGACACCCGCAACGTGCCGGCTCAACGCACCCACTACGAACGGCCGATTGAGGGCACGGGAATGATTATGTCCATTCAGGCCGATAATGCGCAGATATTCAAAACGATCGCGATGTTGACGCAACAGACCCTTATTGTCGGTATTGTACTTGCGGTAGTGATGAGCATCATCTATATTGTGGTGCTTACGCTTGGCATTCGCAGGATTCGTTCACTTGCACAGCAGCTCTCATCAACACTTGAACGGATGGTACGATTTTCATCAAGACTGGGACGCCAAGAAGGATTGTCGCTGGAACCCAGTGCCATTGATGAGCTTGATACCTTGGGTACGCACCTCAAAGCAACCCATCAAAAACTGCTTGATCTGCTGATTAAAGATGAACAGACGGGACTCTTTAACCGTCGCAAACTGCTTGAAGATATCGGCACCGACGAAGCGCTTTCGCTAATGCTTTTTCGCATACGAAACTATAAATCGCTCTACAACCTTTATGGCGATCAGGCAACCGACATTTTAATATCCGGCATTGTCGAATATCTCAAATTAGACGCCAAGATTGCTCCCTACCGTATCAGCGACGATGAATTTGCACTGCTTTACAAAGGTGACGGAAGCGAACACTTTGAGACACTACATCAACAGCTTCAGATACAAACCTTTAAATACGGTCCGATCACGATTCATCCGCTTCTCTTTTCGGGATTTGCGCTCCATGCCCCACTTTATGAAATGGCCAATCTCTCCTTGTTAAGTGCCCAGCAACAAAACGCACACCATGCTGTTAGCTGCCAAGAAGCCGAGGAGGTCAAAGCGCTATTTGAAGCCAATCTAGAATGGTCTAACAAACTCAACCTTGCCCTTAAAGAGAACCGCCTCATACCCTACTTCCAGCCCATTTACGATATTAAAAAGGGTACGGTCACCAAATTTGAATCGCTGGTGCGCATGAGACTCGATGACGCGATTATCCCTCCCATTCGTTTTTTGGATGCTGCCGCCAATATGGGCAAAACCCATGAAATTACTAAAGTGATGGTTCAAAAAGTTTTTGCCATAGCCGCGCGGTATCCCGAACTAAGTTTTAACATCAACGTTTCGTTTCGCGATTTTTTGGCATTTGATCTTTTGCACTATATTGACGAAACGCAACACGCCTATGGCATCAATACTCAACATATCACTTTTGAACTGCTTGAAACCGATGCGATTGAAGATGTCGATACGATCATTCGTGCCATTACCGGCCTAAAAACCAGAGGGTATCACATTGCTATTGATGATTTTGGTACCGGCCACTCCAATTTTGCACACTTGATGATGATGCGTTTTGACTACATTAAGATTGATGGACAGTTTATTAAAGAGGTCAACAAAGATCCCAACTCGGCAACCATTGCACGTACAATTGCTAAATTTTCAGCTCTGATGGGCGCTAAATCGGTTGCGGAATATGTTGCGGATGAGCAGATCCTCAAACGCGTTAGCGCATTTGAGATCGATTATGCACAGGGCTACGCTATCAGTCCTCCGGTACCCGCCGATGGCATTGCGGCCATTGTGGCAAAGTATCACCATGATTGAAACGCAGTTTTCACAAAAAGTTTACATGTAGGCCCAAAAGGCCTATATAAAAAGATTACTCTGCTTCTTGGATAATATCGTAACGCGGATAAGTAAAGGTAGACTTGCGGTAGACGACCACTTTCTCTTTGTCATCGATAGCATACGCCTTAATCGTGATAGGGATAATGGTATCTTTACGATCATCTTGCACCAACACATCAGTCGTTGAGAGGGTTACAATCGTTTTTTTCTTAATGCCCGGACGCGCCACAAACGGCTTGCTAGGACGGTCAATATAGATTTTACCTTGCATATTCTCAGGTGTAATAATCTCGAAATAGTATTTGTGATTCTCATTGAGCGTATTTTGCAACAAGAAGATATAAGAGTTATCGACCTTGACGTCACCCTCGGCTGTTTTTTGTACACTGTAAAGACGGTTCTCTTTGTTGATGTTTAGTAGCATATACTCTTTTTCACTACCCATCATGCCCAAAATCACACTTACGATCAAAAGTACGACCATATAACCAATAATTTTGGGTCGCAAATAGCGTGTTTTGCCCGCTTGGTGTACTACTTCTCTATCACTTGACCAACGCACCAACGAAGCCTTGCCAAGCTTGCCCATCACGTCAGTACAGGCATCGACACACTCCAAACAGTTAATACACTCAAGCTGCATACCCCTGCGAATATCAATGTGTGTCGGACAGACCGTTACACAACTCTCACAGGTAGTACATTCGGCATCGGGAGCCACTTCAAGCAACTCTTTTTGCTTGGTAAACATCTTCTCTTTGTTCTCATCATAAATCACACCCCCGCGATGCGGATCGTAGATGGCCTGAATCGTGTCATCATCATAAAGTACCGATTGAATACGTGAATAGGGACATACGTAGACACAAAAATTCTCTTTAATAAAGATGATATCTGCAACCAAAAAACCGGTAATAATGGCAAAGGTCGTCACCAATACACCATGATCGCCCGGATTGGACATATACGCCAAAAAGTCCTCTGGCGGTACAAAATACCACAAAAAGTCTGCTGCCGCTACCATGGACAAGACCGTCCAAAGCACTACTGCTACCACTCGCTTGATCTGATTTTCGGGTTTGGAGTAATCAGGCTCTTGCTGTTTATTGGCGATACGTTTGCGAAGGCCAAGCAGTTTGGTCTCGATCAGATCACGATAGATGACACGAAAAATCGTCTGCGGACAGGCCCAGCCACAAAAGATACGTCCTCCAAATACCGTAAGACCGAAAATACCGATAAAAAGAATCATCAGCAAAAACGGCATCAAATAGAGCTCTTGCATATCAAACTGCACAAACATCAGATGCAGTTTGAGCTTATCAAAGCTCAGCAAAAAGAGGTGATTCCCATTGACTTTAATCCACGGAAGAGCCAAAGCCACAATCGTAATAAATCCGTAAAAGAAATACCGTCTATAACGCCATGGGGTTTTCCCCTTCACATACTCTTTGCCTTTGGCGACTGCTTCACTCATAACCTCATCTCCTTTTTAAATTTCAGTAGGACACTTGATGGTGTCAATCAACTGTGCCTCTCCGGCTCCCGACGGCTCCATGGCAACACTGCCCAAAGCAACCTGTTTCAACTCACGCGACTCAATATAATCTTTTAACGAACTGCGACTCACTCCAAAGACCCGCGCCATTTCGCTAACACTTTTTTCGGCTCTCAAATGTTCAATAATATCGTCAAGATACTTATCAAATTTTGAAGAGGAGCGACTTCCGCGCGGACGTCCGATCGCTTTTTTCGTCTCATTATGCAGTGTTTGACGCAACTGATCAATGAGACCAAGCACCACCATAACGTCACTGGTCTTGTCGATAACCACACCGGCTTTGACCAGATGTACCGTATAGTTATGCTTAAAAAGACAGCTAATCATCTGCACCAGATCTTCAATATTTGAGCTTAATACCCATGAATCGTAGATAATCAATGTTCCGTTTTCATGAGCATGGAAATACTCCGTAACCTCCAACCGATCCGCAATACGCTTATTGGCAGACGTGTGATCAACCATCTCATTTTCAATCACTAAACCATGATGCATTGCATAGGCACTAACGGTTTTGAGTTGATCATAGACGCCGTCAAAATGCTTATCGGGACGGATATAAGAAATAGCCATAACGATTAAACCTCGCGATTTTATTTATTTTAATCGTCATTATAAGCGAAATTGACGCATAAAGTCAATACATGCAAGATTTATTTTCGTCATATTTAGAAAAAAGTATTTTTTACAGTAGCTTTAGATAGAATTTTTCAAGTTACATGTAAAGGACAAAACCATGCAAAAACCTTATCTTGCCACCACACCGGATGAAAAAGGATTCTTTGGAAAATATGGCGGGGCGTTCATCCCGCCTCAACTCGAAGCGCCTTTTGCCGAAATTAACGAAGCTTATGACAAATTGAGCAAATCGTATGAGTTTCGTCATGAACTCGCCACTATTCGCAAGCACTATCAGGGGCGGCCGACTCCGGTATATCACGCCAAAAACCTCAGCGATTTTTGCGGCGGTGCGCAGATATACCTTAAACGCGAAGATCTTAACCACACCGGTGCGCACAAACTCAACCACTGCATGGCCGAAGCACTGGTGGCCAAAAGTTTAGGCAAAACCAAACTGATTGCCGAGACGGGTGCGGGACAACACGGCGTGGCACTGGCAACCGCCGCGGCCTATTTCGGCATGGAGTGTGAAATTCACATGGGCGAAGTCGATATCGCCAAAGAGCACCCCAATGTCGTACGCATGAAGATTCTCGGCGCTACGGTCGTGCCGGCAACACACGGACTTAAAACGCTTAAAGAGGCCGTGGACTCCGCATTTGAATCTTATCTTTCACAAACCGATCACGCTATCTACGCCATCGGATCCGTCGTAGGACCGCACCCGTTTCCCAAAATGGTACGCGATTTTCAAAGCGTTGTGGGTTTTGAAGCGCGAGAGCAGATACTTGAAATGATCGGTGTACTTCCCGATCATGCCGTCGCTTGTGTGGGCGGCGGCTCCAACGCTATGGGGCTTTTTTCCGGTTTTATGGACGATCCGGTGCAACTGCACGGCGTTGAGCCACTGGGACGCGGCACAAAATTGGGCGAACACGCCGCCACGCTCACCTACGGCGAAGAGGGCATAATGCACGGATTTAACTCGATTATGCTCAAAGATGCCAACGGCGATCCCGCTCCGGTCTACTCTATCGGATCGGGTATCGACTATCCGTCGGTTGGCCCCGAACACGCCTATTTGCGTGATATCGGCAGAAGCATTGTGGGTACATGTAACGATGAGGAAGCGGTGGATGCTTTTTATAAACTCTCGCAACTTGAGGGCATCATCCCCGCACTCGAATCGGCTCATGCGGTTGCCTACGCCATGAAACTGGCAAAAACGCACGCAGGCGAAGCCATTTTAGTGAATCTTTCAGGTCGCGGCGACAAAGATATCGACTTTGTCGTTGAGCACTTTGCGATTCCCTCTAAAGCACAATAATTTCGCGCTCCAGCGCAATATTAAAACGCGTTTTAACCCGCTGTTCAGCTAACTCAATAAGCGCCAGAGCATCTTCAAACGTACCGTTTCCAAGATTTACTAAAAAATTGGCATGAACCTCACTCCACGCCATATCCCCGATGCGATACCCTTTGAGTCCCACCGCTTCGATAAGTCTGCCCGCATAATCGTTTGGCGGATTTTTAAACGCGCTTCCGGCACTCGGATCATGCGGCTGGTTGGAGCGCATCGATCTGAAAAAAGCCAAGCGCTCATGCGAAAATCCACGCTTACATGTAAACGACGCCTCAAAAATCACATCATTGATATCAGCAAAGCGGTAGCCGTGCATTATCTGCGCTTTGGGTATCCAGCCGTTTTGCGTCCGAACGGCAATCAGATCGTTAAAAATTTCCCACTCTTTAAGCCCCGCATTCATCTTGAGCATACCGCCAAGCGTTCCGGGCAGACGCGACAGAAACTCAAAGTCTGCAATATCGTGTTTTTTGCAAAACGATACGATTTTACCGCTGGGCGTCGCCGCACCGATATAAAGCACGTCATCCTTTACATGTAAGCTATCAAACGTTTTAGAGAGCATCATCAGCGGCGGATGTTTGGGCGAAATGAGCAGATTATTCGCTCCTCCGATTAGATAGTGCTTATCGGGGATGTCGTGCGCATCTTCAATCACGAAGACATCGCTAATCGAACCCACTTTAATAGAAGAAAATGTAGAGAAATCGACGGTTTTGTAGGCCATTATTTTACAAATTCGGGAATCATGTTAATCACCGTCGTCGCAAAGTCGTTAATCTCTTGTAGCATCCACGGCATTGTCAAAATAATCACAATTACCACCGCAATTATCTTGGGAATAAAACTAAGCGTCATCTCGTTTATCTGCGTCGTGGCTTGAAAAATACTAACCGCAAGTCCCATCAGCATACCCGTAAGTAACCCCGGAAGCGCCAACATCAACGCAATTTTAAAGGTCTGCACCCCAAGCGCCACGAGTTCGCCTTCCATTATGCCCCCCTAAGCCCTTCATACTCGCTAGGGATAAGATAATCCCTTACATGTAAAGCTACATCGTAAAAACCGTGTTGATGCCCCAGCGCATACAGTGTATCAATAGCATCAAGCTGTGTCTCGCTAAGCGATACCGACTCATCATTGGCGTACAGCTCAAGATACCGCTCCAGCGTCGGCGCATCGATACGTACCAGATGCCGCTCCAATAGCATCTGTGAAAGCTGTTGCTTATGAAGCCGCGCCACATCCACCGCTTTGGTAAGCATCTTCTCGTATCCAATAGCCCTATGCAAAGGGATGGAGCGACGCAGTGCCATACCGCCCAGCGGCAACGGCACGCCCTCGCCCGCAAACTCCACCCAAATATCCCACAACTCGCGCTCTACTTCTAGCGCATCATCAAAGGCTAAAATACTCTCATGAATGAGCACACCTGCGTCAACCTGCCCCTCTAGCACCGCTTTTTCAATCTCTAAAAAGTTCATATAGGTAATACGTGCTTCGGGATAGGCGATGCGAAAAAGCATAGCATTGGTCGTATAGCGTCCGCTCAATGCAACTCTGAAATTGCGTTTGAGCTTTTTGCCCTTGGGTTTGACCAGTTTTGGACCATACCCCTCGCCAAAACTTACTGCCGTACGCAGTAGCGCATATTCATCTTTAATGTGTGGATAGAGTGCAAAACTGATTGCCGTAATGTCATACGTGCCTTTTAGCGCCTCTTCATTAAGGGTTTCGATATCCAGTGCCAGATTCTCAAAACATTTGCCTTCCATGCTTACCCATCCAAATTTAATAGCGTAATACATAAAAATATCATCCGCATCGGGCGAATGGGCAATCTGAACGGTTTTCAAAAATATGGTCCTTACATGTAATAAAAGGGTTCATTTTAACTTAAAAACGCTAAAATTGCGGCCATTAAAAGCTAGGGTGCGTCACTTTAATATGACAATTTGAAATATTTTATTTTAATATTTCAAATTGTCATATAATGTGTACAATATTGACTCAAAGCAAGGACTACCATGGACGCAAATAAACAAAAATCGCTCGATCTTGCACTCAAACAGATCGACAAAGCTTTTGGTAAAGGGACGCTGATGCGTCTGGGTGATAAAGAGATAGAACCTATTAACTCAATTAGCACCGGCTCCATCGGCCTTGACCTGGCACTGGGAATCAACGGCGTTCCCGAAGGACGGGTAATTGAGGTCTACGGCCCCGAGAGTTCAGGCAAAACCACACTGGCGCTTCAAATCACCGCAGAGTGTCAGAAAAAAGGGGGTGTGTGTGCGTTTATCGATGCGGAACACGCACTCGATGTGCATTATGCCCGTAATCTTGGTGTAAATATCGACGATTTGCTTGTCTCACAACCCGATTACGGTGAGCAGGCACTGGATATTGTGGAGACCATCGCACGAAGCGGCGCAGTTGATCTGATTGTGATCGACTCCGTTGCCGCACTGACGCCCAAAGTAGAGCTCGAAGGCGAAATGAACGACCAGCAAGTCGGCGTACAGGCACGCTTAATGTCCAAAGCCCTACGTAAACTTACCGGTGTACTTAATAAGATGCACTGTACGATTATCTTTATCAACCAGATTCGTATGAAGATCGGCATGATGGGCTACGGCTCTCCCGAGACCACAACCGGTGGTAACGCACTTAAATTTTACGCATCGGTGCGTATCGACGTGCGTAAAATTGCCACACTTAAACAGGGTGAGAACCAGATCGGTAACAGAGTTAAGGCAAAAGTTGTTAAAAATAAAGTGGCTCCTCCCTTTCGTCAGGCGGAATTTGATATCATGTTTGGAGAAGGGATCTCTAAAGAGGGTGAACTTGTAGATTACGGTGTTAAACTCGATATTATCGATAAAAGCGGCGCATGGTTCAGCTATGAAGATGTCAAATTGGGACAAGGGCGGGAGAACGTCAAACAAAAATTCAAAGATGAACCGGAACTTGCCGATAAAGTCGAGGCTAAAATCAAAGAAGCCATGGGCATGAATAGTGCATTAATGACTATGGACGAAACTGAAATGAACGAGGTAGATGAATGATATATATTGATAGCGTCAGTGCAATGGAAGTCATGGATTCACGCGGGAATCCTACAGTAAAAGCGACCGTAACGCTTAGCGATGGAACGACTGCCAGTGCTATCGTACCTAGCGGTGCGAGTACCGGAAAACGTGAAGCGCTTGAACTACGCGACGGGGATGAGCGCTATATGGGCAAAGGAGTACTTAAGGCAGTTGATAACGTTAATACTCAAATTGCGGACGAGCTCATTGGTCTTAGCCCTTTTAATCAAGCCGTCGTCGATGCGACGATGAAAGAACTTGACGGCACCGACAACTACTCCAACCTTGGTGCCAATGCGGTACTGGGCGTCTCTATGGCTGTAGCACGCGTAGCGGCGCAAAGCATGGATATGCCGCTTTATCGCTATCTTGGCGGTGCCAATGCTATGGTTGTCCCTACCCCAATGCTCAACATTATCAACGGCGGTTCCCATGCGGACAATTCGGTTGATTTTCAAGAGTACATGATTATGCCGATCGGCTTTGAAGATTTTACAGAGAGCCTTCGTGCCGCTGCCGAGGTGTATCATAACCTTAAAAAGATTCTTCATGCCCGCGGTGCTAATACCGCACTGGGCGATGAGGGTGGTTTTGCACCCGATCTCGGCTCAAACGAAGAGCCGATCCAAGTCATCATGGAAGCAATCGAAAAAGCGGGTTATAAAGCCGGTGAGCAGATCGCTATAGCTTTAGACGTCGCCGCTTCGGAATTTGTAAACGAGGATGGTACGTACCGTCTTGATTCCGAGGATCGCACCGTAACCTCTGGCGAATTGGTTGATTATTTTGTCGATCTGTGCAACAAATACCCCGTTGTCTCTATCGAAGACGGTCTGAGCGAAGATGACTGGGACGGCTGGAAAATCATGACCGACAAACTGGGTGATTCCATTCAGCTTGTCGGGGACGACCTCTTTGTTACCAACGCTTCGATTTTGGCTGAGGGTATCGATAAGGGTATCGCCAATGCGATCTTGATTAAACCCAATCAGATCGGATCGGTATCTGAAACGATGCAAACCGTACGATTGGCACAACGCAATGGCTACAAATGTGTAATGAGCCACCGCTCCGGTGAGAGCGAAGATGCTTTTATTGCCGACTTTGCCGTGGCACTCAACACGGGTGAGATTAAAACCGGTTCCACTGCACGTGGCGAACGTACTGCCAAATATAACCGTCTGCTTGAGATTGAAAACGAGGTTCTCTATGGCGAATACCTTGGAGCGACGCTTTTTTAACTGAGTCTTTATGCAAGATGATGAATTTTATGAAGAGATACGCTATAAAGAGAGCCTAACCGAACGCTACCTCGGGCTCTCTTTAGGTAAATTCGTTATCGCCCTACTTGCCGTATTAAGTCTTGGCATTTATATCGGCACGCTTCTTTTTGGTGACAACTCACTTGAAATTTTACTTGGCCTTGAAGAGTATGAACACTACCTTGAAGAGCGCATCGATGGATTAAAAAGTGAAAATGCACAACTGCAAAAAGAGTATTTTGAGCTCAAGGAACTTGAGCGCGACACGCTACCCGAATAAAGAGTCTGCTATAATTAACTAATTTGTTCTAAGGGCGCACTATTGAAGATCGGGTTGACACTCTTTTTTGTACTGCTTTCGCTATGGGCTAGAGAAAACCCTTTTTTCCCCGCAGAATCAGTAAGTCAGCTTCCGGTTACTTCCAATTCGCAAGATGCCTACCCCCCCTTGAAACGCGCCGCAATAACACTACCGGATCAAGCACGCGTTTTACAAGAGGTAACGGTAACCTACAAAACGCTTGACGGCTCTATTGAATCCAAGTCTATTCAACTTGAACACGCCATCGACTGGCACATTCCTCTTTTTATTTCACAATCTTACAGCGAACCTGTAAAACCCAAGCCACAACAATCCATGCCTAATGCGCAAAGTGTTAATTTTGACTTTATAACACTCCGGTTTGCTCAAGATGCCGTTACGATTCAAACCGAAGATGTGCTACTAAGACATTTTATGATGGTTTCACCGCACCGCATCATTCTTGATTTCACGCGCGATGCCAATTTTTTAAGCTTTGAAAAAGTCTTGACGCAAACACCTTATAAAGAGGTGCGCATTGGGAATCATGAGGGGTATTATCGCGTCGTCATCACCTTAGACGGCCGCTATCGTTTTGAGCTTCAAAACCAATCAGACGGCTACCGTCTGAATCTCTATTAATAGCGAATAGCTACGCCTGCAAAAAGACCGGAAATCAGCAGATCCATATCGCTGTCAATCGAAAAATCACTGCGACTGCAATCAATAGATTCCAAACGATACCCTAACTCAACCGAGGGACGAATCAGCAAACTATCAAACGTATAATCAAGTTTTACGATCACATCAGCCACCTGAGATTGGCTGTACGCAAAATATTTTACATCTGCTTCTGCGCCAAAACCCGAAGCCGGAATCTGCACCCTGCCGCGCCCGTAAAGCATTGGCACAATCAGTTGCTCACTATCGTTTTGCAGGCTACTTCCCGTGCCGAAAGTGTAATCGGCATTAATAAATTTAGCATCAAGTCCCAAGTCAAGCGTCGTCCAAAAAAGGTTATCTAGCAGATTGTAGTACAAGGCGGCATCAATCTGCTCCAGTGCTATTTTATAAGGCGTATCTTGCGGATAGTTATCGACCTTGTGCCAGATAAAGGCGCTATCACTCTTACCGTCTTGCTCGCTTTTGAGATATTCAAGTCTTACATTGGGTATTATAGGGATCGGCTGTTTTAAAAACGCCCAGAGGTAAATATCACGGCTCTCATCCAATCCCAGCTCGTCATTAAAATCAAGCGGATAGGCATCTCCTCTATGCTGTATCTCACCCGAACTGTTTTCAATCCAGATCCCGCCTCCCATTTCAACACGTATAAAATCGGCATACAGCGCCGTAATAGAGAAAACGATAAGAGCAATTGCAACACGCATCTTAATATCCTTAAATATTTTAGACACTATAGCAAAGAGTAGGTACAAAAGGGGTAAAAGCGCGAAGGGGAGGAGAAGACCCCTTGCACAATAGACAAAGAAGGAGGGTTTTTAGTTAGTAAATTACGCCTTTGCAGCAGTCAGAGCAGCGTTGTAGTCAGGTTCAGCCGTAATTTCAGGCACAATCTCTTTATAGGTAACGACGCCTTCGGCATCAACTACAAAAACAGCGCGGCATGTTACGCCTGCAAGAGCGCCGTCAGCAATCAATACGCCATAAGCGTTTGCGAAATCTTTATTACGAAAATCCGAAGCTACCGTAAGTTTATCAATGCCCTCAGCCGAGCAGAAACGTCCCGAAGCAAACGGAAGATCCATAGAAACAACCGTAGTTTTTACACCATCAATTTCAGCCGCTTTGGCATTAAAATTACGCGTTTCGGTTGCACATACCGGTGTATCAAGCGAAGGAACAACTATAATCAGCTGTTTTGTGCCTTGCGCACCGCCTACAATAACGTCAGCAAGACCTTCTGAGTTTACCACTGTAACTTCAGGCGCTTTATCGCCGACATTTACTTCATTACCTGCAAGGTTAACGGTGTTACCCTTAAGCATTGTAGTTGCCATTTAAGACTCCTATGTTTTTTTGATATAGCGACAGTTTACTTATTTCGGATAATTATTGTCTTAATTAGGCTTATGTTCTATTGTATTAAGTTTTATTAAAGGTTTGAGCGGGGATTCACTGCGAGTTTCTCAAGCGGCGTAAATGCCTTGCGCACATAAAGTTCCACACCAAGTCTGCCAATCATCGCGGCATTGTCCGAACAAAACTCCAATGGAGCCAAAAGCAATGTGGCACCATAAGGTTTTAAAAGCGTTTCAATTTGCTGACGTAAATAGAGATTCGCGCTTGCCCCGCCCACAATGGCAAAACGCTTTGGCGGGTGTTGTACACAATACTTTCCCAATTTATGCGTCAGATGTTTCACGGCGATATGCTGAAACGATGCAGCGATATCGGCATAGTCACCTTCACTCCCCTCTTCCACTGCCAGACGCACGGCATTTTTAAGCCCCGAATAGCTAAACGCAATTTTAGGCGTGCGCAGTAGCGGTACCGTAAACGCATAGCGCGTTGCATCACCTTTTTGTGCCAGCTTTTCAATAACCGGCCCACCGGGATACCCTAGATGCATCATTTTGGCTACCTTATCAAAGCTCTCGCCAAAACTGTCATCCATACTGCTCGCCACGGTATGCATCTGCTCTATGTTTTTGGCTTCTATTACCTGTGTATGCCCGCCTGAAACCAGTAGCACCGTCATGGGAAACAGCGCCTCTTTTTCGATAAAGAGCGAATAGATATGACCTTTGAGATGATTGATACCGATAAGCGGTACATGTAAAGCCAAACAGAGTGCTTTGGCCATCACCACGCCCTCAACAAGCGTTACCGAAAGTCCCGGCTCATTCGTGACGGCAACCGCTTTGACCTGTGGCAGATACGTCTTGCACGATTCCAAAATTTTCGGCAGTGCCTCGGCGTGCAGACGCGATGCCAGTTCGGGCACTACGCCGCCATAAAGAGCGTGTTCGGACTCTTGTGAGATCTTTTTATGAAAAATCAGTTTTTTGCTTGCAATCTCTGTCAGCGCGATAGAGCTATCATCACAACTGCTCTCAATACTTAGAATCACTGTCGCTCTTTATACTGGGGAGGGGAATCGAAATGCTAAAACAGGTCTGTTCCAAAGGGCTACGCTCAAGCGTTAACACGCCTTCAAACATCTTTTCAACAATCTGTCGGCTCATGTACAGACCGATTCCCGTCCCTTTCGATTTTGACTTTGTAGAAAAATAGGGGTCAAAAATTCTGTTTTGATGCTCTTGTTTAATACCGATACCGTTATCACAGCAGGTAAAAAGAAGCTGCTCATCAACACGCTTACAAGAGAGATGAATCGTTTTCGGATAGTGCTTGCTCGATTTTAAAGACTCCAAACTATTGCTGATTAAATTCAAAAGCACTTGCGATAGTGCCGCATACAGCTCAATATCTTCACAATCGTCATAGTGCAACGTATACGCAATGCCATAATATTTCAAGATCGACGCAGTGACGCTTTGAACCTCATCAAATATCTCTTTAAGCGGGCATATCCGCATAGAATCCTTATTTTGAAAAAAGGTTTTAAAATCATCGATCGTACCGGAAAGATACTGGGTATTGGCCTCAATCTCATCAAAAAGCGATAACACGCGCTCGTGATCATATTCGGGTTTCATAAACTCTGTTTTTGAAGCAAAAATGGCTAAATTGATAGTATTGAGCGGCTGACGCCACTGATGGGCGATATTAGAGAGCATCTCGCCCATAAACGCAAAACGCGCCTGCTCATAAAGCATCAGATCTTTTTTTCGGTTCTCCTCGATCAATTCAGAGAGCGTATGCTTAAAGTACTCAACATGCTGCAAAAGACGCATCAAAGAGAAGAGCAACACCGGTGTGAGCAAAAGCGGAAGTACGATAGACAACATCAACAAAAACAGTGTATACACCTGCGAAAAAAGGGCCGCAAAAAGATAGACCAGCACTATTGACAACGTGACACTTATAACCGTACCGACCACTACAAAGGAGAGGCTACTCATATGTTTAATACGCTCAGCCATTCGCATCATAAAACGGCTCATTCACAACCCCCTTCAACCCACTCCAATACCCAAGGCCATGCGCCATAACCGCTATCTACATTGATATGCCCCATGTTTTGGAACGCGACGTGCTTAACGCTTAGTGCTCGAGCAAAACGGATTCCTTCCGATTTGTTCAAATAGGGGTCATCGTCTGACGTGACCATGAGCACTTCATCGGCGTACAGATTTTTCGGCAATGCTACCGGAAAAAACGCCGCAATCTCTTTATAATCACTCAAATCACGCGGCGGTGCCACCATTAGCAAACGCTTTACATGTAAGGCTCTATTCTCATTGCACAGGTGCCACCAGAGTATATTTCCCAAAGAGTGACAAATCACAATATCAGGGTGCAAGGCCTCAAGCGCCTCATGCGCTTCGCGCATCCACTGCTCTTTTGAAGGATTCATAGGGTCGCTAAGTTGCGGAAATGCCACTGCATAACCGCGGCTTACCAACTCTTTGGAGAGCCAATCTTGCCAGTGCGGAGCGGGTGAACCGTGCCAGCCGTAAAGAATGAGAACTTTTTGCATCACAACGCCTTCACATACGCTCTAATCTCAGCATCAAGCGCAAACACCTCATCAATGCTTTGCGGCGCGGTGTCAAAACGCTCATACGCCTGCAACACCGTTTTGGAAATCTCCAAAAACCCTATCTCGTTTGCAATAAAGCGCTCAATCGCCGCTTCATTGGCAGCATTGATAATCACGCCACGCACGGGATTGGCAAGAATTTCATCTTTGATCTGCCAAATGGGGTAGCGCTCACTTGTAATGTCACGAAACTCCAACGTACCGGTTTGTAACAGATCCACAGGCTCTAAAATCGGCTCACTCACACTACCTAGCAGTGCGTAGGCAATCGGTAGTTGCATATTGGCTTTGGCAAAGTGTGCCGTTGTAGAGCCGTCACGGTAATCAATAAGCGCATGAATGAGTGAGCGCGTCTCAATAATAGCGTCGTAGTTGCCCTCGCCAAAGAGCCAGCGTGCTTCAAGCAGTTCAAAAAGCTTGTTCATCATGGTGGCGCTATCAATCGTGATTTTACGCCCCATCGACCAGTTGGGGTGCTTGAGTGCATCTTCAAGCCGCGCATGTTGCAATCTCTCCAGCGGCCAATCCCGAAATGCCCCACCGCTTGCCGTAATGACCATGCGCTCTATCGGTTTGGTGACATCAAGCAGATACCATAACCCAAAGTGCTCGCTGTCAATGGGAACAATATTTTGAGTATCAATAAATGCACCGCCGACTACCAAAGACTCCTTGTTGGCCAGAGCAATACGTTTGTTGCATGTAACCGCTTCTAGCGTCGCACGAAGCCCCGCAAAACCGACAATGGCATTCACCACAAGATCGCTTGAAGCTTCACGAATCGCCGCCACAAGCCCCTCTTGGCCGACCAACACGTTGTTATGCTTTACATGTAAGGCATTTTCAGCCTCTTGAACCACCACAATTTTAGGACGATGTGTTGCAATTTGTTCATTTAAAAGGGCAATATTGCGCCCCGCCGAGAGCACTTCGATCTCAAGATTAAAACGTGTAGCGATTTCAAGCGTATTAACCCCAATGGAGCCGGTGGAGCCTAAAACAATCAAACAAGACCCCGCAGTAACACCACCATCACAATCGCACCGAAAAGATAGCCGTCAATCCGATCCAGTACCCCGCCGTGTCCCGGAAGGATGGTGCCGCTATCTTTTAGGCCTGCCTGACGTTTAAGTGCACTTTCAAACAGATCGCCAAATATCGAAGCGAGTGACACCGTAAACGAAATGACTACCGCCTTACCCATATCGACAAACCCAACACCAAAATAGCTCGAAACCAGTGTAGCAATTAGCACACCGCCGATAACACCCTCAAGCGTTTTATTGGGCGACGTAGGTGAAAACGGCGTTTTACCCATCTTTTTACCGACAAAATAGGCTCCGATATCCGTTGCCGCTACCGCAATAAGCATCCATAACAGCGCCCACATACCATACTCTTTGTAGAGGCTGAGTATAAAAAGCATTCCCGCCGTAGGATAGATAAAGGGCAAAAAATCGTTCCATCGGTGATCGTTACGGTACGCCACGAATGCCGCAAACACCACACCCGCCAACACAAACAGATCATCACCGTAAGGGTAAAATACGGCAACAATCCAGATTAGCAGGGCATAAAAGTAGAGTTTGTTGTTTGAAATGCCAAAAAGGGTGTTAGCTTCGTAAAATGCCAGCATATAAATAGCGCCCAAAAAGAGCCACGTGAGAAAAAAAGAGTCAATATAACCGACCAAACCTACCGTGAACAGGAGTATCGCGGCGGTGCGTATTCGTAGTTTCAAGCCATTCATTGTATTCCTTTGATCAGATTATAACCCTTTACATGTAAAAAGCCGTTTATCAAAACATGGCATGATATTTCTCACCAATACCCAAGGAGTTCCGATGTCACGCTATCTACTCGGTTTGCTCGCTTCGCTTCCGCTTATGTCTGCTACGCTCGATATTTACAGCGACCGCGCGTTTTATACCTATGCGCCCCAAAACCGCTTTATCGGTTTTGCTAAAAATGTCGATGCTCAAAACCTGCAAGGCTCATTTTTACTTGCACAAGAGGGAGCTTGCCCCGCCAATGATCCACTATGCAAGCACTTTGATGCTATCAAAACACTCGAAGCCAAGCTCGATACTTTAAATCAAGAGGAGCATATCATTGCCACGCTACTTGAAAAACAGCACATTCAAAGCGTGATTGATGCGGATAAAGCCATAAATGTGGCCCAAAAGCTCTCTGCACATTTATCCACACTGCATCAAGAGAACCGTAAACTGCAACATCAACTCCAAATAAAGCAGAGTGAATTTAATGCAAAAACCACATCCCCTGCTCCACTCTTTTTTACAACGCTTCCAAGTAGCGACGTAACACTTACGCTTTTAGGTATCGGCTTTTACAGCGACTACACGCTCAACGCAGATCAAAGCACCCTAGTTCAAGATATTGTGCTTCAAAACCGTAGCGGTATCGCACTAGATGCCACAGAGGTGCGTCTTTTTGAGCGGCAAAGTGCCGGTATTAGCAAACCGTTTCTCTTTTATCCACGCTTCATTTCCACCTACAATGAACAGCCCCGCTACAAAGCGATATCAATGGCGCGTAACGACATGCTGATGGAGTCCTCCGCTCCCGCTCCAGCATTACATGTAAGCAAAGAAGCGTCACGTAGCTACCGTATTGCCAATGTGAATCTGCCCTCGGATGGCGCCAAAAAACGCTCACAAGTGAGTCGTGAAACGCTATCGCTATCGCAAGAGCTGTGTTGGCATCCGTATGAGAGCGACACCGTATATAACGTGCTTCGCTTTACACCAAAAGCCCCCATTGAAGCGTCGTATTTGAGCCTTGTCTATCACGGCAAACGTATCGAAAAAGCACCGTTTCGCAAAGAAAAAGGGGCACTGCTCGTCAATGCCGCCATTGAGTATGATCTTGAAGTCTCGCGCAAACCGATTAGCGAATTTTCCGAATCCAAAGGCATCTTCGGTTCGGATCGGGAGAAAAAAGAGGGCTATACGCTGTTCATGACCAACCGTTCCAAAACAGCCAAAACACTGCACATTACCGAACGCATCCCGCTCTCCACACAAGAGGAGATTAGCGTTGCACTAACCGATTTCAAGGGTGAAGCGCAATACGACTACGACAAAAGCAACGGCAAACTGCAAATAAACGTAGATCTTAAACCCAATGAAAGCAAAGAACTCCGCTACGTTTATGCGATCCGCTATCCTGAGAAGATGCAAATTCGTTATTAAACTGCCCACCGGCGCAAAAAGCCAGAGCCACTCAAACCAAAGAGCGGTCACATCGCTCCCTTATCTGTAAGCTAAGAGAAATCGTACTACTATTTTACAGATTATCTTGTCAAGGAACTCATACAATGCAAGCGATATACCACACAACTATAGATGAGTTATCCACAGCGTTTATAGAACATTTAAAACAACAATTTAAAAGCTCCAAGGTAGATATCATTATAAAAGATTATGATGATACTGATTATTTAAATAGTTCAGCAACGAACAAACAATACCTAGAACAAGCGATTGAAGAGGTGAATCAGACAAAAATCATTCAGAAATCTATGGATGATTTAGGTTTATGATTATATCGTTTGTCCAAAGAAGCTGGGACGAATATAACACTTGGCAAAAACACGATAAAAAGATATTTCATACAAAAGCTCATCAAAGAGACCTTACGAGATCCATACGGAGGCACGGGGAAATCTGAACCACTTAAAAACAACCTTCATGGCTACTGGTCTAAAAGAATCACTGATGAGCATCGTTTGGTATACAAAGTCGAAAACAATCAGCTGATTATCATTTCATGCAGATATCATTACGACTGAGTTTGGAAATCGAGAATTGGCGAAAGAAAATGCTCACCATACATTTTCAATTCTCAATGTAACCAGTCGTAAAGGCTGTTAGTGCAACAGATACGTTATCACAGCAGGTGAGACTCCTTTAGAGGAAGCCAAATTGACAATAATCTGTCCGTCTCGCACACACCGCACGTAATGGCTACCGGTCTTACCGAACATAGCGTCGTTGCCGTAGTAGAAGCTCACACCCCACTCATAGGAAGTGTTAGACGCGACGGTAGTAGAAGACCAGTAAACCGACGCGGCAGTGCTTTCAAAGGTAGCGTCTATTGCCGGATTATAGGTAGTGCGATCGGCAATCATGTAAAGCTCATTAAAATTGGGCAGCCGCCAGTCCTGTACGCCGGCAAAGTCAAGTGCTTCGCAGTAGTCTATGGCTGCGATCCATGTTTTGGTCTGTGAACTGACATTGGCATCGTCCATCCATGTGAGGTTGGTGTCGCTGTCATAGACAGTGTCGTTAGAATTATCGCGAGTATAACTCGATACAGGTGAGACATAAGCATCTGTTTCGCGCACACACCGCACATAATAGCTATTGGTCTTATTACCGTTCGCATAGTCGTCGCCGTTGCCGAAGTTCATACCCCACGCAAAGGAGGTGCTAGACGCGTCGGCAGTAGAAGACCAGTAAATCGACGCGGCAGTGTTTTGAAATGCGGAGAAGATAACAGGGCCGGGAGAGGCGATGCTTTTGTCGGTGATGCTTACGAGCTCTTCAATGGTTGGCAATCGCCAGTTTGTGTAGCCCGAGAGGGTGAGACCGTCGCAGTGGGTTCCTGCCGCCGTCCAGTTCATGGTGGAGCCTATGGCGTCATCTTGCCACATCAGCCCCGATGCTACGTCGGTGACGGTACCGTTGACATCATCACGGCTAAAGCTGTGGGTGGTGCCTTTTTGGTAGGTACCGTCATCACCGCTGTAATACTCTGTACTCTGTCCCGTTTTAAACACGGGACCGTCTGCCCAAAGTGAGAGCGTGAAAAAAAATGCGAGCACTATTTTTAACATTTTAAGACTTTACATGTAAAATTCTGCGTGCAGTTTACCCCCCCCCTTGGCTTAGGTAAAATTTAAAAATTGAGAATTGAGGGTGGAAAATGATGGGGAGGTATTATGGTACTCTCTATCCTGATTGACATGTTTGGATATAACATCTGTTTGACAATTGACTTATATATTTATATAATATAGAAAAACAGCCTAAAAGGAGCTTGATATGCACGCTCTAAACCAACTTGAAAAACAGCAAGTGGGATTACGTCTTCCACGCTATCTAGTTGAAGAAATGGATGAGCTTACGCGTGAATTTGCGATTAATCGTACCGATATTATCTGCGAAGCCGTTAGTTCCTATCTGGCACAACAACGCGAAGCACGTTTTTATGAGCAGTTTGATGCGTCGTGCAAAGCGATCAAAAGCGATGCCCCTGCGCAAACTCTTGACGAATTGATTGATGAACTTGACAATCCACGCACTTGAGGGTTTTGTTAAAGAGGCTAAAAGGCTTCAAAAAAAGTATAAAAAACTGAGCGAAGATCTCAAAACAGTACGAAAAACACTTAGCGAAAACCCAAAAGCGGGTATAGAACTGAGTCACAACTGTTACAAAATCCGTCTTGCAAACAGTTCAATACCCACGGGAAAAAGCGGTGGATTTCGGGTCATCTACTATTTTATCGATAGCAATGACAACCTCTACCTCATGAGCATCTATTCCAAAACGGAGATAGAGAGTATCAGCGAAGCGCGGCTAGTTGAGATATTGAACGCAAACGGCTTGTCGTAAATTTGGGTGCGCTATGATTTAGTATGCGAAAAGCTTTAACTCTGTGACGATGGCATGATTATAGCATAGCGCCGTATCACACCTTGATATCAAGACGATGTAGCGGCAAAGGGGGCACATCATCCTCTTCTTCGTCTTTTTTGCCCTCACGCTCTTTGGGGTTCTCCTCTTCGGCTTCTTGTTTGGTGTGTTCGCGGTCTTCGTCTACTTTGTGGTTCTCTTCGGTCGGGCGCACCTCTTCGACCTCTTTTTGTTTAGTGTTAGCGGCCTCTGCGGCGGCGAGGTTTTGGAGTTCAAAACGGTTAAGCGCGGCATTTTTATCACCGGCAACCGAAGCGGTCTGCTGATTGACATAAATCGCGTTGCCTACCGGACCGATGCTGGCCATGATAACCTCCTCCTATCCCTTCTCGACGGTGATCGTATTGTAATTATTATAGAGCACATTGGCGCCCTCTTGAATCTTCACCTCGCGTCTAGGAGTATAATCGACCAGATAGCGCCCTTTTTCAAATACACTAAAGTCCACACAGAGCCGCGCGGCGTATGCAATTACATTTTGCGGCACGTTTTGCTTGTCGGTCACGACGATGACGTGCGCCGAAGGTGCATTTTTGAGATGAAACCAGATATCGCGAGCCTTTGCATTTTCAAGCACGGCTATATTGCCCTTTTCGCTTTTACCCAACAACACTTTGTAGCCTTCAAAAAAGAAGGTCTCTACCGATTCGTCACGCGCTACGCGGCGCAATTGACTCTTTTGAGGAAAGAGCGTCTTTAAAAACGCCAAAGACTCGGCCTCATCGACGTTTTGTACAAAACGGCGCAAAAACGCAAGCTTCTCCTCAAGCCCTTCGCGCTCAATATAAAGTGAGTGCGCTTTTTTCAAAAGTCGTTTGGCATTTTTAAAGCAGTAATCGGCCATATCCGAGGCTTTTGCCATGGGGCGTGGAAACGTTACATGTAAGGCTTTGCCCTCAAAATCGTAAAGCTCTAATTCGCTCTGATAGGGTTTTATCGCATGTATCTGTGAGAGAATCACATGGCCAATATTCTGTTGCTGTGCGGCCTCTTCTTGCAATACCGCTTCGTGAGGAAGTGCGGCATAAATTTTTTCAAATTTGGCTATTTTTTTAAGCAGTTGCGCGCGTTTTTGTGTTTTGAAACTTTCGAGTTTTTGGTGCTCTCGTGACCTGTACGCATCACTTAAAAATGCGTTGATATCGTCAATAGGGTACGCCTTTGGCGTATAGGGCGGCGGCGGGGGATCCAGCAGTTTTTGACCTACTTTAACCACACGATACGAAGTGTCCGCGTCGATATGACGCAGTGCCTCAAGCACCTCATTGTCATCGTTTATAATAATGGCATTAGCCGTTTTACCCGTAAACTCTAGCTGTAAAATTGCGCTAGAGTGCTTGTATGCGCCGCTTTGCGAAGCATGAATCCGTAAAATTTTATCGTTGTTATAAAGTGCAATACTATGAATATGCGCACGATTGAACTGTTTGGAGAGCACTCCGTCAAAAGGAGCCTGATAGACTTTATGGCGTATATAATCCTTATATGTAAAGATGTAAGGCTCGCCTTTTTGCATGGCGAAATAGAGGGTAATGTCGTTATCGAACGCAATTTTAATTGTGGTGTCATCCACGCGGTATATGGCGGCAATTTTTTGAAACGGCTGCATAAAATCAACAATCTGTTTAAGATGCGAAAACTTCAAAAAATACCCCACTCTCAGCCGTTCAGTCACGCTTTATATATAATTATCTATAATATGTAAAAGCTACAGAAGCTATCGGCATCATCTTATAACGGGAATAACACTTCATGCATCTTTTACAAACCATAAAAGGCAAATTTTGGCTCAATCTTTTTGTTGCGGTAACCGCAACGATCGTAAGCGTGATTGTAGCATATTTCATCTCTTCAAGCTCTATAAAAAATATCATGCAAAGCGACCTAAACTCCGTTGCAGACGGTCTGTATGAAACATTAACGTTTATCTCGCAAACGGAACCCAAAGCGTATGAGTCGCCACTGTTTAAGGAGCATATTACCGACATCAAGATCGGAAAGAGCGGCTATGTGTATCTTATGGATGCATCCGGAAAATTGATCGTTCACCCTACCAAAGAGGGCAAAAATCTGGCCGGACACGACTATGCCGATCATATTCGTTCGCACAAAACATCGGGCAACCATGAATATACGTCAGCGACAACCGGTCAAGACAAACTGGTCGCCTATCGTTATATTAGAGCGTGGGATATGTGGGTAATTCCAGGCGTAAACAAAGCCGATTACCTTATTCAGATTCGTCAGCTTTTTATCAAATGGTTTTTAATCCTCGGTGCTATCATCACGGCGATTTTAATTGCGATCAACTACATTACCGGAACCAGTATCTTGCACCCCATCGAAGAGCTTGATGCCGTTTCGGCAGACCTTTCCGAGGGCAATGGCGACCTCACCAAGCGCCTGCCAATCACCAATCCCGAAGATGAAATCGGTATCGCCTCTACCTATCTCAACGCGTTTATCGACAAAATTCAAAGCACGATTAAAGACACCAAAAACATCACCTCTTCGGCCGTCACCTCCACATCGGTTCTCAATAATGCCGCATCGGCACTCTCAACCCAGTCTCAAAAAACCAATAGCGTCGCACAACAGACACAAAAAACAGCCGAAGAGATCGGCTCATCCCTTCAAAACACTGTTGAAATAGCCAACGCTTCATTAGAGAGCTCAGAAGCCACCCAAGCCGAACTGACCGAAGCACGTCACATCGCCGCCACCATCGCCGAAGAGATGCAGCGCACGTTGACAATGAGCAGTGAACTCGCCGAACGCTTCACACAGCTTACCGCAGAAGCGCAAAGCGTTAATGAGGTGCTAAGCATTATCTCCGACATTGCCGACCAGACCAACCTGCTAGCCCTCAATGCCGCCATTGAAGCCGCGCGTGCCGGAGAGCACGGCCGCGGCTTTGCCGTGGTCGCCGATGAAGTGCGTAAACTGGCTGAGCGCACGCAAAAGAGCCTTACCGAGATTAATTCTACCATCTCCGTAGTGATCCAGTCGATCTCCGACTCATCCGACATGATGGGAGAAAACTCCAAAAATATTGAGCTTTTAGCACAGCAAAGTGAAGCGATCGATACGAAACTCGACAATGCCAATACTTCAATTCATGAAAACGTACTCAAAAGCCGCCAAAGTCTGGATGACGCCGAAGCGATGTCGGCAAAAACACACAATATCGTGGAGCAAGTTTCCGAGATGTCGGCATTTGCCAAAAGCAATGAAGAGGAGATTACCAAAATCTCTCATATCTCTGAAGAGCTACTTAATGCCGCCACAAATCTTGATAAGCAGCTTGCACAGTTTAAGACCTAATAGACTTCTTGCAAAACTCCCAAATAGTCTCAGAGCCAAGAGACGTAGTGAGATTGGGCTTTTCTTCTTTAAGTGCGTAGCCGTAGCTACGGTAAAAAGGTTCTAACGTAGAGCACGCTTTGCTTTTAAGTGCTGAGACTATCTGGGAGTTTTGCAAGACGTCTAATGCATCACAAAAAGAAAATAGTAGATCATCACCCCCATAAGTGAGGTGATGCTAATACCCAAAAACACGTAACGTCCAAAACGTTTATGCGAAGCACCCAATGGTTGCTTTTCGATACGGTAGTGTTTAATGCCGCCATAAATGAGTGCACTCCACAACACCACGGACACCAAAGCGATCAAAACATGAAAACCCGTAAAAACAAATATAAATGTCTCATTGATTTGACTTGCTTTCATGAATGCCATCAAACCTCCCGACACCCGCACACCGATTTCAAATACCACGACCATAACAAGCGTCGTGACATATATCAAAACCTGCCATCGGAAATGGCTCTCATAATCACCTTTGATGGCAAAACGAATCCCGACAAACAGCAAAAACGGTAGCAGTGCAAAAAAGAGGGTAACAATGTCCATATACAGTGGTGCATTTGTTGCCAATAGTGTTGCGTAATCCATAAGGAATTATATCTCATAATACTCTAAGAGGGTCGGATCCAACCTCCATAAGATAGCTCTCATACGCAAATACCGCTTCAAAATCATTACGTTTCAAACGTTCAATAATATTGATGTCAAGATTCACACTGCAAATATGGGTAATGCCGTTTGCTTGAAACCACTGCGGGTCTACTCCGGCGGAAAATCCCGCCAAAATCCGCATGGAAGCTTTGGGGCTCATAGCCACCAGCGCATCAACCGTTGATCCGATCAACGCTGCTCCGGTAATCAGTAACACATCGGCGTTTTGAACGGCTTCATATTCAAAAATATCGTTATACACGCCCTCTTGAGGATTATTGGCGCTACGGCAAAATACCTCCACATGCCGTTGCTGTGCGCGAAGCTTTGCTACGACCGGACGCAGATTACCGATAATGACGATACGGTTTTGTGTATCTGTGGCTTCAAGGATTTTGTGGCTCAAAAGCACCCGCATATCGGGAGCGTATTGCAGTGAAAGCGTGGAGCGACGTAGCGCAAAAAGCGCATTCATAACACTCAGCGCCTGTGCCCGTCCAAAAGGCTCAAAAGCACTGGAGTTTTCAAGCAAAGTACGTATATCGCCATGAAGCGGGGTGAGCGTCCCTTCGCCCTGCGGCGTGAGTACCAGTCCCACACCGACCTGATCTTTACGACGTAGCACGCAATAGCCACATGAGGGCGTCATACCCAAATCATCACACACCACTTCATGTTGCGCTAAAGCTTCAAGCGCCCGATGCCGAAGCGACATAAAGAGACTCAAAAGTTCAGCTCCACGCCGGCCATCACGCTACGCGGCGCACCGACGTAATAGACGGGAGTATCATCAAGCATATCGGCACTGCCCACCTCGGATACGTACTGTTCATCCAAAAGATTTGTGCCGGCAATCCAGACTTCGCCGTTCATGTCTAGGGCATTAGCCCCAAAGCGGTAGCCGTAGCGCGCATCCAGCGTAAAGTAGCCGTCAATCTTTTCGCCGTTTTCAACATCACCGTAGCGCGAACCGATATAGCGGCCGGTTACGTTAAACGTATGCGTTGCCAAACGAAAAAGCGCACCGGTTTTAAGTGTAAACTCGGGCGTCTCACTCATGGCATTGCCTTTGAGTTTCACAACGTTTCCGCCAAAATTCAGATCCTCTTCAATAGCACTGTGCATCCATGCCGGATTACAATAGAGCCAAAGATTATGCGCCACTTCGGCATCTAGCGTCAATTCGGCGCCATACACATCGGCATTGCCGACATTTTGCAGATAGTTTATGCCAAATGTCGGGTCATACGCGCTTGAGAGCAGATTTTTATGACGGTGATAAAACAGCGTCACGCCCAGCGTGGCACGTTGCCAGTAGTACAGCCCGCCCAGATCAAACATATCCGACTCCTCCATTTTCCACTGCTTTACAATATCCTCAAGCCCTTTTCCTTGCGCTTGAAGTTTATCGCGTATGCCTTGCTTGTTAGCGCCGTAAGCCGCGGCAAAGCTGTAGCGGTAAGGGCGCTGATACCCCCGCCCCCACTTGGCAAAAAGCTCTCCTGCTTCACTAAGCTGATAATGCATCCCCAACGTGGGCAGAGCCAATGAATAGGTCATGGCATCGACATGACCGCCCGGAGCGATGGTGCCATTTGCGATAGCATCCTCATAATTTGCGATCGTGTTATTGGGCAGATAGGTATCATTAGCCGCCTCTTTATAATACATGCCGCGTATCCCCGCTTCGATACGCCATACGTCAAACTCCGCTGAACCGTACAGATAGGGCGAAAGCAGTTGTGTATCGCCTCGATTTTTATTAAGCCACTTCCATCCCTGATGCTCACGCTGTGCAGTGGTACTTACCTTACGTACATATTTATCCAGTGCTGCACGCTCCGCCCAAATTCCCGCTTCGGCTTTGTAGATATCATCGGCATACCCGACCGAAGCAATCATCCCCGTGCGCAAGGCATCAACCGTACCCTTGCCGTTGCCTTCGTCGCTCTTTTCAAGATAGCTTGAGCCATAGAGTTTAAGCTTACATGTAAGGCCAAAACATCCGCCTTCAAGGTGGAGTGAAAGATCGTCATAACGGTTATCGCTTTTATGATAATCGTAGTAATCGCTTCGGTTATCTTCGCTACTTTGATAATCCAAATCGTAATTCGCATCAAGCGAATTGATCTGGGCATAGCTTAGGGGCATAAAATCGTGACGTTCATGCTCATTATGGTTATAAAAAAGGCTTACATGTAACGCATCCGAAGGAACCTCTGCACCAAGGGCAATATTGGTACGCGGCTCCAAATCGCCCTCGCCTTTCCACTTATCGGCACCGCTTTTGCTGATGGAACCAAAGAGTTGGAGCGGCCAGTCGGCAATGCGTCCGCTATCGATACGAAGGTAATGTTTGTAAAACGCATCGCTCCCAAGCCGACTCTGTATTGTAGTGCTAGAAGTATCCGAGGGACGACGCCACCGCAGGTCGATCAATCCGCCGCGTGAACCGACACCGGTATGATTTTTGGGACTTTGCGCCCCACGGTAAAAATCGAGCGTTTCAATATTTTCCAAATCCACAATATCCACACGCGGCCCTATGGGGCGAATGGCATAGACGGGAATCCCCTCTAGCGTCAGACCCAAAAAGTGACTATCCACACCGCGTTCGCGCATGGAACTGCCACTAAGACCGTACGCGTCGGCACTCTCTACGTTCACACCCGGCGCCATATCCAGTGCCATAAGCGCGCTACTTTGCGCTTTAGGGCCAAAAAGTGAAAGCGCTTCGGCATCAAGTGTGGTTTTTTGATCCAAAATTTCGCTGTTGCTTGGTAGCGGTGCATACAAGTCATCCGCCAAAACTTCAATGGGAGAGAGTTCAACAGCCTGTAAAGTAGCTGTTGCCAATATACTAAATGCCACTAATCGTTTCATAGCTATTTTATCCTTTGTGTAAATGTGATGTGGATTGATCCCCATGTCGGTGCGCAAAGGCCACGTAGGGATGTCCTTCGTGACGAAAAAGCCGTGCCTCAACACCGTAAAGCGTACTAAGTTGCGACGCTTCGAGTTCACACGAGCGCGAATGCGAAAGTAGCTCTCCTTCGCGCATCAACAGCAGTGCATCGCAATAGTGCAGGGCATGTTGAAGATCATGCAAGACGATTAGTGTGGTAATGTTCTGTTCGCGGGTGGCATCGCTTAAACGTTGCAGTACTTCCAGACGGTTTTTGGGATCCAGATGCGAAACGGGCTCATCAAGTAGCAGTAATCGAGGTGATTGCAACAGTGCTGCGGCAATCATTACCATCTGCCGTTGCCCTCCGCTAAGTACATTAAGCGATGTGTTTAAAAAGCTCTGCAATCCAAACGCTTCGATCTGATTGTCGATAAGCCGGCGCTGTTTCGAGGGTGTCCCAAAAGGGCGGCGTGAGAGTTCGAGCACTTCAAGCACACTCAGGTTTACCCCCGATAAAAACTGCGGTAGATACGCCATCCATGTTGCGCGCACCTTAGGATCGACATCGCGGAGTTCATCTGTTTCAAAACATGCACTGCCCCGATACGGTTGCAACGCCGCCAATGCGCGCAACAGCGTTGTTTTACCTGCCCCATTGGGGCCGACAATCGCATGAAGCGTTTGAGCTTTAGCGCTAAAACTTACATTTTCAAGCAACACTTTGGTGCCGACATTGACACCTAAGTTTTTAACCTCTAGCGCCATGTGCGTCCCTGTTTGAGCAGTAAATACAAAAAAAGCGGCGCGCCCAAAAAAGCACTTAAAATACCTACGGGCACAGCGGTATCGCTCATTAGATGTTGTGCCGATATATCCGAAACCAGCAGTAACACACCGCCTCCAAGCGCACTTAACGGCAAGAGCGTAGCATGAGAATCACCCAGCAGTAGCCGTACTAGATGCGGAGCTACCAACCCGATAAAACCGATAACGCCAAAATAGGCTACCGCCAACGCGCCTAGTAGTGTGGCAATAACCAAAAGTATTAAACGCAGACGCTGTGGACGTATACCAAGAGCGTGAGCATGGGCATCACCAAGTAGCAATGCATCCATCTGCCAGTGTAGCGATCCTAACACCGTGGCACTTAGTACCAATACCGCAAAAAGCGTGCCGATATGGTGCCACATCGCTTTGCCCAGATCGCCAAAGGTCCAAAAAAGCGTTGCAGCGGCATCAAGATCACTGGCGAAATACTGCAACAGCATCGTGGCCGCACCAAAAAGTGCTCCAATCGCCACACCGCCAAGTACAAGGATCTCGGGGCGAAACGCTACGCTTTTTCCCAAAAGCATAACAGCACTCATGCCCAAAAGCGCCGCAATAAATGCACAGAGTGTAAGCGTGTAAAAGCCACCGTCACTCTCATACGCGCCCAAAACCACAATGGCAAAACTCGCCCCAAATGCCGCAGCCTGAGACACGCCCAGCGTAAAGGGAGAGGCCAGAGGATTGCGTAGCGCGCCTTGCATCAACGCACCCGAAAGCCCCAAAGCCGCGCCACATAACAATGCGCCCAAAATGCGTGGAAGGCGTATCTGCATCACAATCATCCGATCGGTTTCACTAAGCGGCGAAGCAAGGCCAAAAAAGAGTGCACCCACTCCAAGCAATAGCGCCGCAATGATTAGTGCCGATATAACACCGACACGTATTTTGCGACGCCTTTTGACGTATGCCGCTTGATTCACGGCGCTACCGCAAACGTGGCGTCCGCACCCAAAAACATTTTGTAAACGGCCTGTGCTTCTGATGACGCGTTGACATCGGCACCCATCGCATCGGCAATAAGCCACGCATTGACAAAAAGGTTTTCAATATTAGCATTGTAATAATTTGAGGCCGGCAAGCTCCAAAAGTGCCCATTTTTCTCTAATAGCTTGAAGAGCCAAGGCTTTTGTTTACGCTCCTGTGCCACGATCCCTTTGCCCATCGTATCGATAAATAGGTATTTTGGTTTAGATTTTATCAGCAATTCGTCTTTGATAAAACGGTGCCCTGCGCCTTCAAGCTCCAATGCATTTTTGACCCCCAGCATCTCAAAGGGCAGGTAATCAGACTCGGTACTGGTGATGCCCTGTGCGCCTTTGTAGCCCAATCCGGCAATATAAGCACGACGTCCCTCAAGCCCCAAGGCCTTAAAAGATTGCCGTTGCTTATCCATAAATGCTAAAAGCGCTTTGGCGCGCGCTTCGCGCCGGGTCAGTGTACCCAAGAGCGTAAGAGAGCGTGTAATCGCATCAAGCTTTCGCTCACCCGCTTCCCCTCCATAAGAGCTACCGTAACTAAGCGCTATAACCGGTATATGGGTTTTGGTCTCGATAAGCTCAATCTGTTCACGCGATAAAAATGAGGTGAGTATTACATCGGGCTTGGCGTTGATGAGTGCTTCAAAATCGGGCAGTTTTCCCGCACCGCCTTGGCCAATGATCGGCAGATTTTCGGGATGAAGTGTCGTGCGGTACGGCGCATGTTTAGTTGCCTTGAGTTCAATGCGCTCAATACCGACCAATTGGGATTGTAGTCGCATATAACACATTAGGCGCAACGCACCGGGTCCTAAAGCAACGAGACGCTCGGCGGTTTCGTACGTTACGTTACGATCAAGCGTATCGCGTAGATTTGCGCTATAAAGTAGCGCTGTCACTGTATAAAGCAAGATAAAGATTTTCATAAGAAGGATTATGATGATGAAAATGTAAAAGCCCCATAAAAAAAATGCTTTCTTATACTGTTTTAGGACTAATATTGATCATTATTGCTCACGTATTATAAATGTTTATCCTATACCATTGTCGCGTCACTTTTTGTTATACTTCGGTTTATCTTTACATGTAAAGGCACGTATGCGCGCTCCCAAAGGCTTTGGCAAGAACTATTTTAGCCTTGCCGCCATTCAAGCAACGGTATCACAGCAAAAACTATGCTCACAACATAGCGCTCATGCGCACCGCTTACATGTAAGCCCTTTTGAAGATAATGACGAGACCTGCGAGAACGATCTTGAGGCATTTATGCTATCCCAAGAGGCATCAAAGGAGTTGGACTGTAGCCGCTACGCGCACCACATCCTTCTTGCCTTTGCGCGTTCAAACGACTCTACGCCTCCTTATCGCCGTACCCAATCCGTAAGTTCACCGCCTAATTACCCCACGCTTTTTATACCATTCAAATCTATTCAGGAGTTTTTATGAAACACGCTTTTTTACTCTCACTCGTTGCCGCAAGCATTTTGCAGGCCAATACCCTTGAACCGATGGAGATTCTCTCCGGTGCGATTACGCAAGATGAACTGCGCGCTTCGGATGCGGTAGAGATATTTACCGCCGAGCAGATCGCTACCTCCGGTGCCACCGACCTATATGGCTTTTTAAACGCAAATTCCAGCGTGATCGCCATGCCCTCATACGGCAATCCCTTTTCACAGCGTATCGATATGCACGGCTATGGCATGGCCAGTGGATATCAGAACATTGTCGTCACTCTCAACGGACGGCGGCTTAACAATATCGACACCTCGGCGCAACTGCTGGCTTCTATCTCTCCTGCGATGATTGAGCGCATCGAGATTATCAAAGGCGGCGGTAGCGTTGTGGCGGGCGACGGTGCCAATGCGGGGGTGATTAACATTACCACCAAACGCACCGCCGCAAACAGCCTTAGCCTTTACGGCGGGCTTTACGATACGCAAGACGCTACACTCTCACTGGGTTATGGCGATGAACACTTTAGTGCTTCAGGAGTTTTTGAGGCGTATCACAATGGCGGAACTCGCGACATTGATCTCTCGGATACGCGCGATGCGCAGAAACTTGCCAACGGCAGTGTTGATTTTTCGTGGATGCCAAGCGAAGCGCTGGAGCTCTATCTTAGTAGCCAATTTCACCGCAGTAACATCCACTACGGCGGCTCCATGAGCCTTGAAGAGTATGAAGAAGACCCCGCGCAAGCCGGCTCAGGCTACGGCTTTGGCCCTGCGCCTTCACATCAAAAATTTGCCTCTGAGAGCATTGGCGGCGGGATTGATTATACGTTGATGCAAACATGGAATGTCAAAGCGGAGTATTTCAAAGAGAAAAAGCGCTCCGAGTTTGTGGAGTATAACGCCCGTTACGATTACGATTACGATACCTTTGGAGCCTCTGTGGGGTACGAAGGCGATGCGGTTGAGCTGACACTGGGATTTGACGGTTTTTCGGGTGAGCGCGCCAACTCGGGCGAGCAAACCAGTAAAGATAACGCCGCGCTTTATGTAATGAGCCGGTTCAATCTTGGAAGCTCAACCATCAAAGCAGGCGTACGGGGTGAGAAAGTGACCTACACCCACAAAGGCAGTGAGACGCTTGATGATGACCACAGCCTTTGGGGCGCAGAGCTGGGCTACAACTACCGCCTAAACACTACGCAATCGCTCTATCTCAACGTAGCGCGTTCGTATGAAGCGCCCGATATCGACCGCTTTTTTACCAAGAACTTTATGACCAACACCGTTAATTTTAACGGCTTTGTCGATCCCATGACTGCTACAACCGTTACCATAGGATATAACCGCTTTGATGCAGACAATAAGTTCAAAATGAGCCTCTATTACAGTGCGCTCAAAGATGAAATCTATTACTATGCCGATCCTTCCTATATCGCCTCGGCCAACACCAATATTGATAGTTCACACAAATACGGTCTGGATCTCTTTGATGCGTGGGCGATGAACGATACGCTTGCATTCACACTCAACTACAACTACGTCAAAGCCGTGATTGACGATGAAGTACAAAACGGTGAGGATTTTTCAGACAACGACCTGCCGGGCGTACCGGAGCACACCTTTAAAGTGGGAATGGAACTCACACCAAATACCAAAACCACCCTTTTACTTAGCCATATCTGGCGTAGCGCTACTTACGCGGCGGATGATTTTGGTAACAGTTTTGCGCAAAAACAGGAGATTTATAACTCAACCGACGTTGCTATAAACTACCATGAGACAAACTACACGCTTTTTGCTAAAATAAACAATCTCTTCAACGAAGCCAACGGATTGTGGATTCATGATGATGCGATCTACCCGATCAACTTTACCACCACCGCCGTGGCCGGAGTGAGTCTGAACTTTTAAGGAGTTGCGTGCGCCCTTATGGAATCGACATTGCGGCTTTTATCCGTTACAAATGTCTTAACTCCCTTTTTTTAGGGCTGAGCGTCGGTAGCGTTTTTACGATTTACGCCCCGCTGGAGCCTTCGGTCTATTCGCTTGGCGGCGTGGCGCTGGCAGTGGCGATGCTTATTATTGCCAGACTCTACGGCGTATTGATGAACCGCGCCTATTTTTTCCGTATCTCTCTGGGCGTGGAGCTTGTGATTTTGGCGCTTATGCTCTACTTTTTAGCCTTTTCGTATAGCTATACCACGGCGCTTTTGATTTATATCGGCTATCAGGCCACCTTTGCCTTTGGTTCTTACCTCGTGCGCGCCGAGACGATGCTCTTTCCCAAAAGCACACTGCTTAGCGCACTTGACACTGCCAAACAAAAAGGCTACCTCATCGGCATGGCGGTGGCGTTTGTATTTTTAAAAGCGTTAGAGAAGCTCTTACATGTAAGTGATGCGCAAATGCAGGTTTATGCGATTCATATACTGCTACTGCTGTGCGAGGTTGCGGTTATCGGCATGTTATTAAAAGCATTTCGTACCCCAAAGAGCCGCACATGACGTATGGCGAATGGTTTGGGGCACATGAGCAAAAACATCGTGCGATTACGGACAAACTGCGTAAACAAAATATGAGCAAAGCGCAGATTATCGCCTATTTTGATTTTGAAAATATGTGTGAAAAAGAGCGCGACTTCTGCCCGCTTTACGCCACACACACAAAATGCCACGACATACCCCGTCTCAACTGCTACCTCTGCGCCTGCCCCTATTTTCGTTTTAACGATGATGGGATTGAGCAGATAGAGGGTGCCACGCTTTATAGCGTTTGCGACATTTATGCCAAAAACGGCAAAAGCGTACGCTATGGCGATGCTGTTCATCATGACTGTAGCCGCTGTTTAGTGCCGCATTACACAGGAACAATAAAGCAAATTTTGAAATAAATTTTATTATAAAATTTTATATATAAGTACTCTTTGTTTTACATCATATTGTGATACAATCCATTTTTAATACATCAATTTTAATACTATTCTAATATGCTTTTGATGTATAATTATTATTTAAAATCACTAATTAACGGATATTCATATGGGTATTTTTTCTATCGCACGTCTTGTCAAACACACTGCACTTTTTTTGCTTTGCTCTATGGCACTATTGTATGCCGATCCTTATCCGCCGGAATGGGGTGGCGGATCGGGACCCGCTGTTGAATTTCAACCGGCTCCTTGGCCCGATACGGCAGAGTGGAAACCTTATACCCGATTTGGGAACGGAACCAACGATCCGCGAACCAACGACCCCTCAAACGGCGGGACACGGCCTCAAAACTATGTCAACATCGCTTCTTCATGCGTAGATAAAAATGAGCCCAGTATCTACTACTATCTTTATAAACACGCATCGGATCCAAGCAAAGACGTGATAATGTTCAGATGGCGTGTCGAGCAGGTAGCCAATACCTACGCAACCGGTCCGAAAGCCGGTGCTTTTAGTTCGGGCGATGTCTGGAACTCCGCGCTTTGGACCGTCCTTTTTGATGTTGACGGCGATGGTATTCGTGATCTTGCCGCACACTTAGACGGCTCATCGGGAAGTCCGAGTGCAGAGATCGATATGATCTATGGTATTTACGGAGACATCCCCACCCAATCCGTTGATTATACCAGTGATCCCAATATTCACCTGATCGCGCACAATCCTACAGCATTTACAAGTGGATCAACCGTACTGAATTTTCAAAACAGCCTCACGCCGACAACGGACTGGAGTAGCATTATCGCGCTTCCCGATGAGCAAAAAGTTTGGGACTACGGCACAACGCGCTCCTCATACAATACCGATTCTCCGTGTACCGAATATTTTATCGATTATCAGATTCCCATGGCCATGCTTGATGCCACATCTTACGGCGGTCCCGCACTCACGCGCGATACGCCGCTTTCGATGATCTTTTGTACGGCAAACAGTCTGAATAACCCGTTTCAAAAAGATTGTGCGCTCAATAGAGAGTGGAGTGCCGATCCGCTTAAACCCGCACCTTTTGGCGATTTTATCAGCTTCAATACGACTGATCCGTATGAACAGCCCATCGTTGACGATGTCAGCGCCGAGGGCTGTAATCCCATCGTGCTTAGTGCCAAAGTCAAAGATGCCATTGCCGTCGATGCGTCGGGAGAGGTTATTCCCACCGTCAAAACCGTTGCGTTTTATTATTATGAAGACCTAAACGGTAACGGTATTGCCGATGACGGCGGCTCTTGGATTAAAGCAGGGGATGCCACAAGAGACGGCTTCATTGATTGGTCGCTACATTGGGACACTACGGCACTTCCTAAAGGACAGTTCCTCATTGGCGTGCAGACAACCGATGACCCGACACTGGTTGATGACGATATGCCCACTGATGGCACTATCAATCGAACCTTTTCGTATCTGACCCAGACTCAGGTCGATGCACTGGGAACGCCGACGGCTGGAGAAACATGGAAAGCCAATCCTGAAATTACCGGCGTTAAAAGCGTGGCACTGTCGGTTAATACCTGCGGCGTAGCGCCCACCATTACCAAAACCGCAACGCCGCAGAGTGTGGCGACAGGCGATGATGTAACCTTTACGATTACAATCGATAATACCACCGGTGCCGCTCTTGATATTACACAAATTGATGATCTCCTACCCACCGGATTTACCTATCAATCAACGACAAGTTTATCGGCAGGCTCTACTATAATCAGTTCTCCCACCGCCGACGCTTCGGGTACGATCTCGTGGACGGTTAGCAGTACTATTGCGGATAGCGATAGTTTGACGCTCATTTTTGTCGCCAAAACCTCATCCGATGCGGGTACTTACAATAATACCGCCTCGGCTTCGACTACACAATTCGGCACCATCGAGAGCGTTCCGGCTCAGGTTCAGGTAGATAGCGCACGGATCTCACTGACAAAAACACCAAGCACCTATCTAATCAATCTCGGCGATCCTCTTACCTATACACTCACGTACTCCAATGATGCATCCGTCGATGTGAGTGATGCCAACATCACCGATACCCTTCCGGCCAATGTTACATGTAACACCTATAGCGTCAATGGCGGCGCGGTACAAAACTGCTCCGGCAATACCGTAACGATGGCACTGGGTGATCTTGCGGCATTTGCAAGCGGAAGTGTAGAGCTCAATGTTACGGTAGAGAGCGCTTACGCCGCCGCTTCGCTTTTAAATCAGGCGACACTCGGCGTCAAAGCGCCCGATGGCAGTACTGTTACCAAAGATGCCGACAGCACGATTGCCGTCAACATTCCGACACCGGCGTTTACGCTAAGCAAAGATGCCAACAACTCGCTGATCGATCCGGGGCAATCGGTCACATGGACAATCCGATACGAAAACTACGGCTCGGGAGATGCTACGGATGTCAATATCACCGACGTACTTCCTCAAGGCTTTACCTATAGCGGTTGCACGGGCGGAACCTCATGCAGTGAAACCGGAGGAGTTGTCACTTGGCGTATCGGAAATGTCGCCAAAGGCACATCGGGATCGGTCAGCGTTAGCGCGGTGGGAGGAAGAGAGGGAGAAGTTTTTCTCTTCCCAAATCCCGCCGAGAACACGGCAACCATCACATGGACGGGTGAGAGTACGGGAATTAGCGCTACAAACGAAGTGGGTATCAATAGTAAATCGTGTAGCGACGTATTTTATTATCATACGGATCTCTCGGCCACTAACGTTTATCCCAGCGGTTCGGGTACTTATGTCGGCTTGACAACCGTAACACTGGGAACTACTGATACCATCACCTTCACTACCGATCCGATGTCGGCAACAACGGTTCTGGATGGACGCCAACTGGCTTTGAGATTTTATATCGAGTCAACGACGGGAAGCGGCTCTTTAACGACGGAAGTTTATAAAAACGCCGATGCGTCGCCATTCAAAACTTCTGCATCGAGTCTTCCTCAAGCCGATGTATGGTACACCGCTTCGTTTGATTTTGATGCCAGTACACCGGACTTACAAGCGGGGGATTATCTGAGATTTAAATTTATTTTAACCGGAGCTCCTGCCAGTAAAACGGTCAAATTATACTACGACGGTACAGTTCTTACGGATAATAGCGGTAGTTTATTTACGGATTCTCAAGCCTCGATATGTTTGGCAACGTCACCGGCACAATTGAGTCTTTCAAAAACCGTTGACCGACCCAATATTACTTCACTTCCAGCAGCACTGGCATATACCCTCAATTACGCCAACATCGGTGCTTCGGACGCCACAAACGTTGTACTCAACGACACCCTGCCTACAAACGTTACATGTAACAGTTACAGCATCAACGGCGGTGCGACACAATCATGTCCGGTTGCAAGTGTTGCTCTAGGTACGCTAAGTGCGGGGGAGAGCGGTTATATCACCATCAATGCCACAGCTTCCGCTTCTGCTACCGGAACACTTATCAACACGGCCACGATCGATAGCACTGAGACCGATCCTATTTCGGACAGCGCCGAAACCAAAGTCGGTGCCCTTAGCAGTGGTGGAACACCGGAGCTGGTTGTTGAAAAATCGGTTGACAAAGCTTACGTTACCGCCGGAGAAGCGGTAACCTACACGCTCAAAGTTATTAATGTCGGTACGGGTAGCGCATCCAATATCGCCGTGTCCGATACTATACCCGTGCAGTCCTATTTTAGCTATATGACCGGTAGCATAGCGGGCGGCGACAGCCATGATGATTCCACAGGCACTTTAACATGGGCAATCGGTACGCTTGATCCGGGAACGGCATCGACACTGAGTTTTCAAATGAAGGCGGCAACAAGCGGCGTGCCTTCAGGCATGAGTACACTAAACAACGCCGCAACGGTTTTGGCTGATGATGCTTGTATCTCGGGATGTAGCAGCAATACCGTTCCCGTTACAATCAGCGGCAATCCCGAACTGCACATCAGCCTCACTCCCGATGCTTCGACAAAAAATCCGTGCGGCACCATCACCTACACGATGGATTTCAACAACACGGGAGCCTCGGATGCCCAAAACAGCGTTATCGCCTTGCCAATTCCGGATTATTTGACGCTTGATATCGCTTCGCTTCCGTCATTCGCCTCGTTTGACGGTGTCAACAACCAAATTCTTTTTGATGTCGGTACCATGGAAGCAGGAGAGAATAACGCCACAACATTTGACATGCAGGTAGATTGCACCATGCCTTCGGGCACGACGACGCTAAGCGCACTTGCAACCATTTCGGCAAGTAACGCCGCAAGCAAAAGCGATGATGCCGATGTAGATATCGCAACTAAAGTCGATCTGATTGTTAACATCACCGGGCCCTCCAACGCCGAAAACAATGCCAGCAAATGCCTAACCTACGGAGTAGTCTATGAAAATGCAGGCAATGCTGATGCCACTAATGCACAGCTGAATGTCGCGCTGCCATCCGGCCTGACCTACAGCAGTGCAACACCTGCGCCGCTATCCACATCGCCGATTCGCTGGAGTTTGGGAAGCGTCGCAGTGGGAGATAGCGACAGCTTTCATATTATTGCCTGTCCGGCGGCAACGGGAAGTCATGCGGTTGGCGCAACAATCAGTAGCGATGCCACGGCGGATAATCCCGAGAGCAACAACAGTGACACTCAGATAACCCTAATCGGCGGATTGATCGTCAGTAAAAGCACAACAACGCCACTGGTTGTTCAACCCTCTACGGACGGTGTCACAGTCGATGTTAACTACGCGATCACCATTGTCAATACCCTCTCAACACCGGTAAGCAATGTCACCGTATCAGACAAACTCCCCGCAGGATTTGAGTACAAAAGCACCACGGCACCCTACGCCCTAAACGCCACCTACCCTTCACAACCGGTCTGGTCGGGAATTAGCGTTGCGGCTAACGGTAGCGTGACAATTAATTTTGTGGCGACCATCGACAACACCGTCGGTGCCGCGACCTATCAAAACGAAGTCAAAGCCACAACAGCCCAAAGCGGTGTTGCCATCATTCAGTACGACGAGCTGGAGCATACTGATGAGGATGTTACGGTACTTGCCAATACCAAAGGAGTCGTCGAAGGGTATGCGTTTGAAGATAAAAACAACAACGATATCTATGACGCGGGAACGGATATTCCATTTGCTTTTGCCGAGATCTCCTTGATATCGGGTGCCACGACGTATAGCGTCTATACCGATGATCAAGGTTATTTTAGCCGCGTCGTACCGGCCGGAAGTGTCACGGTTGACGTTAACGATATCTATATTACTGCGGGGCTCACGATCTCAAGTGCCCATAGTGACCCCAATGTTGTCACCGTGCCCAATGGAGGTTCCGTACGCGACGATAATGCGTATAGAGGATTATCCAGCAGTTCAAGTGTGTCATCGAGTAGCTCAAGCGTGTTTTACAGTAGCTCGAGTTCATCTTCAAGCAGTTCCAGCTCTTCAAGTGACAGCGATGGCGACGGACTTCCCGATGATGAAGAGAGCACGGATGATTCCGACGGCGACGGTATTCCCGACTATCTTGATTACGACCCGATGGGCAATTTTTACGATACCTCGACGGGAGCCATCATCACCGGCGGCAGTGTCAGCGTTACATGTACGCCATCCCAAACAATTGCTTTTGTCAAAGACGGCAGTGACGGGCAGTACCAGTGGAATATTCCGGGGCTCTCCGAATCGGTCTTGTGCACCATGGGCTATACCCTTCCATCCGGCTATACCCTAGATACATCGTGTCCGGTACAATCCGGTGCACTCGATCCGACAGGACATAGCGATCCGTATATTGTCGGAAGCGCTCAAAACGGTGCCACCAACACACTGGTAAGCGCAGCATGTGCAGACAATCCATGGTATCTTCAGTTTGCACTACAACCCGCTGATCCTTCCATTTTCAATAACAACATTCCCCTTAGAAGCAATGCGGTTGCAGTACCGCTTTTCACTCCTTTGGGTACACTACTGTTTTGGGTACTTGTGAGCTTTTTGAGTTACCGAAGGCTTAAGGCGTATTATTACGCCTTGCCTGGTTTAATGAGTTAGCCGTGGTGCTTATTTCGTAAAAATATCAATCAGCGCGTCGTTAATGTAGTACACTTCGCGCCCCACTTTTTGCGAACGCAACAATCCAAGTGCTTCGTAACTTTTGAGGTATTCCGCCGCCGTTTGGCGTTTGGCTATGCCGCGATCTTCCAAAAATTTGATCTTACAGTAGGGGTGTTCAAAAATTAACTCGCTCAGCTCCTTAGAGTAAGCTTTTCCCGCTCGCTCTTTTGCACACTCATTGTAATGACGTAGAAGTGCATTAATAGCCTCAATTTTTGCTTTGGTAGCTGTGGCCGTCACTTCAATGGCCTTAAGAATGTAAAGCAACCACGATTCCCACGCATTCTCCTCGGTAACCTCTCTTAATCTCTCGTAATAAGCGCTTTTGTTTTGAATGATGTACTGGCTTAAATAGAGCACCGGTACGTCCAGTAGCCCCTTTTCAATGAGGTACAAAATATTAATAATCCGACCGGTACGGCCATTGCCATCGCTAAAGGGGTGTATGGCTTCAAACTGGTAATGCACTATCGCCATTTTAACAAGCGGGTCGATATCGTCATTAGCATGGATGAACGTCTCAAGGTTGGCGAGCTTTTCACGTATGATGGCTTCACCCTCCGGCGGAGTATAGATCGTCTCACCGGCTCTTGCTATGGTAGTACCGGTTGTTTTACGGACACCGGAGCTATTTTGCTTAATAACCTGCACAATCTCGATAAACGTGTTAACGCTTAGCGGCCGCTTCATAAGCGAAGAAAAACCCGACCAAAGCGCCTCTTTGTAGTGCAATACCTCTTTAGCATGGGGATTCGCATCGTTTTCATCTGTTGATTGATACAGCGCGTCATTGGTTGTAACAATGTTCTCAATCTCTGAGGACAATCGCGCTTCTTGCAGGATAATACCGTTAATCAATACGCTTTGATTAGGCAAGGTCTGAGCGAAGCCTTTTAACTCACTGAGCGCTCTGTTTGCGGCAATACTCTGCTTGAGTACGGCTTTGGTTTCAATATCGGCTGTCGGTGGTAATAATGGCAGATCGTTATACGGGATGTTGCGCTCAAACGACATAGCTATAAACCTTAAAGATCATCGACATGTTATTAAGATATGTCGATAAAAATGTTGCTATATCGACATGTTAGCATAATGTGTCGATAAAATGCTATGTCATACGCTTTTTTACAAAAAGTAGTCTATTACTACGTTATCGCTAGGCACTTTTTTCGATAAGCGCTTTGACCTCTTTTTTGGCAATATTTTTTTGGGAGAGATACTGTTGTAAATTTGGCTCTACACTTGGATACGCTACTCCTGCAAAAGTTTTCAAAACAGCCGTAAATAATAACTCCGACATCTTAGGAGATACCGCCATGCCGATTTGTCGTCTTACGCTCTCTTTTTTTCCTTTAAAAGTGTAGGAATCGGGAAATGTTTGTATTCTCGCACGCTCTCTATTTGTTAAAGCACGATTCTCTTCCCAGTGATACCCATGCGTACCACCGCCGCCGGAACCTGTAATGGTATATGAAGGCTTATCAGGATGCAGGCGACGATAGATTTGGCTCATTTTTGCACCTTTGACATTAAGCCTAAGATGTTCAGGCAAATCGGTCTGCCAAATATTTTCACCCGCCTTAATATATGATAAACGCTCTTTAACCATCGTGGACTGGTTAGTTAATTCGTGGTTGTCGGCATCGCTTGGAATAGGCGGATTCATAAGTGCATGTTTAGCACCGACATAGCTATCGATTGTTGGAGCCGGCACCTTAAATGTAAGGCCAATGTCTTTGCGTATGCCTATGATAATAATTCTATGACGTGTTTGCGGAATGCCATATTCTTCAAACTTGTACTTATGAACCGTAAGCTCATAGCCACTATCTCCAGCACTTTGTAAATCATGCAGTATTTTTACAAATGCTTTGCCCTCGTTAGCGCTGGTAATTCCTCCTACATTCTCTGCGAGAAAGAACTTGGGATTAAATCTATCAAGCACTTTAATCCCATACGTATATAACGCACCAAACGTTCCATTAAAGCCCTTCTTTTCACCAACAAGACTAAAATCATTGCATGGAAACCCATATGCAAATGCATCTATAGGCTCTAAAGTATCAATATCAAGCGCCCTAACATCTTCGCAAATCACATTGACATTAGGAAAATTATGTTTATACGTTTGGCACGTCTCTTCATGATAATCGCTTGCCCATACATGTTTATATGAGTATGTTGTATCATTCGCCGTAAGTTTCGATTTATCGGCTCCAATTGCCAAGCCTCCGGGACCACAAAAAAGCTCTCCTAATCTGAAATTGATATTACGCATCATTTAAGCCTTCAATGATGAGGCTTTGCACTTGAATTGCCTGCATACACTGCATAAAAAAAACAAAGCTAAATGTGCCTCGATTGATTTTGGAATTGATATTTCTAGGAGGTGCATTAACCCCGATTTTTGCTAGTCTTTTAGAGAGTTCGTTATAGCCAATATTTTTTTCTTCAGCTCTTTTTTTAACACAGCTATCGCTTTTGCATTCCAATTCATAGAATCATTATAGCATATTTGCAGCATATTTGCTGCAAATATGCTGATTTTTTCAATTTAAGTTTCACTTTACAATTAAAAAGCAAGAATACTTTATAAAAATTTGCTTATATTGAGAATCCAATGATTACAAACGATCTGTTTGAAAAAATACTATTGCAACCACACGCCAAACTCAATGCAAAAAAAGTCTTAATTGTCTCAGGATATGCTTCTCCTGCAATGGTCTATAGACATCTCAAACAGACTGACGAAAACATCGAAATTAGCTTGATTTTAGGTATGGCTTCAAAAGATGCGATTAGCAAACAGCAACATCACGCTTTTAAACAAATGGTCAATCAAGATTTTGCAGGTAGATTTACCTGTTATTATGCAAACCTATCATACCCAGTACACTCAAAAACATACGTCTGGCTCGATACCAACGATACTCCAGTAGTAGGCTTTTTAGGATCAGCGAACTACAGTCAAAATGCGTTTTCAAACAGGCAATACGAAGCGATGTCAACCAGTGATCCAATGCAAATTTATCACTACTTTTTAGAGATTCTTCGTGACTCTATCAGTTGCATGGATCCTAATATTGAAACCTATTTTAGTTTTTCCGATTTGACAAATTTTGCCAAAACCATTAAACCTCTTAACGATGAAATTATTGCGACGGTTCAAAAAGACGACATTATGGAAAAAATGACCGAAGGAAGAGAATATGTCAAGCTTTCTCTTCTTGCCAGCACCGGTAGCTCAAAAGGGGAAGTGCCTGAACATTCAGGATTAAACTGGGGACAAAGAGAAGGTAGAGAACCGAATCAAGCCTATATTGCTATTCCCATTGATATTCAGCGATCACACTTTTTTCCTGATATCAAAACCCCTTTTATCATTTACACTGATGACGGCAAATGTTTAGATTGTGTTCGCGCACAAGGAGATTATGGTAAGGCCTTGCATACCTATCGAAACAACAGCATTCTTGGTTTGTATTTCCGTGAAAGATTAAATATCCCTTCGGGAGCACACGTTAATCTCTCAAATTTAAGCAATTATGGCCGAACCGATGTGATCATATATAAAATAGATGATGAAACCTACTATATGGATTTTTCATCATAACCTTTTTGTCGTTCAAAATGCTCCATCGTTTCGTTAAACGTTTTGGTAAACACTACACTTTCAAAAACACCGTTTGCATTAAAACGCAGAAGTTTTTCGCGAAATTTATCGGGGGTGACAATCACCACGCCGGTACCGCCGCTTTGCAGTTTTGTCACCAGATCTTTGAGCGTAAAGATGGCTGTTAGGTCGATAAAAGGTACGTTGGAGATATCGATAATGATGGTTTTCGTATCAAGTAGGGTATTGATTTGGCTTTCAAAGTAGGTGCTTGAGCCAAAGAAAAACGCACCGTTAATGCTAATCAGACGGGCATCATACGCCTGCCAATCCGCTCCGTCGGTTTGCTCTTGGGGCGCATCAAGCACAATCTGCGTAGCTTTGGTAATGCGATAGACGATCAACAGCGACGCCAGCACGATTCCTACGCCCACGGCTGTGATAAGATCAACAAACACCGTAACGCCAAAGACCGTAAGCATCACCATCAGATCGGGTTTAGGGCTTTTATCCCACACTTTTAAAAAGCGGTAATCCAAAATATCGATCCCGACTTTTATAAGAATCCCCGCCAAAACCGAGAGCGGAATTTGCGATGCCAGTGGTGCCAGAAAAAGCACGATCAGTAGCAACACCACCGCATGTATCATGCCTGAAAGACGGCTGGTGCCCCCGCTTTTGATATTCACTACCGTGCGCATCGTCGCCCCCGCACCCGGAATGGCACCCACCAAAGCGCACAACGCGTTGCCGATGCCTTGACCTATGAGTTCACGCTTACTATTGTGGCGGGTCTGCGTGATGGAATCAGCGACAATGGAGGTTAAGAGCGTATCAATCGTGCCCAGCACGGCCAGTGTTACGCCAAGCGTCAAGATAGGTGTATACTCCTCAAAGGTTAGCGACGGCCAGATAATCTGCGGCAAGCCAGAGGGAATATCGCCTATGGTGGTTACATGTAAGCCCAAAACCGCACTTAAAGGCGTTAGCACCAGCAGTGCAATTAAGGGTGATGGAAGGTATTTGGAGAGCTTTGAGGGCGTAAAGAGCACAATGGCCAGCGCCACAGCCGCCAACAGCACCGCGTGCATATCGGCACGTGCCAGATTTTGCGGCAAGGAGATTAGCACCCGAACCACCGACGCATCGCTCTCAAGTCCTAAAAACGGATTGATCTGCAATATAATGATAATCACGCCGATCCCACTCATAAAGCCCGAAATTACCGGATAGGGGATAAAACGCACAAACTTCCCGATGCCGATAAACCCAAAAAGTATCTGAAACACTCCCGAGAGTAAAATGACCGTAGCAATAAGCTGAATATCCCCGCCAAGCGTGGTAACCGCGGCAGCCATCACTACGGTCATAGGACCTGTCGGACCGGAAATTTGCGAAGGGGTGCCACCAAAAAGCGAAGCGAAAAAACCTAAAATAATGGCGCCGTAAATCCCCGCTGCCGCACCCAAACTGCTGGCCACGCCAAACGCCAGACCCAGCGGTAGCGCAATAATCGCCGCCGTTACACCACCAAGAAGATTGCCTTTGAGATTACCCAGCATCCCTATACCCTTAGAAAAGATGATGACATTATACTCCTCAAAAAGGCTTTACATGTAAGCTATTTAACCGTACGGCCTCTTTTGTCGGTTTTAACGATATAGATATCCTTATGGCGCGTACGGTTATCAGAGATTTCACCAACTACAATAAAGCCGTCATCCGTTTTGGCCAGATCGTATGCTACGTCGTCTTGTTGTTGGCCAAAGGTGCGCTCCCACATCAGCTTGCCGCTTTTGCTTACCTTAATCAGGTACATATCTGAGCGCAGATTATCACCGTAGCTTTCGGTGCTTCCGGCCACGACATAACCGTCTTCGACCTCTACTACGCTATAACCCACGTCATCTTTATCGCCGCCAAACGCACGGTGCCAGATACGGTTGCCGTTTTTATTCATCTTCACAATATACAGATCATCATAGCGGCGGCCGAAACTGTCGGTTTTTCCCACGGCCACGTAACCGTCAACGGTTTCGATAATGTCATAAGCGACATCATCGTCACCACCGCCAAATGCGCGCGACCAGAGGCGTTTGCCGTGCGGATCCATCTTGAGTACGTACATATCCTGATCGCCATGCCCGAAACTCTCGGTGGCTCCCGCCATAATATAGCCGCCATCGGTGGCAATAATCGCCTCGGCGTAATCCTCTTCATCTCCACCAAAGCGCTTACGGCCAACCACTTGCCCCTCGTTATCCGTTGCGACGATATACGCCTCGACCTGCTCATTAAAGAGTTTGGGATGCTTTTCGGTCGCCGCCAGAATAAAACCCTGATCGCTTTTGAGTAGATCATTGCCAAGATAGTAATCAAACGTATTGGAGTAGTAGGCACGCTCCCATATCGGATTGCCGTTGTTGGCTATTTGAAGCAGATAGACACTTTTGCGATCATTGCCGATCTTATCGGATGAACCGATCATCGCAAAACCCTCTTTTGTCGCTACCACGGCGTTGGCTTCATCGTCCTCTTTGGAGCCGTAGTGCTTCGACCACACTTTATTGCCCGTCGTATCGATACGCACGGCATAAACGTCGAAATCCCGATTTTTAGAAAAACTCTTGCTTTTGCCCACGATCAGGTAACCATCATCAAGCACAAGAACCGATTTACCGATATCATCATCTTCTCCGCCGATGCTTTTTTGAAACTGCACACTCTGGGTATGCTCCGTCGCATTCACTTCAAACGGCAGACACAGCAGTGTCACTAATAAGAGGGTAGTGTAACGTTTTTTCATCATCCGCCTCGCTATTTAGTATAAGAAACTATAATACTATAAAGTCCATAAAAAGTACATCTTTTAACGTCAGTTTATATCGGCTAGCACTTTGGCGTAGCGGTTTGAAACAGCACTTACATGTAAAACGGGCTATTGTGCGCTAAGATATCACTTATGAAAAAACTGCTCTGCGCCACATTTGAGGGAATCGAAGCCAAAGTCGTTACCGTTGAAGCCACCCTTACCAAGGGCCTTCCAAGCTTTAACATTGTAGGTTTAGCAAATCAATCTATAAGTGAGAGTAAGGACCGTGTCAAGTCAGCCCTGCTAAGCAACGACTTTGTGTTTCCGCCCAAGCGCATTACCGTCAATCTCTCTCCCTCCGATCTTAAAAAAGAGGGGAGCCAGTTTGATCTGGGAATCGCCCTGCTTATCGCGCTTCATGCCGATAGTGTGGATCTTGAATCACTCTTTATCTTTGGCGAACTGGGGCTCGATGGCAGTGTTAAAGAGAACGCGACGCTCTTTGCACTCATACTCTCACTTGCCAACCAAGGGCTACTTAGCAAAGCCGTCGTGCCCAAAGCGAGTTTGGATAAACTCACCAACATTCCCGATGTCACCTTTTACGGCGTATCGCATCTTAAAGAGGCTACAGAGTTGCTACGCACCCAAACCCTCGAAGCGAGTGAAACGCACAATGCCTACGACTTTCCAAGCTTACATGTAGAGCAAACACACTACTACTATCAGCATAGCTATCCGCTGGATTTTAGCGATGTCAAAGGTCAGGAAGTGGCCAAACGCGCCGCACTGATTGCCGCGGCGGGAATGCACAATTTTTTGCTCGAAGGTAGTCCCGGTAGTGGTAAATCGATGATCGCTAAGCGTCTGCGCCATATTTTGCCACCGCTTAGCATGGAGGAGCTTTTGGGTGCGGCAAAGCTTCAAAGTCTGGAGGGCAAAGAGCCCGATTTCATTCCCCTGCGCGCATACCGTGCACCGCATCATACATCAACGGCGGCCAGCATCTTTGGCGGAGGCTCTCAAAAAGCGCAAATCGGCGAAGTAGGGCTCAGTCACGGTGGCATTTTGTTTTTTGACGAACTGCCTCATTTTGGCAAAAATATCCTTGAAGCCCTGCGCGAACCGCTTGAAGACCGGCACATTCGCATCTCGCGCGTTAACTCTAAAATCGAGTACCCTACCCGCTTTATGTTTGTAGCCGCCATGAACCCCTGCCCCTGCGGCAACCTGCTCAATCCTTCGCGCGAATGCCGCTGTAGCGACGTGGAGATACAGCGCTATAAAAACCGCCTCTCCGAACCCTTTTTAGACCGCATTGATCTTTATGTGCAGATGCAACCCAGCCATCCCGACGACACCTCAAGCGACGATTCAAAAGGCTTACATGTAAAGGTAATGGATGCGTTTAAAATGCAGGTTTTACGGGGACAGCAACATCCCAACGGAATGCTCGAAGATGATGAGATTGAACGCTTTTGTATGCTAGAAAAGGATGCTCAAAGCGTGCTCAATCAGGCGATAGCGCGTTTTGCGCTTTCGTTTCGCAGTATCAAAAAGATCCAAAAAGTCGCCCGAAGCATTGCGGATATTGAGCAAAGCGAGACGATAGGCAAAGCCCATCTGCTCGAAGCGCTTAGTTACCGAAGGCGTTAAACGAACTGCACCACCGCTTTGGTGATAAAATATCCGCCGATTACCAGCCATGCAAACATCACGCCCGCGGCATACAACGGTGCGAGACCAAGCCCTTTAAACTTCGCAAAACGTGTACCCATCCCCAGCGCCGTCATCGCCATCGTGAGCAAGAAGGTGTCGATCTCGTTAATGACATCCACAATCTCTTTGGGCACCAGCTGGAGCGAGTTAAAGCCCGCCATACCCACAAAATAGACCGCAAACCACGGAATCACCAGCTTAATCACCGCCCCTTCGCCACCGCTTTTTTTAGCCGAATACGAGAGGTAAATACCCAGCAAAATCAGCATCGGCGCAATCAAAATGACGCGGGTCATTTTAACGATCACCGATGCATCGCTCGCCTCGGAACCAAACGCACCGCCGACGGCAACCACCTGAGCGACTTCGTGAATGGTGCCGCCGACATAGATGCCAAATTCGCGTGCGCTCATATCAAGCATTCCGGAGCTGTAAAGCGCGGGGTATAAAAACATCGCGATGGTACCAAAAAGCACCACCATCGAAACCGCAACGGCCGCTTTATGCTCTTCGGCTTTAAGTACCGGCTCGGTTGCCAACACGGCGGCCGCACCACACACCGCTGCTCCCGAAGCCGTTAGCATCGACGTATCGCGGTCAAGTTTAAAAAATTTCTGCCCCACAAACGTACCGATAATAAACGTGGAAAGCAACATAATCAGCGAAACCAGAAAACCGTCGATTCCGACATCGGCAATCTGCTGAAACGTAATACGAAAGCCATAAAATACAATGGCAAAGCGCAAGATTTTTTTACCCGAGAAGGTGATTCCCTTCTCCCATTCGGCGGGGAATTTGTTGTGCAGGGTATTGGCATAAAATATCCCCATGACAATCCCCACAACCAGTGGAGAAATTCCCAGTTTGGCCACAGGCGCAAGCCCTGCAATGAAAGTTGCACCCGCGGCAAAGATAGCGACAAAAACGATGCCGCTTAGTGTGTCTATTCGATTTTCTTTTGAAAATGGCATAATTGTTCCTTATAAATTAAAGACGCAATTATACTCTACTCCATCGCAATTACATCCATGATTAGCCCAACATAACCGTTTTCGTCCGCATCTGCAATGGTATTATCTACCAAAACGATCCGCTTGGCTACGATGCTTTGAGTCTGCTGAAGATAGTTTTTAACCGCAACGGCACGACTGCGTGCAAGATACTCAAGCTCCGACACGCTAAGCGCTTGTTGCCGCACCAAGGCATCAAGAAGTGCTACGCGGTATGCTTTAAAAAACAGCTCTCTATTCTCATGCTCTTTTTCAAGCTCTGCCTTAAGGGTTTCACGCTGCTTGGCACCAAAATACTCCTCGTAAAGCGTTTCAAGAAAATCGATATCCAGCATCGCATCGGCCTCTTTTTTCTCGGTACGCTCCATCACTTGTGCCATCAGTTTTTTGAGCTGTAGTGCATAGCGATCGGCTTCGCTACTGTATGCTCCGCGAATCTGCAATGCTAATTTTGGCCGTTTAGCAAGTGCTTTGGCCAGAATATCCAGCTTTTCGCGTTCGGGAGGCATAAGCTCATCTCTGCCCGCTTCAAAAGCGATGGATTTGAGCGCATCACCGTCAATGCCAAGCATTGAGCCCAAAATGCTAAACGGCGCACTGACCACTTTGACAATCAAGTTGCTTATAGCGTTCCAAATCACCGCGCCGTAACGGAACTCGGGGTTATCCATATCTCCTTCAACCGGCACCGCAATATCGATAATGCCCTCGCTATCTTCAAGCAAGGCAATGGCTAATCCAAGCGGCAGTGACGATTCGCCCTCATACGCCTCGCCCAGTTTTATTTTATTCACAATCACGCTGTTATCGCCCAAAATTTTTGAATCAATAACCTTATAACGCAGATCAAGCGAGAGCTTACCTTCATCAATTTTTCGGCCCGCAAAATTGGCAGAGTAGGGTGTCATGTTGAAGAGCGAAAGATTTCTAAAATTGACGCCGATATCCGTAAAGCGTTTCGGATCGCCGCTGTTGAGTGAGCCGTCAACTTTCATGGCGCCATAACGATCTATCACCCCGTCTAAATTGATATAGGTCGTCTGCTCGGGTTGCGAGGAGACACCGTAAAGATCCCCGTTGAGGTCATGAATATGCGTTTTAAAGCCAAACGGTAGCGAGTCGTCGGCAAAATCCGCCGCGCTACCTTTGAGCGAGACTTTAACAATATTGGCGCGAAAAGGCGGCGTTTTCGTTTTTGCGTCGGTTGAAGCGGATGTACGCTGTGCCGACGGCTTTGAGAGGGTCGCAAGGTTGAGGGTTTTATTGGCATCAATATGGATATTGGAGTAGAGCGAATCAATCTTTAGCTCTTCGATATTCACACGATCGGGAGCTAAATTGAAATAGAGCGGTGCGGCACTGATTTCATTAAAGCCAAGTAGCACCTCATCGTTATAGGTAGCGTTCACAACTCCATCGCGTATACGTAGCGCTCCCTTAAGATTGAGATCCGGCTTATGCGGGGCATACGCAAGCGAACCTTTAAAATCAAGCGCACCGCGCCCGAGATAGAGATTCAGTGACTCGTTAATATAGGGGTTTGCCATAACCAATGGGAGGTTACTTAGCGCCATGTCTGAATGCGCAAGTAACGGTTTTTGACGCAGATCGCCTTGCATTGTAAGCCTGCCTTTTTGATTGATTATCGCATTCGCCTCATAACTCAAGGTTTGCGTCGGATCGCTGTCGATATCCTTTACATGTAAGGCCACAGCATCAAGCGTCACATCGGCAGGTTGTTGCAAGGAGCGATCATCAAAACGGATGCGCCCTTCGTCGATATCCACTGCATTAACATGATACCGCCATGTCGGTTGCACCTCTTTATTTGCAGATGCTTTAGCCTCGACATAGCGGCTCCAGTCGATTGCACCGTCACACCTTTTACGTGCCGCAACATAAGGTTGATGCATCGCAATCGCATCAATATCTGCTTCGCGTAGCGCCGTATCGATGTTGATGCCGCTAATACGCAACGCCGAAAATGCCGCCACGCTTTTCGTATCGCTTTTGCGCACCGTATCTACGTTATCAAGCCGCAATACGGCATCTTCAAGCCTGAAAGTCGTCTGATTATCCTCTTCACGCACGCTAAACGGAAATGCAAAGCCCATTTGAGCATCCGAAAGCCTGATATCAAAACGCTTTAGCGCTTTTTGGGCGGCATCGTCAATATAAGCGTTATAACGGGTCAAGTCAATATCATCGCAACGCAACGTCGCATTGGCATCGAGTGTAGAGTGCTCAAGCGTTCCCTTGCTATGACAATAAGCATTCTCGCTGAAGCGCTACGCCGCCACGCGAGCTGATATGGATTGCCGTCATATTAAAATCATGCAGCCGGAGTTTTTGATGCGGCATTATCGCTTCATCATCAAAACTGCTCTTAAAACGTGTAATCTCAAAACGATCAAGCGTCACATCCCAAGGTTTCGATGCGCCCTCATGTGCTTCGGTGGCAATTTTGACCTTAACATAGTGTTGCCAATTGATCGCTCCTTCGCTAAAACGCTTTAAATACAGATCCGTACCATCGATCACAAAACGCCCTATATGACCCTTTTGTGCCAGAGGAAACAGGCTTCCCTCTTCAAGAGCAATATGCTCTACATGTAAGATATCATGATATGCATCTTTGGGTTTAATCCGCAGACGCTCTAGCGTGAGTGCCATATTTTCAAGACGCGTTGCATTAATATCATCACCGTCAAAATAGAAATCGGTGTGCGCATGAAGCTTCCCATCGGCAATTTCAAGTGAAAGCATCTCCTGTAAATAACGCCATCCGGTAAACAGTTTACCTGAATCAAAATCGATACTGCCCCCAATCCGTAGCGGTTTTAACGCATACAGCTTGCTATGCAGTGCTATAAAACCGCCATCATTAATGCGACTGGTAATGCGCAACCGGTTATCACCGCTTTGAAGCGTAGCCGTATCGATATCGACCACCTTAAAATCGATCGGATCAAGCGTAATTTCAAATGGAGTAGCCTTGCTGATATCACGATAATGTATCACTCCCTCTTCAATGCGTAGATGCTTTAACGCTATCCGTGGCAATGTCGTCTCGCGGGTTGCATCAGACGAAGTCGCCGTTTGGTTATAATCCCCAAGCAACCACGCAATATTCGTACTTCCATCCGGCTCTGTTTGCACAAACAATTCGGGCTTTACAAGCGAAAAATTACGCAGTTTCACGGTGCCAAAAAGTAGCGCATGAGGCTCGTAATTGATATTCACATGCTTTAGTGCAAGGCATTTCTCTCCCTTGGGATCCAAGAGCTGAAGTGACTCTATGTCCAGATTAAACGTGATAGGATTAAAGTCGATATCCTCTACATGTAAAATACCGCCCGTATACGTTTTGAACATATCCGGTAACTTCTGCTCAAGTATCCAAGGTACCCCAATAAAGCCCGCCAAAAGATACGCCCCGACAATACCACCCATAATCTTGCCAAAATGTGCACGCGTTATCATTGCTTACCTTATCGTGTGTGATAACCCCATTTTAACCAATCACAAGTAAGATGCCACTATCTTCACATTTATTTTTGTTATAACCAAGGTTGGATAAGGACATTATCTCAGCTGATTGGCCATTAACTAGAGCTTAAGCGTCCTTATCATTATTTTATTAATTATCAGAGAATAGACGCATTTGCGTCATATTTTGTTATAATTATTATTTCATCGAAAAGTTTAGGTTATATTTATGCGAAACATACTTTTTGCCCTTATGGCGTCAGTGTCCCTGCTTTTTGCATACTCTGAAAATTTTAACAGCTACAAATCGGGAACCGACTTGCACGCACTTGATGCGCAAGGCATTACATTTTCATCCTCTGGAGCGTGGGAAGTATTTGCGATGCCGTTCTCGGTATTTCACTCTCCTGTGCTTCTTGAGCCCGGAACAAAATCCGACAACACCCCCTTAACACTGCGTTTTGACAAGACACAATGTAGCATTACCTTTGATATCGCCACCGATGGCAATGACCGAGTAAAAGTTTCTGGCACCTATGCCGCGCAAGAGGTTTATGCACGCACTATCGATCTAACGGCACAAAGCGACCTCTATACGGGTAGCATTGCCATAAACACTAAAATCGACAGTGTAACGATTGAGACCGTTGAGGGCAAAAGAGCACTACTTGATAATATCGAAACGACAGCGTGCGATTTAAACAGCTACAACATTGATGAGGGGCTTATCGCGCATTTTGAATTTGACGATTCAAACACCACAAGCGGTATTATCAAAGGTGCCGAAACGCTTGCGCAAAATGAACGCGATCTCAAATCCGGCTTTCCAAGCTCCGATGCCAAAACCATCGCTTTTTGGTACCGGCCGACAACGCAATATTTTGGCTCCATTATCACCACCGCATCACTCGCGCTCAAAGCGAATGCAACGCAACTTGTTACCGACGATGCCACGCTGGCAACACTGAGTGCGTCGCAGTGGCATCACATTGTGCTTGTTGAAGCGAACGAAGCCGTCGCTCTTTTTATTGATGGCGAAGCTATCAGCAGTTATTTGACATCGTCTACGCTTTATGTAGCAGATAATGCACTGATTATCGGCGATGACTCGGCCGCTTTAGATTCGAGCGCCGCCATTGACGACCTGCGCCTCTACTCACGTACATTAAGCAGTAGTGAGATTCAAGAGCTTTACTACGGCAGAGCCGCGTTTAGCGATACATTTGAAGCGGGTAAACAATACTGTATTGACAATCCCAAGGCCTGCGGTTTACAGGCTATCCCAACCGTAACAGCCACTTCGCTGGCGCAAGACATCCAATCGCTGGCAGAGAATGCATTTGCCTTCACGTGGTACATGTGGATTACCGATGAGGGAGACATCTACCTGACCGACGGCAATGCCAATGCGCCAAGAGTTTGGAAAATGGTTGCCGGCACCAAGCAGTGGAAGCCCATTCACAATGCGGAGGCATTTGACGGATTTGAAGCACAGGGGCAAAACTTTAAATACGTCGAAATCATGCCCGATGGAAGCGGTATAATTTTTGGCTCTGCCGCTTCAGAATAAATTGCACCTATAAGAGGTGCTTTTTAAAGCTCTCCAAAATCTTTTTTTCGCCATAATTATCCTCTTATTCTACAGAGGTCACAAACGATGTACAGAAAAAAAATCTACAATCCCGAATCTAAGGAACATGTTAACGACCGTCAAATTTTTGGTGGAAATCCAACCGGTATTTTTGAGCTTAACAACATTAAGTATCAGTGGGCTTATAGCCTCTGGGAGGTAATGCTCAACAACACATGGTTCCCTAAAGAGGTCGATATGACCCGCGACGTGATTGATTACAAAAACCTCACACAGGCCGAAAAAGATGCCTATGACAAAGCGCTCTCGCAGCTTATCTTTATGGACTCGCTTCAAACCAATAACCTGATTGACAACGTCAACCCCTATATTACGTCGCCGGAGATCAATCTCATATTGGTACGCCAGTCATTTGAAGAGGCGCTACATTCACAAAGCTATGCGGTAATGGTAGACTCCATCTCCACCAACTCCGAAGAGATTTATGAGCTGTGGCGACGCGATATGATGCTTAAACAGAAAAACGATGCGATTGCCGCCGTATATGACCGTCTTTCCGAGGATCCCACAGAGCATAACTTCATTAAAGCCTGTTTTGCCAACCAGATTCTTGAAGGTATCTATTTTTACAGCGGCTTTGCCTATATCTACACCCTTGCGCGCTCTGGCAAAATGCTGGGTTCTGCGCAGATGATCCGCTTTATCCAGCGCGATGAAGTCACCCACCTCGTACTCTTTAAAAACATGATCAACTCGCTCAAACGCGAACGTCCGGAGCTCTTTACTCAAGAGCTTTATGACGAAGTGTACGACATGTTTAAAAAAGCCGTGGAACTGGAAGTACGCTGGGGGCAGTATATTACCCAAAGCCAAATTCTGGGTCTTACCGATGATATCGTGCGCCAGTACATTCAATACCTTGCGGATGACCGTCTGGTGAGTGTGGGAATGCAAAAGCTCTACAACTCCGAACACCCCATCAAATGGGTAGACGATTTTGCCAAGTTTAATGACCAAAAAACCAACTTCTTTGAGGGTACGGTGACCAACTATTCCAAAGGCTCGCTAAGCTTTGACGACTTCTAAGAGCCTCTGTTCGCTTCAGTTCGCTACACAAAGCGATTTTGAGGCCAATGTAACGCAACTTCTCGAACTTATCGACACAATACCTCAAAATAGCATTGCCGTAGCTCCCGAGGTCTGTTTGAGTGGATTTGATTACGAAAATATCGAACGCGCTGCTACGTTTACACCCAGAGCGTTAGAAGCACTCTGCTTACATGTAAAGCATAACACCCTCATTACGACCTTTATTGAAAAGCGCGGCGATGCGTATTACAACGTTGCCAAAGTGATTCATAACGGCCGTGTGATCTATGAACAGGCCAAAACCAAGCTTTTTGCTTTGGGTGATGAACATCGCTATTTCAACGCCGGAGATGAAGCCTATATACACACTTTTGAGATAGACGGCCTCAAAATTTCTATATTGATCTGTTTTGAACTGCGTTTCAAGCATCTGTGGCAACGCTGTGAAGGGAGTGATATTATTGCCGTTCCCGCGCGCTGGGGGCATCTACGCGCTCAAAACTTCACTACACTTACCAAAGCCCTTGCCGTTATGAATCAGTGCTATGTGATTGCTTCGGATGCTTCAAACGATGACTGCTCCGCACAAAGTGGCATTATCACTCCTTTTGGTGAAGCGATGCGCAATGGTGTTGATTCGGTGTTGCAAATGGCATTTGAGCCCAAGCAGATTGCAAAGATGCGCCGCTATCTTGATGTAGGAATCGCTTGTGAATAAAATCGTTGCCATGAAAAACCGCAAACTTGCCGACGAGATCCATGCGCGTTTTGCCATAAGCCCCCAAATTCGCGAAGCCATTGCCCAAACCAACCGTGAAGCGTTTGTGCCCTCAGGATTCAGACACCACGCCTACAAGCTTGATGCCCTGCCTATTAGTGCGCAGCAGTGGATTAGCTCACCGCTTACCGTGGCCAAAATGACGCACTATCTCTCGCCAGAGGGAGCAGATCGTATTTTGGAAGTAGGCTGTGGTAGCGGATATCAAGCGGCGGTGCTCTCGCACCTCTTTCGCGGTGTCTTTACGATTGAGCGCATTGAACCGCTGCTTATTGAGGCCAGAGCACGCTTTAAAATGCTAAACATCATGAATATTCATACTCGCACCGATGATGGACAAAAAGGGTGGATTCAATATGCGCCTTATGATCGTATTTTGTTTTCGGCTTCGGCCAAATCGATTCCGCAGGAACTGATAGATCAGCTTAAAGAGGGTGGAATTTTAGTTGCACCTGTTGAACATGAAGGCGCGCAAGTGATTATGCGCTATAAAAAACAGGGCACGAGACTGATCGAAGAGAAGCTGGAGGCGTGCAGTTTCGTACCCGTACGTGATGGAGTTCAAAAATGACAATGCAGCAGATGTGGAACAGTAAGTTTAATAGCGAAGATTATCTTTACGGCAAAAAACCTAACGCGTTTTTGAAAGAGCAGATGAAAAACCTTCTCAAAGGTGCTTCGATTCTCTTTTTGGGTGAAGGGGAGGGGCGCAATGCCTGCTATGCGGCCACACAGGGCTTTGATGCTACGGCACTTGATGCCTCAGACATCGGTATTGCCAAATGCCATGCACTGGCCAAAGAGTTGGGTGTAAACCTAAATACCCTGCATCTTGACCTTGAAACATGGCACAATAGCGACTGTTACGACGTTATTATGTGCTCATTTTTGCATTTAAGCGAACCGCTACGCACACAAACGTTTACACGCGCCATTGATGCACTTCATGAGGGAGGGCTTTTTATTGCCGAGTTCTTCTCAACCAAGCAGCTACCACTCTCTAGCGGAGGCCCAAAAGACCCCGCCTTGCTTTATGATATCGATGATATTACAACTCTCTTTTCAGACTTACATGTAACACCAATACTCTTAAGCGAATGTAGAGATACATTAGATGAGGGCAGGGGGCATCAAGGCGAAGCTGAACTTATACGCGTGATTGTCAAAAAAGGATAAACGCATGAAAGTTAACTCCATTCTTTTTGTTTGTCTGGGCAATATCTGCCGCTCACCCATCGCGGAGGGCATTGCAAAAAATTTAGCCAAAGCCCAAAATCTCAATATAGTTATCGATTCCGCCGGCACGGGTAGCTGGCATATCGGAGAGCCACCGTGTGACAACTCCATCAAAGTGGCTCAAAATAACGGTATCGATATTGCAACGCTACGGGCACGACAGGTAAGCAAAGCGGATTTTGAGCGCTTTGATTTACTCATCGCACTCGATCAAAGCAACTACAACGACCTTATCAAACTGGGAGCGAAAAATCTTAAAAAATTGGGTGATTTCGGGTTTGACGGCGATGATGTTCCCGACCCCTATTTTTTCTCCGGATTTGAGGGCTTTGAGACGGTATATGCCATGATTGAGAGTGCTACATGTAAGCTTTTAGAGGAGCTTTAAACTAATAATTATTATTTACTTCTCTTTAACTAACGGCGCGTTATGATTGTTATTCACCAAATTTTCCAAAGGGGATCAATGAAACAACACGCTTATTTGACCCAGGAAAATATTGTACGTGCCCTAGCCCAACGCGCCATTACTGAGATCGAAGCAAACAAACTTCTAAAAGTTCTCTTTATTACAATGACGGGAAACGCTAAGCGCTAAAAGTATTTTCCTGATACTTCAATGCACTGCCTCTGATAAAGAGCGGTGCATGAAGCGCTGCTTCCATATAATCATACTCTCCCACAGCTATAACTACTTCGCCGTTTTCATAAAGCATCGTCATGCCTTCGCTCATATCGACATATTTTAGTTTCTCATCGTCAATAAGCCGTGCATCACTAACGCCGCTTATCTGTAATTCAAGATCAATCCAGTCAAACCCTCTAGCTTCATCCTGTACGCTTAGACGCACAATCATTGTTTTAGGATCAATAACCGTAATGGCGTGAAGCACACCATTAATCGCATAATCAAAACGCGCTTCAAACGCTTCAATTTCAGATGCTAAAACCGGTCTCATGGCCTACTGGCACCCGACGCACTCCATTGAGCGGTCTTCAACATCGTTGCTTGCTTCAGGAGATTGAGAACGAAGATAATAGGTAGATTTTAGTCCTAGCCGCCACGCAAGCGTATAGATCTCATGCAGGTACTTTCCGCTTGCTTTATCCAGTGTGATAAAGATATTCAGGCTCTGTCCCTGATCGATCCACTTTTGACGTATTGCGCCCGCTTTAATCAAAATGGTCTGATCAAGATCATACGCAGGCGTATAATAGGCCCACGTATCTGGGCTTAATTTTGGCACGACAACCGGAATAAGGCCTGAGAGGTTCTCTTCATACCATTTACGCTTATATACCGGTTCTATGGCCTGTGTAGTGCCTGTTAAAATCGAAATAGAGCTTGTCGGTGCGATAGCCATCAGATATCCGTTGCGCATTCCCTGTTGTTGAACCGTTTTACGCAGTTCGTCCCACTCATAATTTGATGCAAACAGACCGCCGCGATCAACCAAGTTAAGCACTTCGGCGTTGGTGTGATCCATCGGCATAACGCCACGGCTCCATTTTGAACCTTCAAACTCGGGATAACACCCTTTTTCGACTGCCAAGTTAGAAGAGGCCTTGATAGCGTTATAGCTCACCGCTTCCATCACTTCATCAACTTTGTCAAAATGCTCCTGACTTCCCCAAGCGATACCCTGTTCGGCTAACATCTGTGCTTCGCCCATAACGCCCAAACCAATAGAACGGCTACGCATGTTAGTGCGTTTGACTTTCTCTAACGGATAAAAGTTAAGATCAATCACGTTATCGAGTGCACGCACGGCAATCGGAACAATACGGTCAATATCCTCTTTGGTATTGATACGCGACAGATTGACCGATGCAAGGTTACATACGGCCGTAGCGCCGTCAATCTTCTCTTTTTCGACAATATAGATCTGTCTGCCCTCAAGCGAATCAAGAGCCGTGACCTTATTGGCTGGTTTTTGAATGCCGCTGTCAACACTTACTAACGCATCCTCTTCAAACGTTATAAAATCGCCCTCTTCAAAAATTACTTTGACCAGATAGCGGTTTGGCTCCGTGTTTTGAAAAATCTCCGTGCAGAGATTGGAGCTACGAATAACACCGTAGTGGTCATTGGGGTTAGCGCGGTTAGCGTTATCTTTAAAACATAAAAACGGGCTACCGGATTCAAAGTAACTTGTAAGTATCTTTTTCCAAAGGTTTTTTGCTTTGATATGCTCTTTAATTACGGTTTCATCTTGCTCAAACTCAAGATAACGCTTCTCAAACGCTTCGCCGTGAAGTTCGGTTAGTTCTTTGGTATCCATCGGGTCAAAGAGCGTCCAGATGCCATCTTCCATAACACGTTTCATAAAAAGGTCATTGATCCAAAGTGCCGGAAAAAGATCGTGTGCGCGACGACGCTCTTCACCCGAGTTTTTTCTAAGATCGAGAAAATCGTTGATATCCATATGCCACGGTTCAAGATAGACGGCAATCGCTCCTTTACGTGTTCCGAGTTGGTCAACGGCAATGGCGATATCGTTGGTGATTTTCAAAAACGGTACCGTACCGCCTGCTGCATTTTTATGCCCATCGATTGCAGAGCCCATTGCCCGAACACCGGTCCAGTCCCAACCGATACCACCACCAAATTTAGACAGTAGCGCCATCTCTTTATAGCCGTCAAATATGCCTTCGATATTATCCGGAGTGGAGCCGATATAACATGAGCTAAGTTGATGGCGGGTCGTTCGCGCATTGGATAGTGTCGGCGTTGCCATCATCACCTCAAACTTGGAGATCATGTCATAAAATTTTATCGCCCATTCATGGCGATTCTCTTCACGCTGAGCCAAGAACATGGCAATCGCCATGAACATATGCTGAGGAAGCTCTATCGGATTGCTTTGACGATCTTTGATAAGATAACGGTCGTAGAGTGTCTTAACACCCAGATAGGTAAACTGTAGATCGCGTTCAGGGTCAATATGCTTCTCCAGTTTTTCAAGATCATACATCTCTCTCAAACCCAAAAGAATACGCCCTTGTGTTTCACCGCGTTTAAAGTACTCCTCAAGCGAACAGTATCCTGTAAAGCCATTAACCTTATGATAAAGGTCATACAAAAAAAGGCGTGACGCGACAAAGGTCCAGTTAGGGCGATCAATATCGATCTTGTCAACTGCCGTTTTAATCAGCGTCTTTTGAATTTCATCACTGTGTATCCCGTCTCGAAACTGAATTTGCGCATCAACTTCCAGTTCGCTTTGACTCACATTTTCCAAGCCTTTTACGGCAGCACTGGTATATTTTTGGATCTTACTAATATCCAGGGCTTCGCGACGGCCATTACGCTTGATAATAGATATCATATCTCTGTTCCTTGGAGAAATATCAATGTATAAAAATAGCTATTTTATCCATATTATTTAAAAACACGTTGAAAGATCGCATCGACATTTTTCGTATAGTAATCGTAGTTAAAACACTCACGAATTTGTGTCTCTGAAAGCTTTGAGCAAAGCTCTTCATCATCAAGCAGATATTGCAAATAGAGACTCTCACCCGAATCATTTATGGCAGGTTTTCCCTGCTGTAATCCTTCCCATACTTTCATGGCATTACGTTGTACAATTTTATAGGCATCTTCACGTGAAACGCCCTGAAGCGGTAGTTCCAAAAGTACGCGTTGTGAAAAGACAAGACCACCGGTAAGGTTAAGATTTTTCATCATGTTTTCAGGATAGACCGTCAGATTAGCGATGACATTGTTCATGCGATGTAGCAAAAAATCTGTAGTCACAAACGCGTCTGGTAACCAGAAGCGCTCGGTTGAACTGTGCGAGATATCGCGCTCATGCCACAACGCCACATTCTCCATTGCAGGATTTGCGTAGGCACGAATCATGCGTGCTAAGCCTGTAATGTTTTCAGTCAAAACTGGATTGCGTTTATGCGGCATGGCCGAAGAGCCTTTTTGCCCTTTGGCAAAATACTCTTCGCACTCATACACTTCGGTACGTTGCCAGTGGCGCACCTGTACTGCAAACTTCTCGATTGAACTGGCCAAAAGTGCCAGTGCCGTAGCCAAACGCGCATAACGGTCACGTTGGATTACCTGATTAGAAACCGGCGCAGGCTTTAGTCCCAACTCTTTACATGTAAGTTCTTCAAGATCTAACGGTGCGTGAGCAAAGTTACCCATGGCACCGCTAACTTGCCCTACTGCTATAACATCCATAGTCTGCTCAAGATTGCTCAGATGGCGCGCCATCTCGTCATACCAAACGGCCAAAACCAAACCAAACGTTATAGGCTCACCATGAATGCCATGAGAGCGTCCAACCATAAGTGTCATCTTATGCTCTTGTGCACGTTTTTGGATAGACTTCATTAGCATTTTGACATCATCTATAATAAGCTCTAGCGAATCTTTCATCTGCAAAGCTACGGCTGTATCAATCGTATCCGAGCTTGTCATACCGTAATGAAACCAACGACTCTCATCACCCAATGTATTCGCGACAGAAGTGGTAAACGCAATCAAATCGTGCTTAGTTACTTTTTCGATTTCGTCAATCTCTTCTACACTGAATCCCGCATTTTGTACAATCTTTTGCGCATCATCGTCTGGAATTAGCCCCAATCGGTTCCAAGCTTTAACTACCGCTTTTTCTACATCAAGCCATGCCTGATATTTTGCCTGCATCGACCATTTACTGCTCATTGCTTCACGTGAATAACGTTCAACCATTTATATACCTTTGTCCTTTACATGTAAGCGTTTCAACTATGTTAAAATGCCGTATATATTTAGTATTTATGCTATCTCAATCTCCATAATAACAGGATAAAATTCTGCCATTTGTCATTAAAAAACTTCATACCGATGAGCCAATTAAAGCCTTTCTGTTTTTAATGCGTGAACTTGAATATTCACAGCGTGAAGCACAGCGTTTAATTGCAAAGGGTCGCTTACATGTAAGTGGAGAGCCGATGATTGATACGGCGGGTATAATTCACGGCTCTTTTGATTTTATCTGCTTTGAGCCGCATTCAAAAGGTATGCAACCTATTTATCAAAATGACGATTTCGCACTTTTTGATAAACCTTCCGGGCTCTTAATTCATCCTCAAAACCGTTATACGGCTTACTCTTTAATTGATGAAATCAAATACCACTTCGGTCATGATGCTAATATCGTGCATCGTATTGATCAAGAAACCAGTGGAATTGTTTTGGCGGCTCTGCATAAAAAGAGCGAACGTGATTTAAAAATAATGTTTCAAGAGCGTCAAATTGAAAAATCCTATTTGGCAATGGTGCATGGTCATATTGAATCACCTTTACATGTAAGCGTCCCCCTATTAAGAGAAAACGATGAAAGTGCCATTGTACGTATGATAGTAAAAGCGGATGAACGCGGCAAAGCTTCTGAAACTTATATTGAGCCTATTAGCTATTTTCCTGATCTTAATATTTCACTCGTTAAAGCGTTTCCAAAAACAGGTCGCCAACATCAAATTCGAGTTCATTTGTTTCATGTGAAACATCCAATTGTTGGCGATCCTATTTATGGGCAAAGTGCACAAAACATTATTCGATTTTTAGACAAAGAGCTTTCACCCAATGAACGTTTCACACTTTCGGGTGCTTCTCGATTGCTTTTACATGCTCAAACACTTTCATTTATTTATAAGAATACTGTTTATACTTTGGAGTCTAAGGCTGACTTTTTGTCTGAAGCTATGGCTTGTATATCTCTTTCGAATTACACTTAACGGCACCACCAAAAATCCTAAACACACTCTTTTGGCTTCCCTTCGGGTGATAGAGAGAACGCTACACTCTACGTTGGTGGTGCCCTTAAGCTAAAGTGCTGAATTTATTAAGAAATCGCTCTTATGTTTCATGTGAAACATCCTACGAATCAGTACGTGACACAAAAAAGTGTATCAAGTCTATCACATCAATACAAAAATGTGAACAATGTGATGTAACTATTATGAAATCAAAATGAAAGCAGAATGATTTACCCTAAAAATTGCTTCAAAGCCCTTATTTCAGGGCTTTTTTATAGAACTATCTCTTTTGCATTTAAGAAATATTTTATATTAAAATAATCTGAAAATTAAAGGAAAATTCAAAAATTTTCTTCAAAATATTCACTTTCTTGTTCACAGTGTGAAAATTACTCATTTACAAAAAAATTTGAAAATTTATTAGTTTGAAAATTTTAATTTAAGGTTTGAAAAAAGCAACTTGTGCAATTTAAATAAGTGTTGGCTAAGCGAAGTGTGTTACTATTGCGAGTAGAAACGGCCTCCCTGGTGTGTTGGCCGTTTTGGGTATTCTTTAAAATTAAAGAAGATTCTTACTTTTCCAAAAATCTCTTAATTCACGACGCACACGTGAAAGCACTTCTTCACGCGTTTCACAATTATCAAAAGCTAGCATTTTAGCAAGTTCAGAAGCTGAACGACGTTCGGTGTAGGTTCGTGTAATATACTTTGCAGCTTTAGGATTAAAGCGCTCGGCAATTTCAAGTGATACATCCTTATCAAAAGCGATAGTTTCAGGATAAGCATTGTTAATTAGTACGAGGTATCCGATAGATCTCATAATTAGGGAACTCTTTCTAACACTAAGTGTTCTATATTTACGTTTTGTTAGCGCAATGTTAGCATATATATTTTCAAAAAGATAGGGTTTTAAGAAGAAAAAAGAAAATTTAAACAAAAAAATAGAATGAGTGTGCTATTACAAATTTATACAAGTTATAACCGTTGTGAATGTGTTATCGCAACTGCCATAGCATCACTAATATCAAGGGGTTTAATCGGCTTTTTTATACCAAGCAAACGGCCTACCATAAATGCCACTTGCTCTTTAGAAGCTTTTGCTTTACCCGTTAAAGCTTTTTTGACTTGCAGAGGCGTATATTCGGCAAAAACTCCAAACTCTTGCAATATCATTAACATTATTGCTCCACGAAACTGAGCCAGCTTTAAAACCGTTTTAGGGTTGTGAGCATAAAAAATACTCTCCATTGCCACTTCGTCGATGTGATGGATACTAAATATCTGTCTGAAACCTTCAAGCATTTGCGGCAGTTGCAGTTGAAGATCTTCAGATTTCATTTTAATTAATCCCGCTTCAACTAGCGAGACCTTCTGACCTTCTTTGTTGATAATTGCATAACCGCAATTACGTGTACCTGGATCAATACCTAATATTATCACTGACTTGACCTCTTTTCACAATGTGAACAACACAAAATCAAATCAGATTTTATCATACTCTAGGGGGTGCTTAAGTAGACTTCTTGCAAAACTCCCAGATAGACTCAGCACTTAAAAGCTGTGTGTGATCAAGGCAGGTTCTTTTTAGCGTAGCCGTAGCTACGGTAAAAAGGTTCTAACGTAGAGCACGCTTTGCTTTTAAGTGCCCGAAGGGAGCCAAGAGACGTAGCAATCTTGAACTTTTTTCTTTGCGTCCGTAGCTACGGCTACGCACT
>JBNKLA010000015.1:0-7615 GCA_050292115.1 Sulfurimonadaceae bacterium | reverse complement strand
GTTTGCCTATCTAAGCCATCTTCTTACAGAACTTCCAATCTATCAGGTTGAAAGCAGGGATATTGACCCTCTGCTGCCTTGGAATGTGCAGTTAGCCAAATCTTGACCTTTTTTCAAGATGGGGTTTACTTGGGGGTTACTCTTTTATAAGGAAATGCCATGCTTGCTATTGAAAAGATTTTAAAATTTACGAAAGAGTTGAAAATTTTATATATCCGTTCAGATGATGTTAATCTTGAGAATGACAAAGAGTTGCTCTCTCTATTTTTCAACGATGTCTTTGTGAGTGTTAAGCAAGAGAAAGGCTTTGCTAAATTTGAAGAGATCAAAAAGCAACGTGGGCGTTTTATCGATATTGTTTTGATCGATGCCAAGCTGGGAGTAAAAACGTTTCAGCATATTAAAGCAATGAATCCTGATCAAAAAATCATTGTTGCCGTAGCGCAAAATGAGAGCGATGCGTTTTTTAGTTTTCTGGGAGTGGGCGCTAGTCATATTACACAAAAGCCACTCCATATCGGCGTTTTAAAAGGAGTATTTCTTGAGCTTGGAAAGGATATTCGTAACCATCATCTTTTAATGCGTTATAACACGGCATATCTCTCTTTGAAAAAGGAGAAAGAAGAGCTTGCTCAGGCGTATAAAACAAAACTTGAAGTTGCTAAAAAGGCTGTGATTGACAAAAGTAATTTTTTAGCCGGCATGAGTCATGAGATACGAACCCCTATGAATGCTATTATTGGATTGAGCCATCTGTTATTAGATGACGGTGAGCTTAATGAACAGCAGTTTGATTACCTTGGCAAGATAAGTCGCTCGTCGCAGATGCTACTGGGGATCATCAATGATATTTTAGATTTTTCAAAAATCGAAGCGGGTAAGTTACAGCTGGAGCATATTGTTTTTGATCTTAATATGATTCTTGATCATGTCGCAGATATGATCGGTATTAAAGCTCAGGAGAAAGAGCTTGATCTCGTTTTTGACATTGAGTACAACGTCAAGTCGCATTTTATCGGTGATCCGCTTCGTATTTCGCAGATTATGCTGAATCTCATGAGTAATGCCGTCAAGTTTACCGATGAAGGAAGTATTACATTAAAAGTGCGTACGCTTGATAATAACGGTTCAAAAATAAAGCTTCAGTTTGACGTCACCGACACGGGAATCGGTTTGACGTCGCAACAGTTAGAGCATCTTTTTGAGAGCTATACTCAAGCCGAAGGCTCGACGACACGAAAATACGGTGGTACGGGTTTGGGTCTAAGCATCTCCAAACAGCTGACAGAGTTGATGCAGGGGCGTATTTGGGCTGAGAGCGAATACGGTAAGGGAACAACATTTTCGGTCTTAATTGTTCTTGGCGTGGATACTCTTGACGAACGAAGAAGCTACCATCTTCCCTCTAAGTCACTTATGCAAAAACGGATACTGATTATTGAATCGCATCAAAAATCAGCTGAAGCGCTCAATCACATGCTGGGCTATTTTCACATGCCCGTTGAACGTACTCATACTCTACTTGAAGCAAAAAAGATTCTTGAGTCGGAGTCTATTGACATTATTTTTATTGATGATAAGTTTTACCCGCTGTTTGATCTGTCACAATATAAAAACAAAGGGATAAAAGTAGTACTACTCGAAGATCGTATCTCTGATGTAGCACGACAAGAACACGAAAACGGGAATATCGATACCTCTTTGAAAAAACCATTTAATCAGCAAATGGTATTTGACACAATTTTAAGACTGTATGGCAACAAAGAACTCAGTATTGTTGAAAAGAGAGATTTGAAAAAAGAGGATCTTTTGGTGCTGGGGCATCAGTGTATTTTGCTTGCCGAAGACAACGCCATTAACCAGCGTGTCATACAAGGGCTGTTGTGTAAACTTGATTTTGAACTTGATATTGTCGAAAACGGCCAAAGAGCACTGGATGCGCTACATAAAAAAGGCACGTACGATCTGATCTTAATGGACATTCACATGCCGGTAATGGATGGCTATGAAGCTTCAAAACAGATACGTGCCCATAGCGAATTTGACGCTATTCCCATTATCGCCCTAACTGCCGATGTCATGCCTGAAGATATCGCCTTTGCAAAAGAGCATGGAATGCAAGATCATCTCGCCAAGCCAATTGACGTGCATTCTTTGTATGAGCTTTTGTTGCACTATCTTCAGCCTAAAAGCGAATCGGTTGACCTTGAGAAAAAGGTGGTATGTGGAAATGATAAGTTCAAAGATATCTCATACCGACTAAGCCAGATTTCGGAACTTGATTATAAAGGTGCACTTGAACGTGCCGGAGGTAATGTCGATTTGTATCATGAGCTGCTTTTAGAGTTTGTGCGCCATTATAGCGATGCATCGAAGCGTATTACCAAGATGAATGAAACGGGTGCTTTTGATGAAGGAAAACTCTACTGTCATGACCTTAAGGCGACTTCAGGAAACATTGGTGCAAAAAATGTATTTGAAGTTGCAAAAGAGTTGGAAAAAAGCTTTAAAAACAGAGAGTCGGAACCTATTGAAAAACAGTGTGCTTTATTGCACACAAGACTTGAAAAATTTACAATGGCTATTAGCACAGCGTTGAATGAAGAGCTAACTCCATCGGATGCTTTTTACGAACTGCTAACCCAACTGCTTGAGACCACACGTTCCAAACATATTCTTGAATCGGTAAAACTTGTCGAAGCGCTAAAAGAGATGGAGTGGCCAAAACCGTTGAACGAAGTGATTCATAATATTATTATTGCGCTGAAACACTACCATTTTAAAGAGGCTTCTAAACTGCTTGAAGAGGTTTTAAATAAAAAGTAATATTGTGGAAAAGTGGTCGGGATGACTGGACTCGAACCAGCGACCCTCGGTCCCCCAGACCGATACTCTAACCATACTGAGCTACATCCCGATGAAGGACGAAAGTATAGCTTTCATTTGCTAAAAATTTCTTAAAAGTGCTTTACATGTAAACAAAAGGTTGATTGACATCGACTCAACTTTTTGATAAAATTGATATAAAATATTTTTAAGAGCAAACTATAATGAGTAAAAGTTTATATGAAACCTTAGGTGTAAGTTCGAACGCGAGCGAAGCGGAGATTAAAAAGGCGTACCGAAAGCTGGCACGGCAGTACCATCCCGATGTGAACAAAGAGGCAGGCGCGGAAGATAAATTTAAAGAGGTCAACGCCGCTTACGAAGTGTTGAGTGACAAAGAAAAACGCGCTAAGTATGACCAGTTTGGCGATGCGATGTTTGGTGGCCAAAACTTCCATGATTTTGCCAGAGGGCAGGGTGCCAATGTTGATTTGGATGACATATTGCGCAATATTTTTGGCGGCGGCGGAGGTTTTGGCGGCAGTGCAGGCGGTTTTGGCGGCTTTGGCAGTGGCGGCTTTGGAGGTGCAGGCGGCTTTGGCGGTGCGCGTCAGCCGATGAACCTTGATATCGAGGCTAATGTCACCGTGCCTTTTAGCGTGGCCGTACTTGGCGGTAAGCATTCGGTCTCTTTAAGCGGCGAGAGTTTTGACATTAAGATTCCGGCGGGCATCAAATCGGGCGAGAAGATGCGCGTTCGCGGCAAAGGGCGTAGCGCACAGGGACAGCAAGGCGATCTGTATCTCAAAATCGAAATTGCCCCAAGTGCCGATTATGTGCGCGAGGGCGATGATCTGGTAAAAACCTTTGACGTTCCGCTGTATGCGGCGCTTTTTGGCGGTAAAGTGGCGGTAGCGACACTGGAGAAAGAGATAACGCTCAAAGTACCCCAAAACACCAAAAACGCGCAACGATTTAGAGTGCGAGAGATGGGCGTGATGAATCGCAAAACCAATGTGCGCGGCGATCTGTATCTCAAAGCCAATATCGTACTGCCTAATGTGGATGGGCTTGACGACAACCTCGTGGAGACAATGAAAGCAAAACTACCTAAGGAGTAAATCATGCCACACCATCACTACGACGAACCGGTCTATCTTATTAGCATCGTGGCAAAAATTCTTGACATTCACCCGCAGACTTTGCGGCAGTATGAACGCGAGAATCTGATTACCCCCTCACGTTCAAACGGACGCATACGGCTCTATTCGCAGCGCGACATCGATAAGATCAAACTCATTTTACGTCTTACACGCGAGCTTGGCGTAAATTTGGCGGGTGTGGATATCGTGTTGCGGCTCAAAGATCAGATGGAAGCGATGGAGCAAGAGATTGCAGAACTACGCCATGCGGTCTCCGTGGCGCAAAACGCCAACTCGGTGCCGCCCGAAAAGTCGCTGGTCACCAAGCGTAGTATTTATGAGATGGTGATTTTTGAGGATGACAGATAAGTCTACTCTTTCAACCGCTCAATATCCGCTCCAAGCGCTTGCAACTTAGCTTCTAATTGTTCATAACCGCGATCAAGATGGTAGATACGGTGTACATTGGTATCGCCCTCGGCAATCATTCCGGCCAGTACCAGTGCGCTTGAAGCGCGCAGATCGGTTGCCATCACATCGGCGCCAAAGAGCGCACTTGGCCCCGTTACGGTGGCGATATTGCCGCTAAGTTTGATATTGGCACCTAGCCGTTGGAGTTCGCTCACGTGCATAAAACGGTTTTCAAAGAGGCGCTCTTCGATGGTGGAGGTGCCCTCGGCCTGCGTTGCAAGCGCTAAAAACTGTGCCTGCATGTCGGTGGGAAAGGCGGGGTACTCTTGGGTAACAATGGAGACGGGTGTGATGGTGTGCGCCGGAGTCAGGGTAATCGTGTCGGCGGTAGTGCTAATGCCAAAACCCATCTCTTCAAGTTTGGCCAAAACCGCATCGAGATGATCGGGACGGACATGCGTAAGCGTAGCGCTACTGTTGCAGATGGCCGCGGCGCAGAGGTAGGTGCCCGCTTCGATACGATCGGGAATAATATCAAAGGCTTTAATATCGACCAGTTGGCGGTCGGTGCCGTGAATAACGAGTTCGGCAGTGCCGATACCTTCAATCCGTACGCCGCTATCATTGAGTATTTCGCAAAGCTGAACGACCTCGGGTTCTCTGGCGGCATTGGTAATAATGGTTTTGCCTTTTGCAAGCGCGGCCGCCATGACGATATTGGCCGTTCCCGTCACGGTGATTTTGTCAAAAATAATATGCGCCCCTTTAAGCCCCTCTTTGGCTTCGGCATAGACGTAACCACCGTGAATGCTGATACTAGCGCCCATCTGTTCCAGTGCTTTTAAGTGCAGATCAATGGGGCGCTGTCCAATGGCACAACCACCCGGAAGCGAGACTTCGCAGTGACCCTCACGGGCGAGTAGAGGGCCAAGCACCAAAATGGAAGCGCGCATGGTTTTAACAATCTCATAGACCGCTTTGGTGTGAATAATGTGCGAGGTGTTGATGCTTAAATGTTCGCCATCAAGCGTGTAGGTAGCACCAAGGTGTTCAAGCAGTTTAAGCAAGGTTTTAATGTCTTTAACGCGCGGAACGTTGGTGATGGTGACATCGTTTCTGGCCAGAAGTGTCATAGCAATAAGCGGCAACGCCGCATTTTTTGCCCCCGATATGGCGATTTCGCCTTTAAGCGTTGTGGGGCCGTGAATACGTAGATAGTCCATGCGTCACCTAGTAAAGAAGTTTTGAAATTATATTGAAACTGTTATAATAGGCCACTAAAAAAGGAGCCGCCGTGAGTTCAGCACTTGACCGCCTTAAAGATCTTACTTCTAAAATATCGAGTTATGAACTTGCGCGCAAAGAGAATCTTAAACAGCTTGAGACGCTTTATGAGAGCCTTGAGATCAATAAAAAAGTGTTGCATTTTACGGATCTTTTTGATTTTAAGGCGATCAATCTCTCGGGTATCGGTTTGACACCGGAGAACTTGGGCGTGATACAAGAGGGCAAATATATTCAGATTATTGCCATCAGCTACGAAGCCGATTCACTGGTGAAAAACAGAAACAGCTCTTTGGGCTATTTCGGACGTGCCGATAAAATTGAGCAAACGCTCAAACACAAGATTGTCCGTTTTGTACTCTGCTGGCGTTTTGAAAAGAGTTTTCGGACGCTTGAACACTATAACGCCTTGATTGAGTCTATTCCCTCCGATGCGTAGCTTTTGGCTAGGGATGTGGTGGCGATGGGCGCTGTGGGTGACGCTCTTTTCAATACTTGTTGCGCTCATTACGGATATCGCGCTGACATTTGGTATTTATCTGCTCAAAGGAGTACCGCCGTTAAACGCAACGGTGTTTGAAGCGCTTTTGGAGATTGGCCGCTTCTGGTTTGGTATTTTGTGGAGCATCACACTCTTACTGGCACTCTTTTTAAGCGTAAAGCGGCTTTTTAACCGCTGTATCGCAGGCCGGCAGATGCACCTCTTTACATGTAAGGATCACGAGCGTATTAATCCGGTATTGATGGGTGATGTCGTGGTGTTATGGCGACGCTGGATGATACTGCTTATCTGGGTAGTAACTGTTGAAACGTTAGCAGTTAGTGGAGTAGGGTATCTTTGGGGTATAGAGGGATTTTGGAGCTGGTTTGATATCTACTGGCTTTATGCATTTTTAGTGATTGCATCAGCGCTTACTCTGCCGCTTTTACCGTCGCGCTGTAAACGAATAGAGGTCGTATCATGCTGATTTTTTTAGATTGCGAAACCACCGGACTCGAAGTTAAAGACCGCATCTGCTCCATAGGCTTTATTGCACAAGAAGACGATGTGATCAGCGCGCACGACGCACTCATAAAATCATCGCGAAAAATACGCCCCGAAGCCTCTGCCTTGCATCATATCACCAATGAGATGCTAAAAGATCAAGCCGATTTTGCCGCCGTATCTATCACCAAACAACTCGAAACGCTTAACACGAGCGAGAATACGCTGATTTCGCACAATGCCGATTTTGATCTGCAAATGCTACAAAAAGAGGGATTCGTCTGGCAAGGCGAGGTGATCGATACGCTTAAATGCACCCGTCATCTTATAAGCGAATGTGAGCAGTATGGCTTGCAATACCTACGCTACGAACTTAAACTTTATCAGGATGAAACCGCTCTATCCGATGCCTTACATGTAACGCTTAATGCCCATAACGCCTTGAGCGATGCCTTACATGTAAAGCTTTTGTATGAATACCTTCTTGATATGGCACCGCATGAAAAACTACTAGAGCTAAGTTTTTCGCATGTACTGCTGAGCAAATTCACCTTTGGCAAATATAAAGGGCGCTATATCGAAGAGATCGCCATGATGGATCGGGGATATCTGGAGTGGATGTTAAACAATCTGTTTGATATGGATGAAGACCTGCGCTACAGTATTGAGCACTATTTATAGGGGGCAAAATGCAAAAGGAGTTTGAAGCGTATATCGCCGATTCAACTTCGGGACTAACGCACAATATACCGCTTACGGAGTTAAAAGTTTTGACCCGGAAAATATCGAAGAGGGGCGGCTCTATTTTTGGATTGATGAAGAGTAGATAGTCAGCCCTGAAAAACCTGTATCCATCCAGACCGACCATTTTTACATTCACAATATTAGCGTAATTCCAAAATTGACAGCAATAATGGAGCATGTTTTTTACGCTCCTGCTTCTCAACTTTCAATAGTATTGCCATAA
>JBNKLA010000014.1:0-26311 GCA_050292115.1 Sulfurimonadaceae bacterium | reverse complement strand
ACTTAGTTGTCAATGATCTCAAACAAAGCACTCTTAACACCTCAACTCGAGGTCTCTCTGTTTGCGGACGGGAATTATAGAGAAATCTATGATCAATGTCAAGAGCGTTTTGGGAGAATTTTGGAATTTGTGGGGAATTTGATTCAAAAAGTAAAATATAGTCCTAAAAACTTTGGTTAATCTAGCCTTTAATTTCGGTTTACGCTCTGTTGACTCTTTAAAATTATAGTTTTTTTATAAATTCAGGCTTTTGCCTATCAAAGGATTCTATTTTATGGGACTTTATGACAGAGATTATGCACGCGAGCAAGCACACTCGTTTGAGTATGCAACACACTCAGAGGCAAAAATCGTATCTTTCGTCAAAGAGACTTACAAGCTGTTTGCCGCATCTTTAATGGGTGGTGCCGTTGGCGCATATATCGGTATTCCTTTTGCCGCTACAATCGCTCAATTTCCAGTATACATTGGTTTAATCGTTTTGGAGTTTGCACTCCTTTTTGGGCTTTTTGCCGTTAAAAATAAGCCCGGTATCAATTTGATGGTCATGTTTGCTTTCGTATTTATGACCGGAATTACATTGGCACCGACTTTAGCGCGCACGCTTGGCATGAGCGGTGGTGGTGCAGTCATAGGTAATGCTTTTGCCATGACATCGTTTATTTTCGGTGCCATGAGCTTTTTTGCCATTAAAACCACTAAAGACTTTACGGGCTATGGAAAACCCTTGATGATTTCATTGCTTGTCATTATTGGGTTTTCTTTTGTCAATCTTTTTTTGGGAAATCCTCTGCTTCATGTAATTATTTCGGCTGGTGTTGTAGTACTTTTTAGCATTTTGATCATTTACGATACACAAAACATCATGCGCGGTATTTATGCAACACCCATAGAGGGAGCCATTTCACTCTATTTGGACTTTTTAAACATATTTACTGCACTTTTACAACTCTTCGGCTTCTTTGGAAGTGACGAATAATATACTCTCACCCGAACTACGTCGGGTGATCGATGCCAATCTCAACCGTCTCAAAGAAGGCATTCGCGTTATTGAAGATATCGCACGCTATTCACACAACAACAAAGCCATCGCTTCCAAACTCAAAGCACTTCGTCATCAAAGCCGTATCGATGATCTTCTTGCACTTCTTGAATCACGCGACAGTATCAACGATGTTTTACGCCCTACAACGGCGAGTGAACAGAACCGAGACACACTTTTAGATATTTTAATTGCCAACTACAAGCGTGCAGAGGAGTCTTCGCGTGTGTTAGAAGAGATGTATAAACTTACTCTGCCGGAGCTTTCTGAGAACTTTAAACAGATTCGCTATGAGCTTTATAGTTTAGAAAAAGAGCATTTATTAGCACTTGCTACGTCGTAAGAAACAGCACTTCAAACTCAAGATAATTTAGCGGGTAATCACGCATTAAAGCTTTTGTCTGCTTATAATTCAAAACATTGCGATTGCCGCTCACACCACTTCGTTTGATATAGCGAAACATCTCCCGCACATCGTTAAACTCCAATGCATACGTTTTAAGCTCTGCCTTACATGTAAAGAAGTGTTGCGCTGTTTTTACAACCTCTTCTTGACTTCGAATTAGCGGCTCAATCTGGGCACTTTCATATAAGGTCTTAAACGTACCGGAAGTAAAGATTGCCAATGATATCGGTGCGTTTAAAGCGGCGATCATACCAAAGGTGCGCTCTAAATCTTCTGCCCACTGCAATGCTGAAGCCGAAACGATTCGATCAAACTCATAAAATGCCAACTGCTCAAAGAGTGCCGGATCGTTAAAATCACCGTAAATACACTCGATATTTTCACCTTTTGGATGCAGTTCAAGCATTCTTGGAGCAAAATCGACGCCCATAAAATGCTCAATCGGCCATGAAGTTTGCTTATAAAATAGCCCGTTACCGCATCCTAAGTCTAGTACTCTTTGTGGTTTGGTCTGTGGTATTGTGCTTATGAGCTCTTCTACGACTCGCTTTTGAATACTATTGTAATTCCCATACGCATCGGCAAATTTTGTAAACTCGTGCTGCACTCTCACCGGCGATTCACCGCCAAAGAGAGTACAAAGATCACAAGTAGCACCATCACAATCGTTGCACCGCTGGGAAGCGAGAGGTAATACGAAACTACCATTCCCGATACAACGCTTAACAACGCAAAAATTACGGAAAGAATAATAGTATTCAAAAAGCCCTGTCCAAAACGCTGTGCGGCGACAGTAGGAATTACCATTAACGCACCAATGAGCAAAGTTCCCACCAACTGAATCGACAATGCAATAATCACCGCAACAATGCTGACCAGCATAAAATTGAGTAACGTCACCTTAATGCCGCTCACCTGAGCCACCTCTTCGTCAAACGCAATAAAATAGAGCTCTTTGTAAGAGCTTAGCAACAACCCCATGGCAATGACGCCAAAAAATGCAATCAAGATTACGTCATCCGCACTCACGGCCAAAATAGAGCCAAACAGATAACTAAACAAAGAGCTGTTAAACGCGTCTGCCAGCGATACGATAATAATGGCCAATGCTAAAGAACCTGAAAGAAAAAGCGCCAATACCGCATCGGAATAGAGACCGAAAAAACGGCGCAGTGCCTCAATACACCATGCGCTTAGCAGTGCTGAGAGCACCGCAATCCATAACGGATTTGAGCCGATCAAAATACCTATAGCCACGCCGACGAGTGCCGAATGCGCAAGCGTCTCCGTGAGTAGCGAGTAGCGTCGCACCACCATAAATGAACCGCTTATAGCCGCCAATACGGCAATAATCACTCCGGCAATCAGCGCATTGATCATAAACGGATATGCAAACATCTCAAACATGCTGCATCCTAATGGTGATGGTGGTGATTATAGATGGCATGGGCATCAATTCCATAAAGTTTGCTCATCTCCGAACAGCTCAGCGCCTCTTTAGGATTGTTACATGTAATAAGCTTGCGATTGAGCGTAAAGAGTCTGCCGATATCATCAGCGATGACCCCAACGTCATGGGTAATAAAAATTATTGTGATCCCTTCTTGGCGGTTCAGTTGCCGTAAAAGCTCATAAAATCGATGTTGCGATGCAATATCCACCCCCGTATTGGGCTCATCAAGTATCAGAATTTCAGGTTCTGAAGCCAATGCACGGGCGATCATCACCCTTTGGCGCTGTCCACCGGAAAGTTCGCCGATACGCTTATGGCGTAGATTCACAACGTCCATCTTCTCCATCGCGTCATTAACCCGCGCACCGTCTTCTTGCGAAAACGAGAAAAACCGCTTTCGCTTGGCCGTACGCCCCATACTCACAACCTCTTCGACTGTAGCCGGAAACGCCGTATCAATCTGTGTCACGCGTTGCGGCACATAACCGATTTTACTCCACTCTTTAAAAGCACCTGACGGATGGCCAAAAAGCTTGATTTCACCCGTATAGGAACGTTCAAGTCCCAAAACCAGACGTATCAATGTTGTTTTTCCGCCACCGTTTGGGCCAATAATGGCGCAATACTCTCCACGATGCACGATCATCGAAATATCATTGAGCACGATTTGGCCGTTAATACGGCACGAAACCCGTCGCAACTCCAGAGGAGCAGGTGTAAAGGTCATTCACACTCCAGCGCTATATGTAACTTTTTGAGGTTGAGCTGCATAATCAGCCGGTAATTGTACTGCTCACGCTCTTCACGCTCTGTAATATTGGCCAGTGGCTGTAGAAGTTGCACCTTGACACCAGCCGATTGTGCCACACTGCGAATAAGCGCATCACTACCAAACGGTTCGGCAAAAAGCGTCCATACCTCTTTTTCATGTACAACATCGCTCAAATGCGCGACATGTTTGGCATCGGGTAGCGCATCGCTGCTCATCCCTTTAAGCGCCAAAACCTCAAATCCATAGCGCGAACTCAAATAGCCGTACGCATTATGATCGACAATAATCAGATCACGGCGACACGATGAGAGGCGTTTTTTGTAAAGTTCGTCCAAACTGCGTAGCATCTTGATATATGTAATCGATCGCTTCAATATCTCTTCGGCATTTTTAGCTCCAAAGGCCGATTCAAAAAGATTGGTAAGCGCTTTGGTCACGGCAACCATATTGTCTATATCCAACCAATAGTGCGGATCAAAACGGTGCATTTCATGATGCGAACCGTGAGTATCGTGATCGTGTGTAAGTGCCTGAAGCGTCACATACTGACTCATATCAACACTGTTTTTGCGTGCAAATGCCTCCGCCCATGGCTCCAAGCCGGCACCGCTATAAAGAAAATAGCGGCTCTGCTCTATTCGCGCCATATCTTGGGGCGAAGGCTCAAAGGTGTGAATATCTTTACCAAAGGGTACCAGCATGGTCACATCGGCAATATCGTGTAAAAGAAAACGCGACACATCATAAAGCGCGAAAGTGGATACGGTAATTTGAGGTTTTGTCTTCTTGATTTTTTGAGTATTTCCGTACATCATTACAAGAATCATTGCTACAATCAAGACAATAACAATTACCGAAGCCACTTTTTTCATCGCACATATCCTTCGTGTTGTTGTGTAATTATATCTTTATTACATGTAAAAGAGAATTTCGATATAATCGCACACTTTTTTATCTAAGGAATTTTAATTATGACGGGTACTTTACTCATCGTACAAATCGTGCTGGTAGTACTGCTCACCATCGCCGTATTGCTCCAAAAAAGCTCAAGTATCGGTCTGGGCGCATATAGCGGATCGAACGAATCGGTCTTCGGTGCCAAAGGCCCCAGCGGATTTTTGGCCAAAATCACCTTTTTTCTGGGCTTTTTATTTGTGGCCAACACCATCACACTGGGCTACTTTTATGCGCAAAGCAAGAATGAATCGGTTGTAGATACCATCGTTGAAAATGTTGACGTAGCTGCACCATCGACACCCCTTCCTCAAATCGACGTGCCGGCTCCCGCCGCGACACCAGAGAGCAACGCCAGCGCCGAATAATGCGTAGCCTTTTTTTAGCGGCGCTCTCTTTTTTGACACTGTGGGGCGATGCCCACATTTTTGTATATCACCGTTTTGGCGATGATGCTCACGCTTCTGCAAACACCTCGATCCAAACGCTTAACACGCAATTTGAGTATTTTAAGACTCACGGCTACGAAGTAGTCGAGATGCGGCGTCTGGCCGAAGCGCTACATCAGCATAAACCGATTCCCGATAACTGGGTAGTGCTTACTATTGATGATGGCTACCGCAGTTTCTATCAAAACGGCTTGCCGGTTTTTAAAAAATACGGCTACCCCTTTACTCTTTTTGTTTATGTTGAAGCGACGCAAAAAGGGTACGGTGATTTTATGAGCTGGGAAGAGCTACGCCAAAGTGCCGCTTACGGCGAGATCGCTTTGCACAGCTATTCGCACGCACACATGACCTCTATGGGCACTCAAGATATTCTTAAAGAGACCCAAGAAGCCCGTGCAATTTTTAAACACGAAATGGGTTTTGATGCCCGCTACTACGCGTATCCGTACGGTGAGTACAAGCATGAGACGCAAAAAGCCATCAAAACATTTGGTTTTGATCTCATCTGCAATCAAAACAGCGGTGCCGTCAATGAGAAGAGTGACCCGTATGATCTGGATCGTACCGCTTTGACCGGAGATGTTACACTCGCTCCCAAACTTTCCGTTCGCGCACTTGACACCCTCTGGCTAGAACCCAAGAAATACCCCAAAAATGGTAATCTTAAATCAATTCACGCTAAAATTGCCCCTACCATCGCTCAGGTCGAGTATTATGTCTCAGGCTACGGGTGGGAGCGTGTCGGCGTACATAACGGTGACGTCAACATTACGTTTAACAAGCCTCTGAAATTTTCGCGCAATCGAATATTTCTGAAAAGCGGCCACTACCAAAGCAGTATCATTTTAGTAAAGGAGTAACATGTTAGAAGCAATTTACAGCAGTTGTGAATCGAACATGCAAAATTCGATTGAACATATGAAAAGCGAATTTAAATCGCTTAGAACGGGAAAAGTACAGGTGAGTATTCTTGACAACATTAAGGTGGATTATTATGGCACACCGACCCCGCTTTCACAGGTAGCTACTATTTTGGCGGCCGATGCCACTACGATTACCGTCACTCCGTGGGAAAAGCACCTACTTCCCGATCTTGAAGGCGCCATTGCGCGTGCTAATATCGGCGTAAACCCCAACAACGACGGCGATCAGATCAAACTTTTCTTTCCGGCCATGACACAAGAGCAGCGTCAGGAGAGCGTTAAGCGCATGAAAGGGATGGGTGAACACGCCAAAGTCTCGATTCGTAATGACCGCAAAAAAGCCAACGATTCTGTCAAAAAGCTGGAAAAAGATAAAGAGATTACTCAAGACGACTCAAAAACGGCTCAAGACAAAATTCAAAAATTTACGGATAAATATATTGCTTCGGTTGATGATATTCTGAAAACCAAAGAGCAAGATATTATGACGGTTTAATGATGGACATTAAACAGATCTATATGGATGCCGATGCCCTCTTGGAGGGGCACTTTAAACTCAGTTCGGGCAATCATTCGCAATTTTATCTGCAATCTGCCAAAGTGCTGGAACAGCCCAGTACCGCCAAAAAACTCGCCACTGCACTGGCAGAGCAGATTCGTCAAAGCGGCTTACATGTAGATACCGTTTGCGCACCTGCTCTTGGCGGCCTAATTGCCGGTTACGCACTGGCTGAAGCACTGGATGTACGCTATATTTTTGCTGAACGTGTCGATGGCGCCATGAACATACGCCGTGGATTTGAAGTGAGTCAAGGCGAAAAAATACTGGTGTGCGAAGATATTATTACCACGGGCGGTTCGGCTATGGAAGCGGCAGCTGTGGTAGAGTCGCTTGGTGGGGAGATTGTGGGCTTTGCTGCTCTTGCCAATCGTGGATTTTGTGCTCGTAATGGTAGTGATATTTCTCGAAAGCCTACATGTAAACTTCCTGAAAAGCTACCGTTTTTTGCACTTGCCGATTTTGATTTTGAAATGTATGACCCTACAGACTGCCCTTTGTGTAAAGCGGGAAGCGAAGCGATTAAACCGGGCTCACGAGGGAACTGATGAGCGAAAAATTCAAGGTCGATATAGATCATCTTCAAAAAGTGCAACGCACGCTTCGCAAAGCAGGCAATATTTTTCCTAATGAACAAGAGCTCGTACAGACGCTTGAAGATGAGATGATTAGAGCACAAAGTGATGAATCGTTCAATCTCTACTACAACATGGCGCAATATCTCAAACAGCGCTTAAAAGAGGTTAAAGAGCATCTTAAAACACCGCAACCGGGCATTAATGAAGCAATTACCGATCTAACATGGTCAATTAATTACTTGCAGTGGCTTGTGACGGAGCAAAAAGAGACACCCGAGGAGGCGTAAGCATACTTAAGCGTTGCGCTCTTTGAGCACTCTTTTATACTCTTTTTCAAATTTTTTACGGCGCGAGTAGGAGAGCTTTTCGATAAAGAGCTTGCCCTCAAGATGATCAATTTCATGCTGAATTGCAACACTCAGAAGTCCCTCTGCCGCTAATGTTTGCTCTATACCAAAACGATCCTGATAGATTAACTCCAAACGCTCAAAACGTTCAATATCTTCGTAAAACCCCGGTACCGACAAGCAGCCCTCTTGATAAAAAATCGAACCCTGCGGAGCTTCGATACGCGGATTGATAATCTCAAGCAGTTCGCTTTTATGCTGCTCACCCTCTTCATCAGCCAAATTAATAATGAGAACCCTTAAAGGGCGCGCCACCTGAATCGCCGCTAAACCGATTCCGTTGGAGGCGATCATGGTTTCATACATATCATCCAAAAATGCATGTAGAGCCCCATCAAAACACCCTACTGCTTTAGAGACACTTTTTAAACGTTTATCGGGATAAGTAACTACGGGTAAAATCACGCGATACTCTTAATTAGTTGCACACTTCATAATGTGATTCATCATCGCTATCACATAGCTTCATGGCATCGGTTGTGCAAACCATAATCTCTTCGGCGCTCTTTTTATTGGTAATTTCCGATACGCCGATTGCAACTTTCAAATGAATCTCCTGCTCGGCGAGAAAAAAGTTGCTTGAAGCCACCAATTCATAAAGACGTTCAGCGGCATTTTTAGCATTTTCAAGTTCGGTGTGTTTGAGCATCATTACAAATACCCCTTTGCCATAGTGCGCAATCACATCGCTACGACGTGATGTTTTAAGTAGCAATCGGGCAACGGTGCGTGTCATTAAAAAGCGCGCTTTTTCACTGGTGATTTGCGTATTAATCTGTTGTGAAAGCTGAAGCGTAATCAATGAACTTTTATGCTTATACTCATCAATAAGGTGGATCTCTTGCTCCAACTTATTGATGATATAACGGCGATTGTAGATACCGTATTGATTATCAAAAATAGTCTCATTTTCAACATTTTTAACAATCTCTGCCGTCTCTTCATAGAGTGTCTTCATCTGAGTCGTCTGTTTGCGCAAAATCGCATTGAGCTTGCCGACATCTTCGTCTAAACTTTTGACAATGCGCACTACGGCTTGCGCTTCGGGGTCGCCCTCAAGCTCTTTGCGATGCTTTTCTAAAATTTTCGTCATCAGCGCCATGTTTTTATACAAATTAGCCCCGACTTGCAACACGCTCTTTATTGATGAAAATCCTTGCTTCAAGCTTTTCTCAAGCTCCATGCTTTTTTCATCAACATTATCATCTTCAAGCTCCAAAACTGAGCAGACTTGCTTTTTAAAACTTTCGCTTTTCGTTTCAAGAAGGCGGTCAAAATACATTGAAAAATTATTGGGGGTGGGTGGAAGGTTATCGGAGATAAGGGCTGTTAGCACCTCTTTAGAATAGACTTCAAGATCGCTGGTAGGTTCACCTAACGCATTAACACTAATTGAGCCGCGCTGGGCACTACCAAAAAGATCTTTTTTATCACTCATAAACGCCTATTTCGCATCCTCTTTTTTTAAAAGCACTTCGTCAATGATACCATATTCTACCGACTCTTGCGCACTCATAAAGTTATCGCGGTCGGTATCTTTTTCAACTTTTTTAATTGTCTGTCCGGTATTTTTAGCCAAAATCTCATTAAGCTCTTGCTTCATACGCAAAATTTCACGCGCCTGAATCTCGATATCGGTCGCTTGACCTTGCGCGCCGCCAAGCGGTTGGTGAATCATAATTCTAGCGTGTGGAAGCGCATATCGCTTGCCTTTGGTACCCGAACTCAACAAAAATGCACCCATAGATGCCGCTTGACCGATACAGATGGTCACGACATCGGGACGAATATAATTCATAGTATCATACATCGCCATTCCCGACGTAATCACACCGCCTGGGGAGTTGATATAAAAATAGATGTCTTTTTGCGGATCTTCGGCTTCCAAAAAGAGCATCTGTGCAATAATTGACGAAGCCACGGCATCGTTGACTTCACCGCTAAGCATAATGATACGGTCTTTTAAAAGACGTGAGTAAATGTCATAAGAGCGCTCACCGCGCCCCGTCTTTTCAATGACGTAAGGAATATAGCTCATCGTTACGCTTTGATTTTATCGTTAAGCAGTTTACTAAGCACTTTATCCTCTACCATTGCCATCTGAATTGCCGGAAGATAGCCCGATTTTTGATAGTGCTCATACGCCGCTTGCGGGTCTTGACCCATCTGCATCGCTTCATAGTAGATTGTTTGCATTACCTCTTGCTCGGCAACTGCGATACCCTCTTTTTGCGCCAAAGCATCAATAATAAAGGTCGCTTTTACGCTACGCGAGGCATCATCACGGAAAGTTTCGCGAAGCTCTTTAACTTTTGCTTCGTCATTTTTAATGCTCTCAAGCTCCTCTTTTTCCATAGTGCGGGCATGGTTGTTAAGTGCCATATCCATCTCTTGCTCTACCACAAACGCAGGAAGATCAAAACTGAATTTTTCTACAAAAGTCTCAAGAAGATTGGGCTTAAGCTCATCATTGTAAAGCTTGCTTAGCTTTTCGCTTTCGATCTGCTCTTTCACTTTTTCGCGAAGCATATCCATCGTTGCCGCCTCTTCGCCCGGCATCATTTTTTGAGCCAGCTCGTCGTTTAGCTCAACGGCTTCTTTGGTTTGAATCTCTTGCACTTTTACTTTAAACTGTGCCGGCTTGCCCGCCAATTTTTCGCTGTTGTAGTTCTCTGGGAAGGTCACGTCGATCGTTTTTTCTTCCTCTTTTTTCATACCGATTACCTGATCTTCAAAACCGGGGATAAACTGTCCGCTGCCGAGTTTAAGCGAAAAGCCCTCCGCTTTGCCGCCCTCAAACGCTTCACCGTCTACAAAGCCTTCAAAATCGATCTTTGCCGTATCGCCCTCAATCAGTGCGCGATCTTCTTCTACCGTAACATAAGGCGCTTGCGCTTCGGCAAGCTCGGTAATGCGGGTATCGACCTCTTCGGCGCTTACTTCGGGTTTGTCAAACTCCGCTACCAACTCCGCATAACCCTCGGTGTCGATATCGGGACGCATCGCCACTTTAACCTCAACTTCAATCTTGTCATCACCGCGTTCAAATTTGGTAATTTGAGGCTCACCGATCAATGCGTCGTTATCCACGCCCATCTCTTTAAGCGCATCGGCCAACAAATTGCGCAGTGCTTCGGCTTCGGCATCTTGTACCAAACGATCGCCATACTGCTTTTTAACTGCCGATGCCGGTACTTTGCCTTTACGAAAACCTGGAATATTGGCCGTTTTACTCAGTTGCTTTGCAAGTTTGTCTACGTTAGCATTTATCTCACTACTCGAAATAACCGCTGAAATCTCAGCATTTGCACCATCAATTTTATTGGCATTGATATCCATTGAATCCCTTTTCTAGCGGCATTATGGCTACATCAATGCTTACATGTAACCTGCTAATGCACTTATATAATTTTGGGCAATATTATCGAAAAAGAGCTAATGTGCGGCTGAGATGGATGAATTGAGAATTGAGAGTTGAAAATGGAAAATTAAATTTTTCCATTCTTAGTTAACTTAACTTTTTCGGCGCAAAAAGCCAAACCCGCCCAGACTAAAGAGCAGTGCAAGCACTGCAGAGGCAGGCAACCCAAAGAGTGGAACACTCACGCCCTCAGATATGTCATTCATAATGATGTCGGTGGCCGAACTTACAATCTGTCCGTCTCGCACACACCGCACATAGTTTGAGCCAATCTTACTGTACCGATAGCCATAGCCGCTATAGAAGTTAACAAGCCATGCATTGGATGTGTCCGACACGTTGGTAGTCGAAGACCAAAAATACGAAGCAACACTATTATGAAAGGTACTATCTATAGCTGGGTTATAGGCAGTGTGATCGGCAATCATATAAAGTTCATTAAGATTAGGTAGCCGCCAATCTTGTTCGCCAGCAAAGTCGAGTGCTTCGCAGTAGTTTATGGCATCCGACCATGCTTTACTCACGATTGAGACATTGACATCATCTGCCCATGTGAGATTGGTGTCGCTGTCATAAACGGTTTCGTTAGAATTATCGCGGACATAACTTGATACAGGTGGCACATAATCAGCTGTTTCGCGCACACACCGCATATAACGCAAAATGGTTTTTGTATTGGCATAGTCATTACCGTAGTAGAAGTTGACATACCAAGCATAAATCGGGAGCGCCGTGAGGTTGGTAGAAGCGTGGTAAGAAGCAGCCTTAGTATTTTGAAATACAGAATAGATGACGGGGCCTGGGGTAGAAATGTTTTTAGCGGTAATGCTTGTCAACTCCTCGATAGTCGGTAAGCGCCAGTTTGTGTAGCCCGAGAGCGTAAGACCATCACATTGGCTTTTAGCTGTCGTCCAGTCCATAGTAGCGCTTATGGCGTTATCTTGCCACATCAATCCCGATGCCGCATCGGTGACGGTGCCGTGAACATCATCACGAGTGAAACTGTGGGCGATACCTTTGGTATAGTAACCATCATCCCCTCTTTGATAAACCGTCGTCTGTCCGGTTTGAAATACGGGACCATCCGCCCAAAGCGAGAGTGTGAAAAAGAATGCAAATGTACCCCTTAACATTATATTTCCTTATACATGATTTTTAGAGTTTAGCTTTCTATAGCTTAAAGACTTATCTCTAAGCCAAAAACAGGTCACCCTTCTACATGTAAAGCAAAGCGAGTTCGTGGTATTGTTGCTTATGTTATTTACATGTAAGGGTTTAAGTGTTGAAATCAGCTGAACAAGAGCAGTTTGAAAATGCCGTGAAAACCATGGTGGAGAGTGTGGGCGAAAACCCCAAGCGCGAAGGGTTGCTCAAAACCCCCGAAAGGGTTTTTAAGGCTTATCAGTTCATGTTTGGCGGCTACCGGCAAGACCCTGTTAAGATTCTTGAATCGGCACTCTTTAGCTCCAGCAACGACGAGATGGTGGTTATTAAAGATATTGAATTTTACTCCACCTGTGAGCATCACTTGCTTCCTATAATCGGTCGTGCACACGTGGCGTACATTCCCAACGGCAAGGTGGTGGGACTTTCAAAAATTCCGCGCGTAGTTGATGTATTCGCCAGACGTATGCAGATTCAAGAGCAGATGACCGAACAGATCGCCGATGCCATACAAAAAACGATTGCACCCAAAGGCGTGGCGGTCGTGATTCAGGCGCGTCACATGTGTATGGAGATGCGTGGTGTTGAAAAGATTAACTCCACCACCACGTCCAGTGCCCTGCGCGGGCTCTTTAAGAGCGATCAGAAAACCCGCTCGGAATTTTTTAGTCTCATCAACGCACCCGCGGCTAAACAGTTTTAAAGCTTATGTCTCTTAAAACCCTACGCTCACGGATCGGTTCGCAAAACCCCTCTATTGCATTTGGGGTGATTACCCGTATTAGCTCCACGATTATCACTGCCAAAAGCTTACATGTAAGCATCGGCGATACCGTAACGCTTGAGTCGCTAAAAAGCGGCGATACCACGCTGGGTATGGTAACCGAGATTGACGCCAACCATTTTTTTATCTCTCCGTTTAGTTTTATCGAGGGCTTTCGGGTCGGAGACAAGGTGTATCTCAATCAAGGCGGCATGAGCATTCCTGTGGGCGATGCGCTACTGGGGCGTGTGGTCGATCCGTTTATGAACCCCGTAGATGAAAAAGGGTCACTGCGTTGTCATGAGAACGAAGCAATTATGAAGCCCCCTATCGCCGCCATGCGCCGTGGCATGATTGATACGCGCTTTAGTGTCGGCGTTAAAACCATCGATGGCTTGCTTAGCTGTGGCAAAGGGCAGAAACTGGGCATCTTTGCCGGAAGCGGCGTGGGAAAATCCACACTGATGGGCATGATTGTACGCGGTAGCGAAGCGCCTATAAAAGTGGTGGCACTCATTGGTGAGCGGGGACGCGAAGTGCCCGAATTTATCGAAAAAAACTTGCAAGGCAATTTGGAAAACACCGTTATCGTCGTGGCAACTTCCGATGATTCGCCACTGATGCGAAAATATGGCGCGTTTTCCGCGATGAGCGTGGCGGAGTATTTTAAAAACCGCGGTCACGACGTGCTTTTTATTATGGACTCCGTTACCCGTTTTGCCATGGCGCAACGTGAGATCGGACTGGCACTGGGAGAGCCTCCTACTTCAAAAGGCTACCCGCCATCGGCACTCACGCTACTGCCGCAACTTATGGAGCGCGCGGGCAAAGAGGAAAACAAAGGCTCCATCACCGCATTTTTTACCATTTTGGTTGAGGGGGATGATCTGAGTGATCCCATTGCCGATCAATCGCGCTCTATTTTAGACGGCCATATTGTGCTCTCACGCGAACTGACCGACTTTGGCATCTACCCGCCGATTCATATTCTCAACTCCGCATCACGGATTATGAACGACATTATCACCCCCGAACATTACCAGGCAGCCCGAAAATTTCGCAAACTTTATACGCTTCTTAAAGAGAACGAGATGATTATCCGTATCGGTGCTTACACCAAAGGTACCGATGCTGAACTTGACGAAGCGCTCGATAAAAAAGCAGCCATGGAGCATTTTATGACACAAGGCGCGATGTTTAAGACTACCTTTGAAGAGGCCGAAAAGGAACTGCTTGAGATTATGGGCTGATTTCTTAAACCGATTTAAGTATTAAAATTCCTTAAGCGACCTTTTACGACACTTACTTTACTATCACACTATTAAAAAGAGACTAATTTACTCTTAATTTTGCGAGGAACCACAATGCAAGTTTATATGGACAACAACGCCACGACCATGGTTGATCCTCAGGTCGTCGAAGCGATGGTACCGTTTTTTTCTGAAAATTACGGCAATCCCAACTCCATTCACCGCTTCGGAACCGCAACGCATCCGGCGATCTCCAAAGCGATTGATCAGGTGTATACGGGTATCAACGCAGGCGACAACGACGACATAATCTTCACCTCCTGTGCCACCGAGTCCAACAACTGGGTGCTCAAATCGGTTTGGATCGATCATATCTTACACGGCGATAAAAATCACATCGTCACCACCGAGGTGGAACACCCCTCAATGCTCTCTACATGTAAGTTTTTAGAAGATCAGGGCGTTAAAGTCACTTACCTTCCCGTAAACGATCAGGGTATTGTCGAAGCGCATACGGTTAAAAGCTTTATTACCGACAAGACCGCACTGGTTTCGATTATGTGGGCCAACAATGAAACGGGAATGATCTTCCCTATTAAAGAAATTGGTGACATCTGTAAAGAAAAAGGCGTGCTGTTTCACACTGACGGTGTGCAGGCCGTAGGTAAGATTCCCGTGGATCTGCAAAGCGTACATGTAGACTTTATGTCGATGTCGGCACACAAGTTTCACGGCCCCAAAGGGATTGGCGCGCTTTACATCAAAGATTCGCAAAGCCTTTCACCGCTACTTCACGGTGGCGAACATATGGGAGGGCGACGCTCCGGCACACTTAACGTGCCTTATATTGTCGGGATGGGCGAGGCGATTACACTCGCTACCGAGAATATTCAAGAAAAAATGGCCTTTATTCGCACCAAACGCGACCGTTTGGAAAAAGCGCTTCTCGAAGCAATTCCCGATACCTTTAGCGTGGGCAATCCCGACAACCGTACTCCCAATACGATTCTCATCTCCATTCGCGGGGTTGAGGGCGAGGGGATGCTGTGGGATCTTAACAATGCGCTTATTGGCGCGTCAACCGGTTCGGCCTGTGCGAGCGAAGATTTAGAAGCCAATACCGTAATGCTGGCTATCGGTGCGGATAACGAACTGGCGCATACCGGCATACGCCTCAGCCTTAGCCGCTTTACAACAGATGAAGAGGTGGATTATGTGATAGAGCATTTTAAAAATGCCGTGGCGCGTCTTCGCGCCATCTCCAGCTCTTATGCTACCGTTGGGCCAACCCCGGGCGGCGAAGCCGCCGAGTGCGTTATACCGCACTAATTACATGTAAAGGATTTAACATGGCAAAAAACGATCTGCTTGGCGGCTCACTTTGGGATGAGTATTCCAATAAAGTCACCACACTTATGAACAACCCCACCCACCAAGGTGAGATTAGCGAAGATGAGGCCGCATCGCGCGGTAACAAGCTGATTGTCGCCGATTTCGGAGCCGAAAGCTGTGGCGATGCCGTACGTCTGTATTGGGAAGTCAACCCTGAAACCGACGTGATCGAAAACTCAAAATTTAAAAGTTTCGGCTGTGGTACGGCGATTGCCAGTTCGGATATGATGACGGAACTTTGTATCGGCAAAACCGTACAAGAGGCCGTAAAAATCACCAATATCGATGTCGAAAAAGCGTTGCGTGACGATCCCGATACTCCCGCCGTTCCTCCGCAAAAAATGCACTGCTCGGTGATGGCGTATGACGTTATTAAAAAAGCCGCGGGGCTTTACATGGGCGTGGATGAGAGCCATTTTGAAGAGGAGATCATTGTCTGCGAATGTGCGCGCGTAAGCCTAGGCACGCTTCAGGAGGTGATTCGCCTCAATGATCTTAAAACCGTCGAGCAGATTACCGATTACACCAAAGCGGGTGGCTTTTGTAAAAGCTGTATCAAACCCGGCGGGCATGAGGAGCGTGAGTACTATCTCGAAGATATTCTCAGAGATGTCCGCGCACAGATGGATCAAGAAAAAATGGCCGCGGCAGCCGATGCGGGACTAAGTGGCGATTTTGAGAGCATGACGCTGGTACAAAAAATCAAAGCCGTCGATGCGGTAGTGGATGAGAGCTTGCGTCAATTTTTAGTGATGGACGGCGGCAATATGGAAGTGGTAGACATTAAAGAGGGCGAAGAGTATATCGATATCTACATTCGCTATCTCGGTGCCTGTTCGGGATGCGCTAGCTCCACTACGGGTACGCTTTATGCGATAGAAAATACTCTCAAAGAGAAGCTTTCGCAGAAGATTCGCGTTTTACCGATCTAATACCTAAGCGTTCTCGCCGGTACGCATACGTTGGCTTGATTTTGATAAAAAGACTCTAAAACAGACCCCTCCATCTTCATTGGTGGCCTCTAATAGGCCGCGATGATGCTCCCCTATAATCATTTTAGACATATACAGACCCAAGCCGGTGCCGTTTTTTTCATACTTGGTACTAAAATAGGGGTCAAAAATCTGGGGCAGTATCGATTTGTCAATGCCGCCCCCATTATCTTGGATGCTAAGTATATGATCCGATTCGCTCTCGAAGGTGCGAATATGAATATACCGATCAACCTGCTCTTTGTCTATAAAATTCTCTTCGGCATTTTTAATGATATTAATCACCACCTGCATCCACTCGTTGGGATAGAGCATCACTTCATTTTCATTGCTCAAATCGATCTCAAGTTTGACTTCATTGTGCTCCAACATCGGAGTAAGGATATGCAGTGCACGGCGCACCGGTTCGGAAAAAGAGATTACCTCTTTTTGTTTATCGGGCTTGAAAAAATTACGGAAATCATCAATAGTTGTGGAGAGAAAATGCACATACTCTGCTATCTCTTCGCTTTTTTGGCTCAAATACGCAACAAACGTTTCTCTCGTATCAGTCTCTTTGAGCTCATCTGCATCAAAGTGAACTTTGGTCTGAATATTCATGATTGCCATCGCAATCGATCCTAGCGGCTGACGCCACTGATGGGCAATCATACTAAGCATTTCACCCATCTGAGCCAAACGTGCGTGCTGCTGTATCTTCTCGTCACGCTCCCTACTTTTTTTAACCTCATCATAGATTCGATCTTGGAGCGAGGCATTGAGTTGTTGTAGCGCCTCTTGCGCTTCATATTCGGGTGTAATATCGTGAATGTAACCGATATAATGGCTAACACTCCCATCTTCGAGTCGTTCGATGACCGTATCATCAAGTATCCAGTGAGTCGTGCCGGTTTTAGAGATAATACGATAGGGGCGATGCTTAAAAAAAGTGCTTCCGGAGTTTACGGCCTGCGTAACCTCATCGATAACCCGTGACAAATCATCGCTATGCACACACTGTGCATATAAAACCGCACCCTCTTCAAAAGCCTGTTTGTCGTAGCCAAAAAGGTTGCTGACGCTTGCCGATACATACGCGACACTCCAATGCGCATCATTATTCCATTTAAATAAGACCGCATCGCCTTTGTCAAAAAGTGAAAGCAGGGAACGTTGCTCTTTGATGAGCTCGTTTTGGGCATTTTTTTGCCGGCTTAATAGCACATTTTGAGACTCTATTTCCTCTTTATGAAGCGTGTTGTTGTATAAAAAAGCAAACAGCAATCCCACAGCTAACAGTACCAACACCGCACGCAGTGCAATATTTTGCTTCTGATTCATCACATAGGTATCGGGCGATACAATAACAAAATAGGCCACATGCGCTTTGGTTACGGGGTTTTGGATGTTTATAAACGAGAGTACAGCCTGACATGATTCACTATAAAGCGCTGTAGGGCGTGCTCTATTTACGCTCTGTATCATCGATGAATTAAGACACTGAGAAAGCCCTTCAATAGGTTCTTTAGCCCCAAGGTAGTAGTTTTCAAACATCGAAAGCTTGTAGTTGAAGTGCTTACGATCAAGCACTTTGGTATCGACCACGTTTTTACGTAGCAAAACATAGCTCTCTTCACCCAGACTCTTTTTAAACTCTTTGATAAAAGCGCTCGTTGCAAAACTGATCTCGACACTTCCTACATGTAAAGTATCATCAAAGAGCGGAAACACAAAACGATAGCCGTTATAGTTCTTTCCCTCTTCAAAGCCGTCAATAGCTTTTTGCTCGCGGTTCACGTACTCTACACTCTCTCTAACACCTATGAGTGAATCGCCATAAAAGCGGGGACGGTGAAGGCGTAAAAAGCTTTCGCTGTTTTTAAGATGAAAATGAAGCTGTTGGATATGATAATTTTGAAGTATGGCGTAGGTTTGACGAATCTGATCGTAGAGTTGTGTACGCAGTATATCGCGCTCTTTGGAAGATGCATGGTTTGCTTTATTAAGTAGCACGCTAATCTCATTACGGTTGATATAGCTACTAAAAATCACATCCGCAAGCTGTTTGTATTGCGCATAGATGATATTGTAATGATGTTTGGATTCATCATGCACATTAAAGAGATGGCGGGCAATGATGGTATTGTATTCAAAAATACTCAACCCAACCACTGCCACAACAATGGTGATGCCATAGAGCAATATTCGTGTTGTACGCCTCTTATTTTGGGGCATCACCATCATGGAACTTATAAATTTTTATCAAACCAGTTTGCCACCTCACTACGAATAGTGTGGCGTAGCTGTACGCCGGCGACAAAGTTGCTGTTTTGCGCTTTTTGCATCATCGTCACCAAGGCATTACGACGGCGTGATAAAAAGGGATGGTCAATCTGATGCGTATCGCCCATAATTACCAACCGCGTCTCATCACCCATACGCGTTCCAATCAGCTTCATGGTGGCATTGGTCATATTTTGCGCCTCATCGATAATGACAAACTTACGCGAAATGGTGGTACCGCGCAGATGGGCGATATCCATCACTTCAATATTGTGCTTAGACATAAAATTCACCGTGGCATTTTCGCTTTTGGTCGAGTTGACGTTGCCGGTATACTCCACGCGTGCATCAATGGAGTACTTGTTTTGATGTTCTATGGTGTAGTTAATAGCCGCATAGAGCGGGTACATAAAGTAGCCCAGTTTTTGCTCTTCATCCCCTTTTCGATATCCCAATTCCGAGTGCTGATCGGTCGCGGTTACGGTATTTCGGGCGTATACAATACCCTCTACAAGCCCCTCTTTAAAGAGTTCAAGACCCGCCTGAAGCGCAATTAGCGTTTTGCCTGAACCGGTGGAGCCCGCCACAACGGTCACATAATTTTGCGGATGGGTTAAAATGGAGAAGTAAAACTTCTGCTCAAGATTAATGGGGCGAATCAGCGTCTCATCAAAGAGCTCGCCAAAACGTTTGTCAAAATCGCACCACTCAAGATGGTGATTGTAGCTCATGGCGTAACGTTGCAAACCGGTTTCGTAAATCTCTTCGCTACGGCTATGCGCCTCTTGCACAAAAGTAAACTGCTCGAAATTGTTGTAATGCTCTGCATCCTCAAGTTTGGGCTCATCTTCGTAATAGAGCAGATGTGCAAATTCGATCTTATCCGGATCATCCACACTGGCGTTGCGGATGCCTTGCGCTTTAATGCCCTGCACTTCTGCCGCAATTTTAAATGAAACGTCGTTAGTAAGCAGTATTAAACCGTAATCTTCGGCAATTTCGGCAATTTTGGCATCGTTGAGGCCTTTGACTTCATAAAACGAACTGCTAACACGATACGTTTCGCGGTAAATGGTGTACATATTAATAGGCACCGCATCGCTTCCGTGCAGTGATTGATCGAAATTGATCGTAATGCGGTAAAACTTATCCTCTTTACACGCTTCGTTTTGCATCTGATGACGCATACATTCGGGCAGTTCGTCAAAGGCGATTGTCGTGCCATTGGCGTTATCGGCCAAACGAAAAAACTCGCGGGCGCGAAAACCCGCTTCGCCACGCATATCATCTTTTTTGCCGTTAAGCTCTGCCAATACAATATTGGTAATCACTACAGCGTTTTCATTATGTTGCGAGATTTTCAAAATATTGGCGGGATCATCAAGAATAACGGAGGTATCTAGGAGGTAACAATTCTGTTTTTCACTCATGCAAAACCTTATGCCCCAAGAGCACTTCTCGGAGCGCATGTAAGTTGTAAAATTATTATACAGACCGAAAGCTTAATAGCGCTATGCTATTAGTACTTCAGGGCACCTCTAAAAACCCCAGACGGATCTCAGAGGGAAGAAAAAAAGATGAGCTGACGAAAAACCTTTTTTGAGTCGTAGCCGTAGCTACGGCGAGAAAAAGTTTTATGTCAGATCGCTTTTTTTATCCCTCCCAAAGGGCATAACATAGAGCACTGTACTCTTCGTTGCATAACTTTCAGCGTAGCTACGGCTACGCTAAAAAACATGCGCCTTGATTACAGTGCTCTATGTTATGCTGAGACCGTCTGGGGTTTTTAGAGGTGCCCTTCATTAATACTTCATTTTCTTTTGCCACCATTAGGGCAATAGAGTAAAAAAGGAATGCCGCTATGCGCATCATACTTTTTGTATTATTAATGACCTCATACCTTTTTGCGGATCCCTACGAATTGGGTCAAGGGCTTAAAGTACCCAAGCTGCCCCTGTATGTGGGTGGATACGCCACGCTCGATTACCTCAAGCGCAAGGATGACTATAATCGGTTTCGAGTCGATGAGCTTGCGTTGCTGGGCTATGGCGATATTGAGCGTTTTTCATATCTAGCCGAAATTGAGATGAAAGAGGTCTATGTCAAAGAGTGGGGAAAAATAGAGCGCGAAGAGCAGAGTACGCGCATCAATATTGAGCGCCTGTACGGCACTTACATGTATAACGATACGCTTAGCCTACGTTTAGGAAAGTTCAACACACCTGCGGGCTACTGGAATCTTGAACCCGTCAACGTACTGCGTGATTCGGCTTCAAACCCCTATATGGCCTATATTGTCTACCCGCGCTATACCAGCGGCGTGTGGCTACAATATGCCGACAGTCTGCACAATAACAACAGCTACACGCTACTGGCTCAAGAGAACTCCGATATCGACAGCTATTCCAACAACATCTCCGCTAAACGCCACTATATGGCGGAGTATGCGTATCAATCGTACGAGGGGTTGCGTTTTAAAGCCGATTTAGGCCATTTTTTGACTACCGACGACGATCCCTTTTATTATGGCGTCGTCGCCGCCGCGTATGAGAACGATCGCTTTAACATTAGTAGCGAATTTGGCGCGCGGCGCGATGAGTATCGCTGGAGCGTTCCCTATGCTTTTTACCTTCAAGGCGTATGGCGATTTGAAGAGCATCACGACCTTATCGGACGCTTTGAAGCCTATAAGATTGATGAGGGCGCACTGCGTGAAGAGCAGATCGGTGTTTTTGGATATACCTACCGTCCCATTTATCCCGTCACATTCAAGTTTGAGTACCAACTGCACTCTTATGTGAACGAGAGTCAATTTCACACAACCTTTGCGGTGATGTTTTAGCAATGATACGACTGCTTATTGGATTAATGCTGGTGTCGTGGCCGCTTTATGCAACAGAGCAGTATGCCATTATCGCCAATGCCCGTTTTCCGTTAAACGCGCTTACCCATGAGCAGGTCAAACGCATCTATCTTAAAAAGTTACGCTATATTAGTGCTCAAGAGCTCTATGCGCTCAACTACCCCGCGCGCCATCCACTACGTCAGCAATTTGAACACGATATACTTGGCATGACACCCTCTCAACTCAAACGCTACTGGACTAAAGCGCACTACCGCGGTGTGCGCCCCCCATTGATACAGCACTCGTTTGAAGCGGTGATTACTTTTGTACGCAACGTTGACGGCGCCTTGGGGTACCTTCCGCTTGATGCCATACCCAAAGATGTTAAGATTTTATATAAGGTTGAGCTATGAAGCAGGTATTGGTTGTTGATGATGATGCCATGAACCGCGATGTCATCTGCAAAGTACTGCACAAAGAAGGAATGCAAAGTGATGAAGCGCAAAACGGCCAAAGCGCGATAGAGATGCTACATCAAAAGCGCTACGACCTCATCATGCTTGATATTATGATGCCCGTACTAAACGGCTTTGAAACCATTGCGCAGATACGCAACACGATGCGCCTTAGCACCCCCATTATCGCTATTAGCGCGCTCAACACCGCCGACACCATTGCAAAAGCCAAAACCTTAGGAGCCGAGCACTATCTCACCAAGCCCTGCAATATTGCCACCATGCTTGAAACCGTCAAAAAGGCATTGGGTGATACGCGCGCTTAAAAAGAGCCTGCACCACCGCCTTTTAGCGGCTCTGCTTTTGATGGGCGTGACACCGTATCTCTTTATTTTAGGATTTTTTATCTACTGGCAGCACGGCAGTTTTGAAAAAGAGCAGTATGAGCGCTACCGCCAGCAGGCACAACAATCGGCTTACTTTATTGAAGCCCATCTGCACCAGATTGATGATGAACTGAAATTTCTCAGCACACTTGAGCTTTTTGATGATATGCTCAGCAACGATATCGACCATCGCATTACCCGCGTGCTTGAGCGCAAAGCGCAAAGCACCCAATCCATCATACTGTGTGCCGTAGATTCGCACCATAGTGTTTTAGCTGTTTCGACTCACAATCAACTTGCCGCACTTTCACACGATCAGGCCATAGTGCAAGGCTACATCCCCTTTTCATATCCCCTGTATGCTTCGTTTGACAAGCGCTATCTTGGACAGCTTCTGGGGTTTTATCCGATTGAAAATCTCAAAAAGCTTTTGGTCAATGATGTGCAGCTTCATTATCGCCTCAGTTCTCAAGAGCACATACTACTTGGAGCCGATAGCCGCCGACAACGTGAACCGATCACGCTCAACACGGCACCTATAAATTTGGTGCTCTCGTTTACGCCATACTCCGGTGACATCTACACCTTCTTAAAGCAGTTTGCCCTCTTTTTGCTCATCACACTTTTTGTGGGTATCGGGCTAATCTATCTTGTGGGCAAGCACCTAAGCCATAGTATCATTTCGCCCCTCTCACAGCTTCATGATACTGCCGATACCATTATTAAGACCCAAGATTATACCCTGCGCACACACGTTGACGCCGTTGACGAAATCGGTTCGCTTTCACATAGTTTTAACACACTTTTAGAGACTGTTGAACACTCGCTTGATGCCATCGCTTTGCAGAGTCAGGAGCGGATGCAGCGCTTAAACAGCCTTATTGATATGTTTAATGCCATCACGCAATGCAGTAATCCGCTACTCTGTATTGAGCAGAGCATCATCACGCTAGAGAAGGTTTTTGACGATCGCATCAGATTTTCAAAGTCCCGTGTGGACAATGTTATTAATTTAGCCTTACATGTAACCCATTTTGATAGCACCAAGCCTACCCTTTTAGGTTATCTCGTGATTGAAAAAGCCGATTTTCAAACACCCGAAGAGGCAAAATTTATTCGCTCCGTTGCGGCAATGATTACCCTTCAGCTCGAACGCATTGAACTGATTAAAGCTATTGAGTCGGCATCCGAAGCCAAATCCGCCTTTATTTCGGGAATGTCGCATGAGCTTCGCACGCCGCTTAATGCCATTTTGGGCTATTCACAGTTTCTTATTGCGTATGAAGAGCTTAGCGACGATCAGGCGCAAAGCATCGGCAATATCGAAAAAGCGGCACATCATCTGCTGTTGATGATTAACGATATTCTCGATATTGCCAAAATCGAAGCGGGCAAAGTTGATGTGGCGATGCAGTATATTCCACTGCACGCATCGCTTCAAGAGTGTGTCGATATCGTACTGCCGCTGGCTACGGAAAAAGGGCTTGCGCTCACGCTTGAATATACGCTCGCCCCTGATACCCAACTCTACGCCGATCCGAGATATTTCAAACAGATTATGCTCAATCTGCTCTCTAATGCTATCAAATTCACCCCTAAGGGCACCGTTGCGGTGCAAGTCACAACGCCCTCTACCATCACTGTTGTCGATACGGGCATCGGCATTGAAGCGCACAATATCGACAAAACGTTTGAAGCGTTTTCCCAGCTCAAAACATCCGGTGGCGACAAAACCCGCGGAAGCGGTCTGGGATTGGCGCTAAGCCGTCAGCTTGCAGAGCTTATCGGAGCCGATCTTACTCTTGAGAGCGCGGGATTAGGCAAAGGAAGCAGTGCCGTATTGCGCTTTTACGACGAACGATTTTTGATGGTATAGCCCACGCTTCTTACGGTCGAAATCAGCTCTGGGCGCTGGAGTTTTTTGCGGATGTTTTTGACATGCACATCCACAAAATTGCTGGACTTAATTGCATCAAAATCTTTGCAAATCAGTTCGGTGATTTCAAATCGCGAAAGCACTCGGTTTTTGTGTAGCATCAATAATTCAAGAATTTCAAACTCTTTAACCGTCAATGTCACAACCGCTCCATTTGCCGACACCTCGCGCTTTGCCAGATCAAGCACAATATCGCCGTGGCGTAGCTGTGTCTGTTTTTGTGTTGCCTCACGACGCAATAGCGCTCTGATACGGGCTAAAAGCTCATTATTGGAATAGGGTTTGCAGAGATAATCATCCGCGCCCGCATCCAGCGCTTCGACTTTTTCACCCACGCTTTCACGCCCCGAGAGCATCATGACACTCACGGGCTCCGCACTTTGGCGTATGCGCTTTAGCATCTCTAATCCGGTGCCATCGGGTAGATTCCAATCGAGTATGATCAACTGATAACTGTTTTGATCGTAATACGCTTGTGCCGCTTCAAGCGAGTGGCAGGTATCGCAGCGATAGCGCTCTTTGCGCAACAGCATGGCAATCTGATCGCACAGCAGCGGATCATCTTCGACTAAAAGAATATTCAATGCTCGTGCTCCTCATCTTCCTCATCTTTCTCATTTTCCTCATTTTCCTCATCGGCTCCCTCATGCTCATCGATTTGTACGTTCTGTGACGATACGAAACTGCTTTGAGCACTGCTACTTGACATCACACTGCTTGATGACGCAACACCATCCCCTTTTTCATCATCTTCGCTCTCTTCTTCATCATTAATGCCATTATTGTCATCGTCGTCGTCAAGCTCATCACTCAAACCGTCATTATCATCATCGTTATCGATCTCATTTTTAATGCCGTCACCGTCGGTATCATCATCTTCAATACCGTCATTGTTGTCGTCTACATCTTCACTATCGACAATTCCGTCATTGTCATCGTCTTCATCATCACGGTTGCAGATACCGTCATTATCATCATCTTCATACACATTCACAATACCGTCGCCGTCTGTATCCATCGGATCATTTTCAAGCGCTACATGTGTGAGTATTCCGCTAATGACATGCACCGATAATATATCATCCGAAACGCCGTCATGGTTGCTGTCGTTAATATCATCACGGCTCAATGCCAGAGGAATATGCCCCATATCCACCAGATCGCTTTGCGTGCTAAAGAGCGTGCCGCTCCCCTCTGGCGTGATAACAGCAAGCGGCGTTATCACCTTGATGCTGGCATTCTCATCATGAGTGCTCATGATCAAACGACACTGGCTCTGTTTAGGTAGAGTCAATTCAAAAGGGTGCATGGTTGTGTTATTGTCTATGGAGTGTACGCCGTAGTAGCTTCCATCAGTACAAAACGCTTCGATCAGCGTACCGGGGACTGTACCGGTTAGGATGGTAAAGTTGTTATCCATCGCATCATTCGTGCTATTGCTAGTACTACCGCAACCTGCGATAAAAATAAAAGCCGCCACAAACGCACCCCACATCCGAATCATTACGCACACCTCCAAATGGGTAAAGTATAACCGAATATGATGAAGGAACCATGAATTTTTGCGATATTGCGAAAACACGCTCCTATATTAAGCGGTATAATCTTCAAATGATTCTACGCAAATACGGTGAAATACAGCTCAGGTGATGAATCACCACTTTTATTCATTCCATTTTGTAACTATTTTAGAAATCGCCGATGTAGAAAGATTTAAATATTTTGCAATGTCTGCCTGAGTGTATCCATCGTCAATAGCATTAATTAGTCAGCCCTGAAAAAGCGAGCAGAGTCCTAAAAACAGGCATTTCAAAGCACTTTTCAAGTAAAATAAAGACCAAAAGAGACCAGTAAAGTAGCAACTTTCTGGTCGAAACGGACGAAGATTTTGCTCCCTCATGT
>JBNKLA010000013.1:0-29458 GCA_050292115.1 Sulfurimonadaceae bacterium | reverse complement strand
CGTATTCAAGCATGGATTGGAGTGGCTCAAGAACGTATTGGTCAATTCAAGGCTCAAAAGCAAGGAGTTTTCCGTGTTGCTTAGCTTGCTTGAACGCTCATTTGCCAAAGTTCGAAAGTATGGTGTCGTGGAGTGAGGTGTGTGACTCAGTGATCTGGCTACACTTAACAAATAGTTGTTCATGACATTACATGTAACACGTTTGGCTACAATACCACCAAAAAAAGAGGCTATATGCGAATTTTGCGACAACCGATGGGCGATTATCAAACAAACTGCTATATCGTAAACAGTGAGGGTAAAGATATTATTATCGATCCGGGTGTGGGAGCGGTGCCGTGGGTTTTAGAGCATGTGGACAATCCTGTCGCCATTTTAAATACACACGGCCATTTTGATCATGTCTGGTCCAATAGCGAGCTTCAAAAAACGTTGAAGGTTCCACTTTATACGCCAAAGGATGACCTTTTTTTACTTCAAGGCAGTAACTGGATGCCGGGGTTGCCGCCATCAACACCCGATCATTTAATAGAGGGCGAAGTCGTCACACTGGATATTTCGGGCATAGAGGTTATTTTTAAGCATTTTCCCGGCCACTGCCCCGGATGTTCGACCATCGAGATTGGCGATGCGATGTTTAGCGGGGATTTTATTTTTGAGCGCTCCATTGGGCGGGTGGATTTTCCCTACTCCGATCCGCAGGCGATGAAAGCGAGTCTACAACGCTTTTTAGAAATTGATTATGACAAAATGCTCTATCCCGGTCACGGCAACTCCAGTACCATCAAAGCCGAGCAACGTAATGTGCCGTATTGGCTAAATGCGTTATAGACTACTCTGTCGCTTCCTTGGCATTATCAAGTAGCGTAAGATTGAGTACATGATTATCGGTTACTACCGTTTTAAACTCGCCCTCAAACACTTTAATATCCAATACCGAACCTTTTACATGTACGGAACGTTTACGGCCATCTTTTTGGCGTTCGCGCGCCTCAAACAGCACAGTATCTCCCACCCGTACCGGTGCCAAAAACTGTGTTGAGGCACCTGCGAGCACCACGTTACGCTCATTCACAGCCAACATTGCTGCATAATCAGCCGCACTAAAAATAAAACCGCCGTGCACCAGCCCCATATCATCGGCGCGCATAGAATCAATCGTCTCCAGCCGTACTTTGGCATAGCCCCTGCCGAGTTCATCAATGTCTCCGCTTAACGACGTATCGATCATCTCATGCGTATTACGAAGTACCCTATCATCTTCAATATGAACCTGTTCTTCTTCATTCTCTGCCACAGCTACTCCTTTATCAATCTCACATATACCCGTTTGGGCGCGGGATACCCCTCTACTGTTTTAGTATTATCGTTCGGATCTAAAAAATCTTCAAGGCTTTGACCTTCGATCCACTCGGTTTTGCGCTGTTCATCCTTACATGTAACGGAAGTTTCAAGCACTTCAAAACCGCTAAATCCCGAACGCAAACACCAGTTACGCAGTGCGGGAATCGTCGGTACAAAGTAGATATTGGAAATTTTCGAGTAGCTTCCGGCAGGGCTTAAACACACCTCATCTTCGCCGTCAATCATAAAAGTGTCTAAAATCACTTCGCCTTTAGGCTCCAAGCCTTTATAAAGCGCTTTTAACATCGCCACGGGGTCACTACGGTGATAGAGCACCCCCAGACAAAAGATCACGTCAAACTGCTCTTCATAAAACGGTAGATGCTCCACACCAAGCAGTTCATACACAATATCGCTTTTCACAAAGTGATTGATAAAATCAAATTGCGTTTTATAAAGCGCCGAGGGGTCAAAGCCCACCAGCTTAGCAGGCGCATCTTCTTGCATACGAAAGAGATAGTAGCCGTTATTACAGCCGATATCGGCCACCTTTTTACCTTTTAGATTAAAATGGGGGCGCAACAGGTTGTATTTGATCTGGCTCTGCCACTCGGTGTCGATAAAAAGGCCAAACAGTTCAAAGGGCCCTTTGCGCCACGGCATCATCATCCGCGCCGTTTTTTCTATCAATTCATGATCGACGGATTCCTTACATGTAAGGCTTAGCACATCACCTAGTGTCGTCTTACATGTAAGATAAGGCAATGTTTGTAATGCGTCACGCAAAGGGGCAATATTTTTCCACGTCATCCACTTTTGACGCTCTTGACGAATGGCTTGAAGATTCATAAAAGCCATTCTAGCGCGCTTTGTGTTAAGATTTCATCATGCGAATCGAAAAGAAAGCCACCGTTGTCTCCACCTCTGTTGCCGCACTGCTGGTTATGATTAAAATGACCTTTGGAATTTTGAGCGGCTCTATCGCCGTACTCGCTTCGGCCATCGACTCATTTTTAGACCTCTCGGTATCTGCGTTTAATTACTTTGCCCTGCACCACGCCGAAAAAGAGCCCGATGCGCGTTTTAACTTTGGGCGTAGTAAACTGGAGCCTTTAGCCGCGGTAATTGAGGGCACCATTATTTCGGTTTCGGCACTTTTCATTCTCTTTCAGGCCATCTCCAATATGGTCAACCACAAAGTCTTAAGCCATATGGATGAATCGATTATAGTGATGTTTGTCTCTATCGTGCTCACGGCGTTGCTGGTGCTCTTTTTAAACCGTATCGCCAGCACTACCGGCAATATGGTCATTCGTGCCGATGCTTTGCACTACAAAACCGACCTCTTTTCAAACGGTGCCGTACTGCTCGCACTCTTTTTAGTAAACTACACCGGTGAAGCACTAATCGACTCACTGCTTGGTCTTGGCATCGCCGTCTATATGCTCATCTCCGCCTATCCGATTATCAAAGAGGGTATTTTAATGCTACTGGATGCCGCGCTGGAAGAGCAAGAGGTCGCTACGATTAGCGCTTTTTTAAACGATCAGCCCATCAGTGATTATCACGACCTGCTTACCCGCCGTTCGGGTTCGGATATTTTTATTAGCGTTCATGTCGTTTTTAATGTCAGCATCTCGCTTTATGATGCACATCTCATCTCAGATAAGATCGAAATCGGCCTACAGCGGCTCTTTCCCGATAATAGTGTCAACACCATCGTGCATCTTGATCCCTATGACGATTCTGACGGCGAGGAATTAGATTCTTGAATTTAACTATTTTTCTATAAAATTATATTTATCATAATTACAAGGAATAAAAATGCGTTTTACCCAATCGCTACTACTTTTAGCCACATCTACACTGCTTTTAGCCAATCCCTACGAAAGTAAAGACGAAGAGATCGCTTCGGTTATTGCCACCGGCAATGCGGCATCAAAACAGTTGATTCAAAAGCTAGGAAGCAACCTCAAAGCACACCTAAAATCCGGCGGCCCAATCGAAGCAGCAGCCTTTTGTGCCACCGAAGCCTATCCGCTTACCGATGAGCTCAATTCAAAGCTGGGCAAAGCCGTAAACGTAAAACGCATTAGCCTTAAAAACCGTAATCCCGCAAACGCTCCGCAAGCTGATGAAAAAGTCGTGCTCGAAGCGCTTGAGAGCCTTAACAATGCAGGGGTAATGCTTCCTAAAATGCTCATCAAAGCTGTGGATGCCGATACCTATAAATATTATAAACCGCTTCGTATCAATAAAGAGGTCTGTCTGAAGTGTCACGGTAATATTGCCAAAAGCGAGGTGGGAGCATTAATTGCAAAACACTACCCTGAAGACAAAGCCACAGGCTACAAAATGGGCGATCTACGCGGGGCAATTGTAGTAACGATTAAAAAGTAAACTCCGCATCAGCCATCGCATTTACACGCCGCTCAAGCTTTTCGATCTGCTCCAAAAGCTCTTCGGAGACACGTTTGAGCTGTCCATAAAACTCTACGGCAATATCGTGTTCGGCCTCAGAAATTCTTTTTTTAAGGTTAAACAGTTTTGAGAAAAAAGAGCGGTTCATCTCGCCAAAATAGATTTTAAAAATCTTCATGTAGATATCGTGAAGTTCATTATGTTTATGCTCAATCTGCTTAAAACAGTCCATACCGGGCAAGAGGCCAAGATTTTGTCCATCGCCGTAAAACCACTGCCCAAATAGACACTCCGTACTCTCCATGGGAATGGCATCTTTTTCTACCGGCAACCCTTCGGTTAAAGCTTTGGCACGCTGTACCCACCTGATATGTGCCTTTTTAGCATTACGAAGTTGTGTAAGGGTCTCTTCTTTACTCATCTTGACATCCTGCCTTATCAATTTAGGTAAAATTATAGACTAAAAGCATCGCAAATATATCACAAATATATCACGATACGCCCTATTTTGCGTATTCTACAGCTCTGCTTTCACGTATAACGTTAATTTTAATTTCACCAGGGTATTGAACTTTGGCTTCAATCTCGCCGGCGATCTCACGTGCGAGCAGTGAGGATTCATCATCATTAATCAACACGGCATTGACAATCACACGCACTTCACGACCCGCATTAATGGCATAGGCCTGTTTAACTCCCGTTTTTTGCGATGCAATCTCTTCGATTTCACTCACCCGTTTTAAAAAGCTCTCAAGCACTTCGCGCCGTGCTCCCGGGCGTGCGGCAGAGAGTGCATCGGCTGCACAGACCGCGCCACACTCGACACTCTGGATCTCTTGCAAACCGTGATGCGCATAGATAGCATTAAGCACCACAGGATCCTCATCGTACTGTCGGCACAGTTCCGCACCCAAATCCACATGACTTCCCTGCCGCTCATGCGTAAGCGCCTTGCCGATATCATGCAACAATCCCGCGCGGCGCGCAAGCAACGGGTCGCCACCCATCTCGGCCGCCATAATCCCTGCAAGATGCGCCACTTCAAGCGTATGCACCAGCGCATTTTGTCCATAACTGGCGCGATAACGCAAACGCCCCACCATTTTGATAAGTTCAGGGTGGATACTGCTCAAGCCTAGCTCAAAGACTATCTCTTCGCCTTCGCGCTCAATCGACTCGTCAAACTCTTCGCACACTTTGTCGTAAATCTCTTCGATGCGCGCAGGCTGAATACGGCCGTCTTCAATAAGCAGTTCCAGTGTTTTTGTCGCAATAGCACGGCGGTAGAGATTAAATGAACTGACGATAATCGTATTGGGCGTCTCATCAATGATGATATCAACCCCCATAAGCATCTCAAGCGTCTTGATATTGCGCCCCTCTTTGCCGATAATGCGTCCTTTAAGTTCATCATCGTCAAGATGCACAAAATTTACCAGACGCTCCGACGCGAACTCACCCGCAAAACGCGCCGTGGCCTGTGCCAAAATATAGTTGGCGTTGCGTTTGGCATCGTTTTTGGCCTCCTCTTCCATGCGGCGCACCGTATGGGCAATATCGGCACGCGCCTGCTCTCGCACTTTTCGCATCAAAATGTCGCGGGCTTCTTCCTTGGTCATTCCCGCATGAGACTCCACGATTCGCGTCACTTCGTCCAGTCGGCCACCGTAATCGAGCATACACTTTTCCAGCGCTTTTTCACGCTGTTTATAGGTGGTCTGCTCACCTTCGATTTTTTTGCGCGCATCGCTTAAAAATTCGCGCTCGCGTTTTTGAAAACGTTTAAACTCGCCTTCGAGTCTCTGCACTTCGACTTCACGTTGCGCAAGGTCACGCTTCGCTGCTTCAGTCGCTTCGTCATAAAGCTTTTTCGCTTCAAATTCGATCTCTTTAGAGCGAATGTTACTACGCTCAAGTACCATCTCGGCTTCGTTTTCAATGGCTTTGGCTTTGGCTTTTGCCTGATCAACGTAAACCTCATAATTTGCGCTATCTAGGCGCTTTGCAATAAAAAAACCGGCGGCACCGCTAACGATGGCAACGCTGCCACCGACAAACAGTTCGCTTAGCATTAAAATAAGATTGTCCCACATGCTTATTACCTCTCACGCCATAAAGACGGCGCGGAGTAACTAACAGATCCGCCGAAATATCATACCGGTCACAAATATATTGAGAAGTTTTACAAATCTCCGGTTGTACAAATATTATTAGGGGGCGTTTTGGCAGGTTTTCAAAAAAACGATCATACATTCCTTTGCCAAAACCGATTCGACGTGTTCTGCCGTCAACTCCGACAGCCGGCACAATAGCAATATCTATTTTTGTTATGTTTCTAAATGATTGACCCGGCTCAAAAATACCAAATTTTTTTCGTTCCAAGGGTAATCTGTATGCTACCATTTTGAAACTTTCACCCACCATAAAAGGGAGATAGACCTCACTCTTCTTACGGCTTACATGTAACAATTTACGAAGATCCGCTTCAATAACCAAGGGCCAATAAAATAAAATACGTTTGGCATGAATATTTTTAAGCACCCATTGAAGTTGATTCATCACAAGCGCATCTTTATAGCGTTTGTTGTGGCGCGTGGCTTCATTCATGCGTTTGAGGCAGTAGCTACGAAATTCGGCTTTAGTCAGGGACATCCAATCACTTTTTTACTATAATTTGTCCCATTTTATCCTAGGAGAGATTGCATCATGATAAGAACAACACTTTTCATATTATCAACACTTTTTTTATTTCAAGGATGTTCGGACAATTCACAAAGTGCCCTTGATCAGGCTAACGCCATGGTAGCGTCCAATACTTACGAACTGCGAGATCTAAACAATACGGCATATGTCATCACTAAATCCGCAGAAAATTTTAACCTCAAAGGCTTTGAAGATAAGTTAGTGATTTATGATATTTTTGCCACATGGTGTCCGCCGTGTCGCGCTATCGCCCCGCATCTGGGTAAGCTCCAAGAGGAGTTTAAAGACGATATTCTTGTTCTTGGCGTCACGATTGAAAATGACAAAACCAACGGCGATCTTTTGGAATACTCCAAAGCACACGGCGCTTCATACCCCATCGTCAATTCCAAGCAAAATCACACCTTTGCCAATGCCTTGGCGTCGGCTATCAATGTCGGCAGCGGCTTTCCGATTCCGCTTATTATCATGTATCAAAACGGCAAATACGTCACGCATTATGCCGGAGCCGTACCGCCCGAGATGCTACGCGCCGATATTGAAACGGCATTAGGAAAATAGATGCTTAACTGGCTTAGTAAAACCGTCGGTGCCATCAAAACGATCGCACCTGAACGCCGTAGCGTTATTTTAAAAGAGGAACTCGAAGATATCTTGCTTGAGGCCGATGTGGAGTATGATCTTGTCGAGATCATCATGCGCGAACTGCCTAGCTCCAAAGTCAAACGCGATCAACTCCGCTCCAAACTTCTCGTAACCCTCACATGGGCAAAATACGAGATGCCACAGCACACGACTCCCTTTGTCGATCTTATCGTAGGCGTTAACGGCGCTGGTAAAACTACCACCATCTCCAAGTTGGCCAAGCGCTATCTCAATGAGGGCAAAAAAGTACTGCTGGGCGCATCGGATACTTTTCGCGCAGCAGCGATTGAGCAACTTTCACTATGGGCCAAACGCCTCGAAGTGCCTATTGTGGCCACCAAACAGGGGCATGACCCCTCCGCCGTAGCGTATGATGCGATTGAATCGGCCAGAGCCAAAGGGGTCGATCACGTCATTATTGATACCGCAGGCCGACTGCACACTCAAAAAAATCTGGCATCCGAACTGCAAAAAATTGTGCGCATCTGCGACAAAGCGCACGAAGGAGCGCCGCATCGTAAAATGCTTATTATTGACGGCACGCAGGGCAACTCCGCCATTTCGCAAGCCAGAGCCTTTCATGAGATGATCGATATCGATGGCATCATCATCACCAAACTCGACGGCACGGCCAAAGGCGGCGCGGTCTTCTCCATCGCCTATGCGCTAAGACTACCGATTCTCTTTATCGGCGTGGGTGAAAAACCCGAAGATCTGATTGTGTTTGACAAATACGAGTTTGTAGATGGTTTTCTCGATGCCATTTTTGATGATGACGGCAGTGCCACCTTTGCTTCGCAATCTTCGTCACAGTCGCAAACCGAAGAGAGTGATGCGCCAGAGTCGGTACAAGGCCCAACGTTAGAGCAGATCAGCCGACTTCACGCTATGGAAGGCGAGGATAAAAAATCCCTGATTACACGCCTTGGTAGTGACGGATTTGACCTCACTTCACGCCACTTTGTGCGAGATCGCAACACATGGGAGGATTATCGCCTCCATATCAACGAAGCGCAATGCAGTTGGGAGCTTCTTAAAAAAGACGGCACACTGCTCAAAAGCTACCCGCTGGAAGCCTGATGCGGCTCGTTGCATTGCTTATTTTCGCCCTGTTGCTTTTTGCCGATAGCGACGGCAACGGCAAGTGCTGGCAACGCGAAAAAATTGAAGAACTTCAACATATTACAAGCTCAAAACGCCATATCGAAAACGGCACGCTTTTCATCGACTCATCAAAAGACAACTCCGACTTTTACTACTTTACACCTGACATTTTGTCAACTTTTGATCTGATCGTGCAATCTGATGCTAATATATCTCTGAATGTCGGAACCCGCTGTGATGACAGCGCTATCTATTCAGGTCAAAATGATGCGTATCATGTGATTCTCGATCATCGTGTAGATGAGACGATCTACCTGCACCTTTTCGCATCGCACGGCATTCCGACACACTATAAAATGCACTTACATGTAAAGGCGGTTGACGGACCGGATGTTCCCGTCCAAAAGCACAGTAACTTTGCCACGTCTTTTGAGTGTGTCGAGGTCAACAACACCATTACATGTAAGCGTTAAGGAGCAAGCGGTGGCCAAGAAAAAAACGGTATTTGAGTGCCAGCACTGCGGGTTTACCACGCCAAAATGGATGGGAAAATGTCCCAATTGCGGCGGATGGGATTCGTTTTTGGAACTGAGCGAACAGCAACAAGAGGTTATTAAACTCACCTCCGCTTCGCCATCAGGCAAAGCCAAAGCGCAAAGCATTACCGAAATCACCCAAACCGAGGTGGAACGCTTTAGCTCCAACGACATCGAACTCGACATGGTGCTTGGCGGCGGTGTAGTTCCGGGTTCGCTTACGCTTATCGGCGGCAGTCCCGGCGTGGGTAAATCGACGTTGCTACTAAAAATCGGTGCCAATATCGCCAAATCAGGAATGAACACGCTTTATGTCACAGGTGAAGAGAGCGAAGGTCAGGTGAAACTACGCGCAAACCGGCTGGACGCTAACGAAGCACAACTCTTTTTACTCAGCGAAATACGGCTTGAACAGGTGCTTTTAGAGCTGGAGAGCCGTGAGTATGGCTTTATTATCATCGACTCTATCCAAACCCTTTACAGCGAAAGCGTCAGCTCCGCCCCCGGATCAGTCACACAGGTGCGCCAGATCACTTTTGATCTGATGCGCATCGCCAAAGAGCGGCGTATTGCGATTTTTATTATCGGGCATATCACCAAAGAAGGCTCTATTGCCGGACCGCGCGTATTGGAGCACATGGTCGATACCGTGCTCTATTTTGAGGGCGACAGCTCGCAAGAGCTACGCATTTTACGCGGTTTTAAAAACCGTTTTGGTCCGACCAGCGAGATTGGTGTCTTTGAGATGCGCTCTGAGGGGCTCATTTCGGCCAAAAACATCTCGTCGCGTTTTTTTAACCGCGACAAAAGCCAGAGCGGTTCGGCACTCACAGTCGTGATGGAAGGTTCACGACCGCTGATTCTCGAAGTGCAGGCGCTGGTTTCCGAGAGCCATACGCCCAATCCTAAACGCCAAGCTACGGGCTTTGACAACAATCGGCTCAATATGCTACTCGCCCTTTTGGAGCGCAAACTCGAAATTCCGCTCAACTCCTACGATGTATTTATCAACATCGCCGGAGGCATCAAGATTATGGAAACTTCGGCGGATTTGGCGATTTTGGCAGCGATCATTAGCAGTTTTCGCAACCGTATCATCTCTAAAGAAACGGTTTTTGTGGGTGAAGTTTCGCTGGTGGGCGACATCCGCGAGGTTTATGGGCTCGATACTCGCCTTAAAGAAGCACAACTGCAAAAAATCACCAAAGCGCTGGTAGCAAAAAAACCGATTGATACAATGAATCTCAAATGTTACGAGATTGATGAAGTGAGCAAATTGTTAGAGTGGTTTTAGGGTTTTTGGTAGTGCCCTTTAATACGCTTTACATGTAAACGCTGTATAATTAACTCACATTTCGACAAAGGTGATCCTAACGATGAAAGAATGCAGTATCGATGCCGTCTACCACGGCGAAGAGCGTTATGCCAAACTCTCCCTTGCTTACTCTACCGCAGCACAACAACAAGAGATCGAAAGCGCACTTGAAGGGGCACTTGAAGGTTTTTCACTCAAGCCTAATGTCTACACCAGCACAATCTCCGGTGGACGTACGGTTATGGTTATTGAGTTTCATGATGATTACGACCGTGAAAGCGGTGCGGTTTTTGACAAGATTCTAGGTACACTCGGCATTACGGCTTGCGAGTAAACCATGCACGAATACGCCGAGGGTAACGAACTTTTTCAGCGTACCTATTTTAAAAACCACGAAGAGGAGCTTTTAGATCTGGTTGAAAACGGCCAACATCCTAAAGCGCTTTTTATAGGTTGCTCCGATTCACGCGTGATTCCCGAACTGATGTTGCAGATCAAGCCTGGGGATCTCTTTGTAGTACGCAACGTCGGTAATTTTGTAGCTCCTTATAAACCTGATGAAGACTACCACTCTACCGCTTCAGCCATTGAGTATGCTGTCAATGTCTTACATGTAAGCGAAATTATTATCTGCGGGCACACCCACTGCGGGGCGATCGAAGCTCTTTACCGCGATCTTGATGCGGAAAAATGCATTCATACCAGAAAATGGCTGGATCTCGGTGAAAAAGCCAAAAGTCTGGCCCTGCTCAACTACCACTCCGACGAAATCACCGAAGAGCTGTTGCGTATTACCGAAAAATTTTCCATTATTACGCAAATCGACAATCTGCTTACCTATCCTTACGTCAGCGAAGGCGTTAAAACGGGAACACTTCATATTCACGGTTGGCACTACAATATCGAAAACGGTAACATTGAGTTTTACGATTCCGAAGCGTACAAGTTTCGCCCACTGAGCGAACTGCACAAAATTTTACCATCCGATGTATAAGTAGAGTGCCGAGAGAAAATAGTTTGCAATAAAAATGGCCACCGCAGAGTAGACCACCGCCATAATCGTCGATTGCCCTACCCCACGTGCACCGCCACTCGTATGATAACCGACGTAGCTGCCGATGGAGCTCACGATAAAGCCAAATACTGCCGCTTTAAGCACCCCACTCCCCACATCGCTAAAGGTTGCAATGCGCATAATGGTATCTTGATACGATGTCGGATTCACACCTAGCACATATGTCGAGATCATATACGCGCTTGAGACGGCAATAAAATCGAACCATAAAACCAGAAGCGGTAGCGAGAGTGTCGTAGCCACAATACGCGGTACAATCAAATACTCTTTGGAATCCACCCCCAAAATGTCAATAGCGTCAATCTGCTCCGTCACCCGCATGGTTCCCAGCTCCGCCGCCATTGCCGAAACCGAACGCGATATCAGCATTAGCGAGGCAAATACCGGTCCGAGTTCTTTGGTAATGGAGACAAAAATCGTATACCCCATAAAGGTCTCCACGCCAAACTCATGAAATCCGTTATAAAGCTGTATCGCCTCGACCATGCCGGTAAAAAGCGCCGTTAGCGTTACCACGCCCATTGTGCCAAAACCGATGACCTCCATCTGCACCATCAAAAGGTGGAAGCGGTGAAAAATACGTGGCAAGCGCTTCCATACATGTGCCTGAAACACTAAAAACAGACCAAAACGTTCAATAGAGCGAAAAAGTCCAAGAAAGGGTGCGCCGATAGCCCCAAAAAAAGATTCGACCATAAAATATCCGTGCATCAAGTTGGCATTATTGTAACCAAAGAGCCGATAGGAAATACTGAATAAAGAGTTTTCTGCTATACTAAATCCCAAGATAACACGACTACAAGGAGTAGTAGATGGCTGAAGAAGAGACAAGCCCTGAAAGTTCAGAAGAAGCACCCCAATCAAAAAAATCGGGTTCACTTGTTCTTATCATCGTTATTGTCGTATTGATTCTTATTATTCTCGTAGGGGCTGTTGTTGCCATATTAATGCTTGGTAGCGACGACGAAGAGGCCACGATGCAACAGGCTCCCGTTGCTCAAGAGCGTCGTATGGACGCTACGCAACAGCAACGTCTTGCGTCAGGTAGCAGTCGCGCCGAATCGCCGTTTTCTGAAATTGGCCCCATGTTCCCGCTAGACAATTTTACGGTCAATCTACTCTCTGAGAGCGGCAGACGCTATCTGAAAGTGCAGATGAATCTTGAGCTAAGCGGCGAAGAACTGGGAGTGGAACTTGATACTAAAAAAGCGGTCATCCGCGACATTATCATTCGTCTGCTCTCATCCAAATCGCTTGAAGAGATCTCTACATCCAAAGGGAAAGAGAAGCTCAAAGACCAGATTGTAGATCAGCTTAACATGCGTCTAAGCGACGGGCAGATCAAAAACGTCTTTTTTACAGAGTTTGTAGTTCAATAAAGTAGGCATACCATGATCGGAATCGATATGATTAAAATCGAACGTATGGAGCGTTTTGAAGAAAAATATGGTGAAAAGGCGTTACTGCGTTTTTTAAATCCCAAAGAGCTCTTATATGTAAAGCAGATTCGTACGGCGGCAGGATTCTGGGCGGCAAAAGAAGCGTGTTCCAAAGCGCTAGGCACCGGTATCGGCGAAGAGTGCGGCTTTCATGACATCAGTATATCCAAAAGCGAAAAAGGTGCGCCCCAGCTTCATCTGGCAGCACACCTTGTTGAGCGTTACGACATTATTGATACGTCAGTCTCAATCACTCATGACGGCGATTATGCTATTGCCGTCGTGGCGATTGAAACGGCGCGTTAACCGCCGCCTACAAAATCGAGTAGCTCTACGGCATCGCCTTCATTTAACGTGTAGGTATGCCACTGATCTTGCTTGACAATATTCATATTCACCGCCGCCGCCATCACTTTGCCCTCAAGATTAAGGGTGACGATAAGCGCTTGCAGGCTTTCGCCCTCTTTAAATGTAACGTCGTTTCCATTCACTCGAACCGTCATTGTCGTCCTCTCATGTAGGTTTGAAGCAGTTCAATCACCGCTACGTTTTTCTTAACCACGGCAAAATCGAGCGGCGTATATCCCTCTTCGTTGGTTATCATAGGATCGGCTCCGATCTTTAGTAAAAATTCCACCACTGGGGCGTTGCCGCTAAATGCCGCCTGATGTAGCGGCGTTACCGTGTCGTCATTGGCCAGATTTACATCGGCACCGTGTGTGGCTACAAAGCGCACCAATTCAAGGTTTTTTTTCTTTACGGCCAGAATCAGCGGCGTATTGCCGTTATGATCCTGTGCGTCGATATCGGCTCCGGCATCCAGCAGTATCTGCGCCATTGACAGATTACGCATTTTAATCGCCATATGCAGTGGTGTCAAGCCTGCCGCGTTTTGAACGTTAACATCTGCACCCTCCGCCAAAAGTGCTTTGGTGGTATTGATATCCTCATAATAGACGCTTTCGTGTAGCGGCGTACGTCCATCGACGCTATCGGCATACAAAAAGAGTCCCAGAAGCAGTATCAACGCTATGCGCATCACGCACCACCTTTACGAAAACGAATCATTTTAAACCGTTCACCCAGCATCTCGGGCATAATCAGCGGTTTGATTTTATCCAGTTCTTGCAAATAGAGTGCCTCGTCCACATTGGTTTTGAGCATCTCCAGCAGTTCCAACAAACCCATATCCACCAATGCCCTCATCTGCGCTGAAAACGCCACCATTGGCACACCTGCAGCTTCAAACGCCTCTTTTACATGTAAGAAGGTCACATCATAGGTTAGGTCACTTTTACCAAATAGAGTACTACGATCAAGCGTCTCTTCAAAAAAAGGGTGTACTTGGTGTTTAGCGTAAATGCGTAGCGAAAAATCGTTACGTGCAGTCATCTCGCCGTAATCAAAACTCATAAACTCAAAACGCTCCGCCGCTTGTGCCATCTGCGCGGCAAAATCTTCATAGCCTACCGCAATTTCACCGCGCTCTTTGCCAAAATGTGCCGCTTTTTTACTTACCCATTCATCCTCGATATCAAAATGGACTTCGTGATCTTGAACTCTCGCCGTTTTACCTTTATAAAAAAGTTCGCAAGGAAAAGCATCAAAAATCTCATTAGCCATAAAGAAGGCATTGCTTACATGTAACTCCGAGAGTTGCTTTACATGTAAGAGGTTGATGGCATCACCAAACGCTTCTTTAAAATAGCGTTGTTGCTGCGCTTGCATTGCGTCAAAACGCTCTACAATCACAAATGAGAAGGTGTTTAAGAGTTCGGGACGCAGCGTGTAGATAAATTCGATAATATCGGCAAGCAGATAGCCGTGGTGCGCACCGATCTCACAGATGGTGGCATCTTCGCTCAAAAATCCCTCATCAACGAGTGAGACAATATGTTTGCCAATGGTGCCGCCAAAAAATTTTGACGAACTCACCGAAGTATAAAAATCACCCTCTTTGCCGATGGCGCGATACGTGGCGTAATACCCCTGCGTTCCATAAAGCCAATCGGCCATATAGTCGCTAAACGTCACGCTGGAGCTTTTCGTACAGGTCAAGCAGTTCGAGCTGTTTCTCGTAATCGTAAATTTCAACGTTGAGCTTTTCAATCTCAAGCGAGTTTTGCATATTTTTCAGATCATACTCGGTCTTATACCCGCTCTCATATAAAATCTTCGTATCGTGCGCAAGCGTTTCGTAGAGTTCCTGATTCTCTTTGGCGAGCGCAATTTTTTTATCAAAATTTTGAAGATTTTGCTCCACCTGTTCAAAGAGTGCACCCAGTTCGCGTTTGGAATCTTCAAGTTGCACTTTGGCTTTTAAATAATCCACCTCGGCGCTCTCAATATCACGAAACGTGTTAATATCAAGCGGCACGGAAGCTTTAATACCATAACTCGGATAGTGCGTCTCACCCGAATAACCTGCCCCCGTATTACCAAACTGAAACTTCTCGCTACGCTCCCATTTATACGCCCCATAAAGGCTCAGTTGCGGAAAATATTTGGCCACGGTCGTACGCTTTTGATTGTAATCACGCTCAACCGTACTTTCATAAAGCTTCACATCAATATTGTGCACCATAAAATCTTCGCGTTTGACATATTCGAGATGCGGAATCGGTGCACTCCGGTAATCTTTGTCGCTGATGCTCTCAAACTGCGATATCAACCGCTCATACCCCGCCTCAAGATCAAAAAGCGTCTGGAGCGCCACATTTTTTTCGATCACCGCATTATTTAAAAAGCCCGAATCAAGCTGCCCGTTAATATAAAGCTCTTGCTGCTGCTTAAGATTAATGCGCGCATTGTCAATCCGCAGTTTTTGCGCTTCAATTTTAAGTCCACTCTGTTTGATCTGCATCAATAAAGCCACCGCCTGTTTGATCAGTGCGCGCTCTTGCTGCTCAATCGTGAAATTTTGTGTCTCATACGCGGCATTGGCGTATTTGATGCCATAGTAAATGCCGCCAAATTTAAAAATGGGTTGCGTGATGCTTACCGATGCACTCATACTGGTCTGTTTATTGTCATACGGTTCGGATTCGGTATAGCTGTAGCTCAATTCCAGCGGCGATATCCATGAATCGCGCAACATCAATGACTCTTCTTCGTTCTTTTGATAATCCAGCTCAAAACTACGCTGTTTGAGTTTGGAGAGATAACTCTCCAGTGTGGTATTGGTATCGGCTGTAACCAGCGTGCTACACAGTAGCGACAGCGCGATGAAGACGTTTGAACCCTTCATCCATCTCTCCTTTTGTAATTGTAAGCGGTGGCAAGAAACGTAGCGTATTTCGACCCGCTTTCAGCACCAATACCCCTTCGTTTCGTGCGGCGTTAATAACAGCTGTAAGCGTCTCGGCATCTTTCACGCGAAGCCCGCGCATCATGCCAAAACCAACCGCATCCGTAAAAATAGTGCTAAACGCTTCGTGAAGCTTGCGGATACCCGCCTCAAAATAGATAATCGCCTCATCAAGCGCTCCGCTCTCTTTATACGCGTTGAGTTCATTCACCACGGTTATTGCTGCCGTGCTAGAGAGGTAGTTGCCCCCAAACGTCGAACCGTGATCGCCAGGCTTGAAGATATCTTTGAGCCTTGTCATCGCTACGCCAATCGGCACGCCACCGCCTACACCTTTGGCTAACGTGATGATATCAGGTTCAATGTCATAGAGGTTTGAGGCCAAAAATTCGCCGGTACGGTACGCTCCTGTTTGCACCTCATCGACAATCAGCAAAATATCGCGCACTTTAAGCATCGCACTCAGCGCTTTGACCTTATCGCGGTCAATCGGTTGTACGCCACCCTCACCCTGAATCAGCTCGATCATCACCGCCACGGTATGATCATCGCAAAGCCCTTTGATATCATCAATACTTTTAGCATACACAAATCCGTCGGGAAAGGGTCCAAAATAGGTATGCATCGACTCTTGTCCCGTGGCTTTGAGCGTTGAAATCGTACGTCCGTGAAAGGAGTGCTCTAGCGTAATTACTTTGTAGCGCTTAGGTTTGCCGTCTACTTCGCCGTATTTGCGTGCAATTTTAATAGCACCTTCGTTTGCCTCGGCACCGCTGTTGCCAAAAAAGCAAGCCATATCATAACCGCTCGCCTTTACAATCGCTTCGGCAGCCTTGGCCTGCGGCTCAATCTGATACAGGTTTGAGATATGAATCATGCTTTTGAGCTGATCGCACAACGCATTTGAAAGCGCATTCTCGCCATGACCGATACTCACCACCCCGATTCCCGAGGTAAAATCGATATACTCACGCCCCTGTGCATCCGTGAGTGTCGCGTTTTGACCACTGACAAACGCTATATCTTGCCTTGCATACGTGTTGAGTACATATGAATTATCTAGCATGTTTCTACCTTTACTCTATTCTCTTCAAAAGCGGCATTATCGCCTTCATAACTTAATTTGGAGCTACTAAGCCGATTCACATTCGGCGTTCCTGAGTAGATCAGTACGCAATCATGGCGTAGCCGATCATCCAGCTTGGCATCAAGCTCCACATTGCCCTCTGACGATACGATGCGCAAGCGTTGCCCTTCGATATAGCCTAAACTGGGATGCACATAAACATATTGCTCCCGTTTAAACTGTGAATTGAGGCTTTTGGGACTCTTACATGTAATCAAAAAGAGTCCCTCTTGCATCTGCGACTCGGCATCAAACTCATCTAAAAATATAAACGCGCCGTCGTCGGTATCAAACCCTTCGCTATAAGGCGAAACGGGTCGTGATGCGACCTGCTCACGATACGACATAAAATACTCAATATACTCGGCTTCGCTTTTTAGTGCAATATCAAACGCATCACAAAGATAACGCGAAAGTTCATATTCGCTAATACCGATGTCACTCTCTCTGAGCTTTGGCATCCGTAGCAGTTCATTCTTGCCGTAACTTGCGCGGATATCCTCTTTTTCCAAAAATGTTTTGGCCGGAATCACCAAATCGGCGCGCGCGGCACTCTCGTTTTCATAGAGTCCAAAATAGACCACCGTCTCAACACTTTGCATCTCACGCTCCACGCGGTTAAGATCAGGAAGTTGCGAGAGCGGGTTCATCCCCTGAATAAAGAGCAGATCATAATGGCTAAACGCAACGGAACCCACTGCGACTTTTTTGGCATTGTCGTTAAACGGTGAGGGAACACCCTCGCGCGATCCACCCAGAAAATTAACGCCACAGCCTTCCTTGCCGAAATAACCCATCAGCACTCCAAAGCCGTCAATCGCACGCATCACATCGGCGCCGTTGCGATACTTTTGAACCCCTAAACCGACAAGAATCATCGTTTTTTTATTGCGAATAAGCTCCAGTATTCGGCCAATCTCTCCGAGTGTTACGTCTATCTGCTCCAACACCGCTTTAATCCGCACCTGCTGGGTGAGTTCGTAAAAATCGCGATACTCGGCGGCATAGGCTTCAAGATACGCCTTATCTTCCATGCCCTCAATCATCGCAAAACGGCTGAGTAGCAGTGCCAGATAGAGATCACCATGCGGTTTTATCTGTACATGTAAATCCGCACTCTTGGCAATTTTGGTGCGTACCGGATCGATCACAATCACCGTTTTATTTTTTAACAGCGGCAGATAGTGCGAATTGCTTACATGTACGTTACGCCCCCAGACAATCACCACTTCGCTCTTTTCAAGTTCGCTAGGCGCAAACAATCGGTTGCTACCGCGTCCGGCCAAAACAGCGGCTTCACCCGCACCGTCACACAGACTGCCCTTGGTGAGGCTTGCACCGTATGAGGCAAAAAAGTGATCAGTCACTCCCTGCATGAGGGCAAAATTTCCATGTCCCCGCAGATGCAACGTACGGTGTGCTGGCGTACGTTCAAGTGTTTCACACAGCAGAGACAACGCCTCTGTCATGCCGATCGTGTTGCCTTTATAGCGCGGCGCAATAATACGCTCATGTCTGTCGTAATGGTTTAAATGCGGACACAAAAACCCTGCTGTAAGCGGATGCTTAGGATCGCCTTTTAATACTGTGCCATCAGTGACAATACTACAGGCGTCATAACAATCCAGCGAACACGCCGTGTTATTCATCTCTGAGTTCCACTTTTACCAAAGCAGAAAACTGTTGCGGCGCATCAATAACGATCTGCGCTTTATAGCTTGAGAGATGCTGTTCATCGGCAATATCCCATAGCCGCGAAATCGTGTAATCGCTCTTCTTGCCATCAAGATAGAGCACCTTCTCTTTTGCGTTTAATGCATCTTCATGGCTCAGATAGAGTGTGAGCATCGCTTTGGAGACATCCGCAAGTTTGGCCAATGCCGTACCGGGCGAAACCACTTGCGCCTCTTTCACCATCAACTCATACAGCACCATCCCTTTTGCCGCAAGATGCTTATCGCCGATACTACGGCGCAGTTGCGCGCGGCGCAGTTGCATATCGCTAATCTGGGTTTTCAGTGATGCAATCTCTTTATCCACCGAGATCAGGCTGTTTTGACTCGCCGTCACATCGTAAAACATGGTGTCTTTTTCCACCGACGATTTAATTTTCAGATCTTTAATACGCTCATAATTGATCCGTTTACGGCGTAGCGTCTCTTCATAATTGTCTCTTAACGCTTTATTGAGATCAAGCGTTACATGTAAGAGTTCAAGTTTGGTTTCAACACTTTTAAGTTCATCACGGTCAAGCTCATCATCAATCACAATAAACGGTTTACTATCCAGACGTTTGCCTTCACGCTTTTCATCGGCAAACAGCACCTGTCCCGAAACATTTGAAGCCACCGTACGAATCTCATACGGTTCCACTTTGGCATAATACTCTTTGGCTTGCAACACCACAAACGAAAATAAGATAAAATAGACAATACGCATACTACCCTCATTTAAAAAGTCCCATATTCTACTAGAACCCAGCTCAAAAATTCCTGTACGGCAATTTTTTTATCTGAGTTACTTCTCGGTTAACAATTACGGTGCTATTATTCAACTCTCACCCCACACTAAACTCTAATCATAACTACGGGGCTCTTTTTAACAAAAAAGGTTTAATAATGAAAAATTTAGCGTTGTTTAATTTTGATGGTACTATTACAAATAAAAATGCCCTTATTGAATTTATAAAGTTTTCATCATCGCGTGCTCCTGTCAAGCTGGGTCTCATACGTGCTTCAAAACTGCTTGGTCTCAAATTGGGTTTTCAAGAGACCGATCAAGAGTATCTATTAACAGAATTTTTGCAAGATTGGCCCTGCAAAGATTTTGAGAAACTTGCACGTGAATTTTCACTCACGGTCTTACCCACTTTGATTACAAAAAAAGCACAAGAGCGGCTACAGTGGCATCGGCGCTATCACCATGAAATTGTGATTGTCACTATGTTTATGCAGGCATTGATTGAACCTTGGGCAACGGCAAACGGCTACAAAGTAATCGCCCAGCAACCTGAATGTATCGACGGAAAACTCTCGGGAAAAATTGAGGGAAATGTCAACGACGGTTTTGAGAAAGTTTACAAGATTCAAAATCAGTTTAATCTCAGTATATACGAACGCATCTACACTTACGTGAGTTCAAAAGAGGACACGGCGATGCTACGCCTTGGCGATGAAGGCTATATCAATTGGGAGCCCTTTCAGGGCAAGGCACCGGTTGGTGTTTAAGCGAGTGCTTTCGCCTGCGCAATCCAGTCATCGCGTTTCGCGCGCCCTTTAAACGAAAGATAATCATCAATCCACTCTAGCTCTTTTTCGCTCCACTGCGCGATTTGAGCAAAATGGTATACGCCAAGCGTATTGAGCTTCTCTTCGAGTTTCGGGCCAACACCTTTGATGCGTTTGAGGTCATCTCGCTCACCTTGCGGAGCATTCAGCAAATTAGCGGGACGATCATCTGTTTGAGGGCTTTCAGAAACCGCATGTACTTTCTCCTCGGTGTTAGGTGCCATAGTATCAGGCACTTTTGGAGGCGTTTGCTTCTTAAAATAGAAATAGTTACAGACCAAACATCCAATTCCCGTAGCGGCCATCAAAGCAAAGATGGTGTTAACGATACTCTCCATGCGATTCTCCTGAGCAAATGTGTGTCAGGTATTGTATCATATCATCCTACCTTATGCATATCAGGGTTTAATACGATTCACAAGGGCATAGAGGGTAGGAAGATAAAAGAGGTTCATCACCGTTCCCCACAGCAAGCCAAAGCCAAGCGAAATAGCCAAAGGTTGCATAATTTTGGCCTGCCCCGTTGCAAAAAAGATCAGTGTTGAAAGCCCAAAAAACGTAGTAAGCGAAGTGATAACAATAGGTCGCAGACGTAGTGAAGCACGCTGATAAAACGCTTCGGTGGCATGAGTACCGTGCAGAAAATCCAGCATAATGATACCGTCGTTGATGACGACTCCGGCAAGTCCCAACATCCCGATAATAGAGGGCATTGCCAGATTCATACCGACAATAAGATGCCCTGCTAGTGCCCCAAAAATCGAAAACGGAATCACCGAAAGAATCATAAGCGCATACTTAATTTTAGGAAAAATAATCAGCAATAAAATCATCATCAAAAAGAGTGCGACGCCCACAGAGCGTATCATATCACTGCGAAGCTCCGCGTTTTTCTCCTCTTCGCCACGCAATTTCACCCTAATGCCCCCCGCCTCGATCTCTGCGAGTTTAGGACGAATCGCATCAAGCACCTGAGAGGCCGTAGTTTTGGCTTTGTCCACATTGGCACTAACGCTTTTAACCACCTCGCCGTTGTATTTTTCGATATATTCATAATCACGGCTTTCGAGCAGTTGCGCCACATCATGTAGCGCTACAAAGCCGCCGGACGGCAGGGGGAGTTCAAAATTGCTCAGGCTATCAAGAGTATCTTTGTCGGCAAATTCGGTGGTAATCTCCACTACGCCGTTATCATCAAATGTCGTTGCCTTGCGGCTATTCATAAAATAACCGCTAAGCACCGATGCAATATAGCGCTCACTTAGCCCCAACTGTTCACCATACGAGGTAATGGCGATTTTATACTCAATCTTGCCCAAACGCACATTATCCGCCACTTCACTCACACCATCAATATGTGAAAGTGCTGTTTTGAGCTCTTCGAGTGCGTGTCGGGTCGCCGCTTCACTGCCGCTTAAGTTAATGCCGATATCGGTCTTAACCAGTCCCGGCCGTCGCTCCATGACCGCAAACTCCTCAAAATGATACTGCTCCTCAAGTGCCTTGAGATGTTGGCGCAATATTTTGGCCACTTCATACGAATAGTGCGTGCGAATCTTTTCGGGGTCGTTAAACTCAAACGAAAGATCCAAAATGGGATTAATATATCGATTCACAAAATTCGTATCAACCATTTCGTGCAGTTCAATACGCAGATAAAAGAGATTTTCGCCTCGTTCACTCTGATTAATAAGATTTTTACGTCTTCCGCTGACATGTGAGACGTTTTTTATACTCAATTCCTCTTTGTATTTAAGCACCTCACGCTCTACGGCACGACCGATTTCAAATGTTTTTTCAATAGGAGTATTGATATTAAGTTTTCCCGATACATAGAGTCTGTCGCCGTCAAAACTCGGGAAAAACTGAAAATGAAGCTGATTGAGGGAGAAAACGCTCAAAATCGGTATGACGATAAAGAAAAAAAGCAGCGTTATAATTTTGTGACGAAGCAGTCGATGTAGCGCTCGTGAATACAAGGCATTGAGCCGGCTCCAGTCGCGTGAGGGCGCGCCGCGTTTGAGCAACGATTTCGCATGAAGCGGCAAAAAGAAAAAGCTCTCCAGCAAGGAGCCAAGTAGCACCATGATGACCACAACGGGAATCATCTTTAAAAAGAGTCCCAACTCGTTACTCATCATAAAGAGCGGTAAAAATGCGGCAATGGTCGTTAATGTTGCCATCGTCACCGGCATGAGCATCTCTCCCACTCCGGCTTTGGCCGCCTCAAAAGGCTCCATGCCCTCATCGATATGGCGCTGAATATTTTCAGAGACCACCACCGCATCATCCACCGCAATACCGATCACCAACAGTGCGCCTACCAGCGAAATAACATTAAGCGAGTAGCCCATATAATAGACAAACAGCAGTCCGATAATAAAAGCAAAAGGCACCCCCAGCGTGACGACTACGGCAGTAGAGCGGTTTATGAGGATATAGACCGAGAAAAAGATTAAGATAAGTCCCAGTGTCAGATTTGAAATGATAACGTTCAAACGGTTTTTAATGGGTTTTGAAGAGTCGTGATAGGCCGATAAAGTGAGGTTTTTATGCTGTTTTTCATACGACTTCAAAGCCTCTTTAACCGTTTGTGCCAAGGTAATGGCATTGCCGGTTTGAATCTTTGAAAGTTCAAGCGTAATGGAAGGCTTGGCATTGAATGAGCCCAGTGTGTTTTCTTGCGGATGGTGAATCCATACCGTAGCGATATCGCCAAGACGGATATAGTTTCCGTCTACATGTAAGATACTCTCCTCCCACTGCGTTTGATCGGGTTTTCCGTTGACGGTTGAAATAAACGCAAAGTTAGCAGGATCATCGATATTACCGACGGGAAAAGCATACGAGAGGTTGGAGATGGCGCTAATAACCGATTCGGGACTGATGCCATACGCGCGAATCGCCTCTTTATGCAGACGCATCTCGACGCGACGGTCGGCGTCTCCATTGATCTCTACCTCGGAAATATCCTCGATACGCAGCAGATAGCGCCGTAGCGTTTTTGCCTCTTCAAGCAGTTCATCGTACGCAAGTGTATCCGAGGCGATAGAGACGTCAATAAGATCTTTAATTTTATCCATCTGCTTGGCGACGGGTTCGTTCATATCATCGGGAAGATTGCGCCGTACATTGGCAATGGCGTCACGCACTTTGTCTAAAACGCGTGAAGCGTCGGTATGATCTTGAAGCGTAAGCATAATCGAAAACTGCCCTGGGGTGATAATGCTTTGCGTCTCGATCACACCGCTGATGGTGCTCACGTCCTCTTCGATATCACGCACCGCCATCTTTTCAAGATTGCCGGCACTCGCACCCGCATAACTCCCTGAAATGGCAATTTTTTCCAAAACCATATCGGGAAAAAGCTCTTTGGGAATTTTAATGTAGGCGTAGATGCCGCTAAGTAGCAAAAAGAGTAGCAACACGTGATTAAGATGCACGTTTTTAAGAAAAAATTCAACAGCTCTACCCATAATGACCTTTACATGTAAAGCGCTATTGTATACTACTTTTGGATAATTCAATACTTTTTAGGTATCATAATCGTAATTCACTTCATGGGAGATTTTCATGTCCCTTCTCGATCACGTCGATGCCGCAACTAGGCTGGCGCAAAATAACGAAGTCCAGCTTTTGGTTTTTAAAGTCAGTCATGCCGATGATGCGCCCTATTACGCCATTAACGTATTTAAAACACGCGAAGTAGTGGAGTCTTCTCGTCATCACCTTACCCTGCTTCCATCGGCTCATCCGCTACTTGAGGGTACGATCACCCTGCGTGGAATGCAGATTCCTATTTTGAATCTGCCCAAATGGCTGGGAGTTGATGAAGTCGATAAGCATAAAAAAAGCAACTTTTTAATTTGTGACTTTAACGGTATTATCATCGGCTTGCGTATTACACTGGCCTATCGTGTCGTCAAAAAGAACTGGTCGGAGATGCACGCGCCCGAGAGTTATCGGGTTGGTGAAGATAGTATCGTCATCAACGATACGCGACTTGATGACGGTAGCCTCTGTCTGGTACTCGATTATGAAAAACTTCTGGCCGATACGATTCCAAGCGCCATGGTTAATACCGAACTCTCCCCTGGGAATCTGCAAGATATCAATGTACCGCTCAAACTAGCCAACGGTACGGTATTGATTGCCGAAGATTCAAAAACTGCACAAAATCATCTGCGCAAAATTTTTGAAAACTCCAGCATGAAGTACAAAATTTTCAATAACGGAAAAGAGTTACTCAACTATATTAGTACTATTCCCGATCCCGATCGGATACCCGCCGTTATTACCGATATCGAGATGCCGGAAGTTTCAGGGTTTACCGTGATTCAGACGCTCAAAAAGAATCCTGCCACGATGAATATACCCATTATTGTCAACAGCTCCATGACCGGAGAAAACAACAAACGAGAAGCCGAAATGTTGGGAGCCAACGGCTTTATTGACAAAACGAAAAGCAAAGATATTATTCCGCTTATTATCTCCGTCATGAATGACTAAAAGTCATAACGCAGTTGCATCCGGACAAGGTGCATATCGCCTTCATCCCCCGATTCAAGTAAGCGCTGAGCATAACCGTACTCAATTCCCACGCGTCCTTTTTTGATGGGAGAGTAAATCAAATTGGCCTGCCATGACGTAGCCTCTCGTTCAACAGCTTGTACATGCAATACTTCGGGCACATCAAAACGTGTGGTGACGTATACGATATTGCTTTGTAAATGCTCACTCCACCAGTGCTGATACCCCACACTGCCACCGTAAAGATCGTGTAGTATTATCTTTCCATCGCTGTTAATAGTGCCGTCCGTATAGGCATTGAGCGTAAAATAGCGTCCGATGCCGTTGCCGTATTGTGCATTAACGATCAGATGATCCAGTGCATAAAGATTCAGACGCGCCGAAACATTGAGCCCAAATCCCCACACTTCATCACTGCCCTCATAATCAACATCGCCTATACTCACGCCATCATAACGAATCAGTCGTGTCATGGCTGTAGCTGAAAACTCAAAACGTTCAAAATAACCTCTAAGACGCAAAGCCAAATCGGGCACAATGTCATCGTTAATACTTTGTGCCGTTGCATTTTCGTCGTTAAGATAGCTTTCACTCTGCTCCATAGAGCCATCAAGATACCATTGATCTGACAAAACATAGGTATACGCTAGCATAGGCTGACGCGCTAATGTCAAATTCATAGGTTTATTCAGTGTATCCGAAGCATATCGCGTAGAAAAGAGCGAGTTTGCCTGCCCTACTACCACATCACCGATAGCCGCATACAGATAGCGCAACGACAAACCGTGATCGTTGGTATTGATCTCACTGCCCTTCTCGCCAAAATAGTAAATCTCGGTAACCGTGCGTATCAGACCAAGCTCCGTGTCGCTTTGGCTTTTAAACCATAAACGACTATCACGAACATTAAAACTTAGCTGCGCATTTTCTCCCTTTGAATCAAGAACAATACCGCCAGGCGTAAAACTCCCTTGAGGCGATGCGAAATCCATATCAACCTGTACGCGCCCGCCTACTTGTACCTGTGTGTCCTTCACGATATCGCTTGCATAAGCCCACGCAAAGCCTAACAGCATCAAGAAAACATATCTCATTTGCGGTATGGCTCCAACACATCCGCATTGATTTTACCGTTTTCATGACACTGTGCGCAAAGATTCAAACTCTGATTTAGTGCTTTTTGGGCGGCATCAAAACGGTACCCATCAGCATTTACATGTAGCGATGTGGCGTATTTGCGCAACTGCCAAGCATACTGTTTGAATGTTTGGCGGTCATTCAAACATGACGATACGGCATCTTCATTTAAAATGTCAAGCATACGCGACGACATGTGTTTAAACTGATCTGCCAAACGCAACATATAGCGCCGTTTTTCATCATCACGCTCAATTTCGCTACGGTTTTGACGGTACATTACCTCATTGATCTCATGAATAAGGCGTTTGATTTTGGCAGTACGAAGTTTATGAAGGGATTTGAGGTTTTCATGTTCTCCATTTTGAGGGTGCGCACATCCTAAAAAGAGAACAATAATAAGAATAAAACGCATATCATCTCCTGCTTAGAAGATGATACCATACTTTACATGTAAGCCTTATGCAAAGATGGAAAGCAACACACCCGCAGCAACCGCAGAACCGATAACACCGGAAACATTAGGTCCCATAGCGTGCATCAACAGCATATTTTGCGGATCGTTTTGCATACCGACTTTGTTCGATACGCGTGCTGCCATAGGAACAGCGGAGACTCCGGCAGAACCGATCAGCGGATTGATCTTTTGCTTGGAAAATTTGTTCATAATCTTAGCCATAATCACACCCGCGGCCGTACCGATCGAAAAGGCGACCAGACCGATAAAAATAATGGCCAAGGTTTCCGTAGCCAAAAACTGATCGGCCGCCAGTTTGGAACCCACCCCCAGACCCAAAAAGATGGTTACGATATTAATGAGCGCATTTTGCAAAGTATCGTTCAAACGCTCTACTACACCCGACTCTTTTAAGAAGTTACCAAAGGCAAATGCACCGATAAGCGGCGTGGAATCGGGCAAGATCATAATGGAAAGCATCAGCACCAAAAGCGGGAAAAGTAGCTTTTCCATGCGGTGTACCGGACGCAGTGTCGTCATTTTAATTTTACGCTCTTCAGGAGTGGTGAGTGCATTCATAATCGGCGGCTGGATAATCGGTACCAGTGCCATATACGAATACGATGCTACGGCAATAGCGCCCAGCATCTCCGGCGCCAGTGCCGAAGCGATATAGATCGATGTCGGGCCATCCGCCCCACCGATAATACTAATGGCCGAAGCCTGTTTGAGGGTAAAACCTACAATATCGGTATATTGAGAGAGCATCACGGCACCCACCAGTGAGCCAAAAATACCAAATTGCGCCGCACCGCCAAGTAGCGCCGTTTTGGGGTTGGCGAGTAGCGGACCAAAGTCGGTCATCGCACCGACGCCCATAAAGATGACAATAGGAAAAAATTCATTGGCGATACCCATATTGTAGATCACGCCTAGAAAACCGTGCGGTCCGGCAATATCGGCAATGGGAATATTGGCTAAAAGACCGCCAAACCCGATTGGCAGCAATAAAAGCGGCTCAAACCCTTTGGCAATGGCAAGGTAAAAGAGCACAAACGTGACCAAAATCATGATAACCCTGCCGCCGGATTTATAAAAATCATCCATCTTCTCACCCTTGCTGTTAAGCTCATTGGGATCAGGATAAAGCACGGCGGCGATACCGGTACGTTGCATAAAGTTACCGACCAGCTCGCTCATGCTTTTTGGCGTATACGTTTCAGAAGATGCTGTGTTCTCTTCTTCATGCCCGTGCGCAACATTCGCGTAAAGACTTCCCGCGCTAAAAAGCGCAATCAAAAAAAAGAGTTTAACCAGAAGTTCGCGCATTCGCTACCCCAATACTGCCAGCGGTTGGCCTTCAACCACTTTATCATTGGCACTTACCAAAATACTTTGCACCACACCGTCACGCGGGGCAAGAATATCAATCTCCATTTTCATCGACTCAAGAATCAAAATCTTATCACCCTCTTTGAGACTATCGCCTGGATTGGCAACAATTTTCCACACGCTTCCTGGAAGACTCGCTTTGATCTCTTCGCCCGCACCGCTTGGTGCCGCTGTGCTACTCTGCTCTACCGGAGTGACCTGAATATCGGCATCTCCCTCTGCAACCTGAACACTGAATTTTTCACCGTTGACGACTACCGTATAACTTCCTGAACCCATTGACGTTCCTTTCTCTTGCACTATTGGCGTTTGTGAATTTTTGCGTACATTAACCTCGGCCTCACCTTTTAAAAATGTGATCCCTTTTTCTTGACATGCTGCCGCAATAAAGATGTTCTCTTCTGTCGTTTCGATCTTCTCATCTTCAAGCTTCTGCTTCCAGTACGCCAGTGATTTACTCTCATCGGCATCGGCCAGATCAATCGCTTTTTGCGTTGTTGGCTCCAAGTCCATTTGTTCGCTTGCCAGTTTGACAATTTCAGGATCCGGCGCTACCGGTGTTTTACCAAAATAGCCCAGTACCATACGGCCATAGCCCGGCGCAAATTTTTTCCACGGGCCAAAGAGGACGTTGTTGAGTGCTTGTTGAAAATAGAACTGGCTTACCGGCGTTACCGAAGTGCCGTAGCCCCCTTTTTCGACCACTTCGCGCATTGCTAAAATGGCATCATGAAATTTATCCATCATGTTGTTGTCGCGTAACATCTGCGTATTGGCCGTAAGCGCGCCTCCAGGCATTGGCGAGAACTGAATCAGCGGCTCGACCATGGTCGCTTCAGGTGGAATAAAATAGTCACTCAAGCACGATTTGAGTGTGCTCTCATATTTAAGAAGCTTCTCAAAATCGAAGCCGAAATCGTAATTTTTACCTTTGATGGCGTGCATCATCACCAAAAGATCGGGCTGACTGGTACCGCCGGAAACGGGATTGGCCGCCGCATCGATGCCATCGGCACCCGCCTCAAGCGCTGCGAGGTTTTGCGCTACGGAGATTCCCGCCGTTTCTTGCGTATGAAGACGCACATGCGTACCATCGGGTAGTAGCTTTTTAGCCATCTTAATGGTCTCATACACCTTTTGCGGACTCGCCGTACCGGTGGCATCTTTAAAACAAACCGAATCGTATGGAATCTCGGCATCAAGAATCTGACGCAGAATTTTTTCGTAAAACTCAACCGTATGCGCACCCTCACAGCTCGGCGGTAAATCCATAATGGTTACCACCACTTCGTGCTTAAGGCCGTGATTCACAATACTTCGACCCGAATCGATCAGGTTGTTCACATCATTGAGTGCGTCAAAGTTACGAATGGTCGTTGTACCGTGTTTTTTAAACATTTTGGCATGAAGATCGACAAGCTCGCGACTTCCCGTATCAAGCATCACCGTATTGACACCGCGTGCAAGGGTTTGAAGATTTGCCTCAGGACCTACAATGGAGCGAAACGTATCCATGTTTTTAAATGCATCTTCATTCAGATAAAAATAGGGCACTTGAAAACGCGCCCCGCCACCAAACTCAAAATGGGTTATCCCCGCCTCTTTTGCCGCTTCTACTGCCGGAAGGAAATCGTTTAAAA
>JBNKLA010000012.1:0-4752 GCA_050292115.1 Sulfurimonadaceae bacterium | reverse complement strand
GCTGGGCGACAAAAGGCCCGAAGATCTCAAAATCGCCTTTGCCAACAGCCGCTACAAATGTTTTGTGTATGACAACGAAGAGCTTGTCGGCGTGGGCAGGGCGGTGGCGGACGGGGTAGATGTTTCTTATCTTTGCGATGTCGCGGTCCATCCGAGGTATCAGGGCAAAGGGCTTGGCAAAGCCATTGTTTTAAAACTGCTGGAGTACTCCAAAGGCTACAACAAAATCATCCTCTTCGCCGCTGTGGGGAAATCACCCTTTTACGCTAAACTCGGATTTGCAAAAATGAACACGGCAATGGCGATTTTTAAAAATCAGCAGCGGGCGATCGAGTGGGGGTTGCTGAGTGAGGTTTGAAATGCTTTACATGTAAGGCGCAGATTACTCCCACGCCATACGGTAAATCTCCAGTGCTTCGGCTTTGTTAATCGGCGACATCGTACCGATATCGCCAAACTCGGTGGCTTTTTTGGCCAGATATTCAAGTTTTTCCGCTTCAACACCGGCTTCTTTCATGTTTTGCGGCATACCAATACGTGCATAAAAAGTCTCAAGAGCCTCTATGCCTTGCATTGCCACTTTGGCATCATCCCTGTCGCGTAGTCCAAAAATATGACGTGCAAAACGTGCAAACATCGGCGTGTACTGCGGCGCGGCTTTTAGGGTATAGCGCATCCACGAGGGCGTGATAAGCGCGAGTGTGATGCCGTGTGTCATGTCATAAAGGCTGGAGAGTTCATGTCCCAGTGAGTGAACGGGAAACGCGCCGAATTTCTTGCCGCTCATGAACTGAAAACCTGCCAACGCCATGCTACTTGCCCACATAATATTGGCTCTGGCACTGTAATCTTCGGGATTTTCACGGATAATTGGAGTGTTATCAAGCACTACTTTCATGACCCCTTCGTTCATGCGATCTGAAACTTCGGCACCTACGTCGGGTCGGAGATACTGCTCCATAAGGTGACTTAAAATATCCGAACAGCCCGCCATAGAGTGGTGTTCGGGCACGCTATAGGTATACTCGGGGTCAAGAATCGAAAACTTGGGATTGAGTAGCGGATGCAAAATGGCATATTTTTTGTGATCTTCGCCCACGGTGATGACCCCGCCCATGTCCATCTCACTGCCGGTTCCGGCCATAGTGAGCACGGTGGCAAGCGGTGCGGCCGCGGTAACGCTCTCTTTGGCGCTGATCAGATCAAACACGTCACCCTCATACAGCGCGCCCGCCGCCATCGCTTTGGCCGCATCGAGCACCGAACCGCCACCGACGGCAACGATAAAGTCGAGATTATGCTCTTTATACAGACGAACTCCCTCGTAAACATCCTCTATAGGCGGATTGGGTTTGATGCCCGCAATCTCTACATGTATGATTCCCGCCGATTCGAACTGTGCAATCACGGCATCGTAAATACCGCTTTTTTTAATGCTCCCGCCGCCATAAGCAAGCAGTACGCGACTCCCGCCAAACTGTTTGATACCAGATGCGAGATTTTCGATCTGGCCTTTTCCAAAATAGGCTATCGTGGGGATGTTGAAGACAAAATTTTCCATAGTTAGTGCTCCTGAATTAATGTAAAAATATTGTAGCGCAAGCCGTGTGAAGTTGATAGATTAATTATCCGTGGGAATTGCCTGATTCTGCAAAACAGTATTATGCGTAATATAATGTAATTATATGTGTAGTGTATTTACATGAATTGTATACTAATTATACATTACATGTGTAAAAATTTTACATGCAATAAAGCAAGTAGGTAGTATGATACGTTCAACTAAAAGATAAATGGATTTGATATGAGTACATCTGACACGTATACAACAGATTATGAAATTGGACAAGATAACCTTGAAATATTCGGAATGGATATCCATAATCCTGTTTTTCTTATCAGTGCACTTGTCATTTTGCTCTTTGTTGTATCTACGCTAATGTTCCCATCGGCAGCAAAAGAGATGCTTGATGGTGCAAAGTGGTGGAGCATTAATAATTTTGATTGGCTTTTTATGGTTGCGGCTAATGTGGCGGTACTTTTTGGTATTGCATTGATTGTGTCGCCGCTTGGAAAGATAAAACTTGGAGGCGCAGACGCAAAAACAGAGTTTTCTCGCATATCGTGGTTTGCGATGCTTTTTGCGGCAGGCATGGGAATTGGTTTGATGTTTTGGAGTGTAGCCGAACCGGTTGCCTACTACACGGCGTGGTACAAAACACCTATGGGTGTTGAGGCTCATACTCCGCAAGCGGCTTCAATGGCAATGGGTGCGACGATGTTTCACTGGGGATTGCATCCTTGGGCGATTTATGCAATTGTGGGACTAAGTCTCGCTTTTTTTGCCTATAACAAGGAACTGCCTCTGACCATACGTTCGGTATTTTATCCGTTGTTGGGTGAACGCATCTGGGGATGGCCGGGGCATTTAATTGATCTACTGGCCGTTTTTGCTACGATTTTTGGTCTGGCAACCTCACTTGGATTGGGTGCGCAACAAGCCAGTAGCGGCTTGAATCACCTTTTTGGTATTGTTGCCGATACCGGAACACAGGTTGCCATCATTATAGCGGTAACGTCAGTGGCAATATTTTCGGTTGTACGCGGCCTTAATTCGGGGGTCAAAATTTTGAGCAATCTTAATATGATTGTCGCATTTCTCTTATTGCTGTTTGTGATTATTGCCGGTTCGACAATGAATATTTTAGGAGGCTTTTTCTCAACAACGGCCGATTATCTTATGAGTATTGTGCCGCTTAGCAATTGGATTGGCCGAGAAGATAGTGAATGGCTTCACGGTTGGACTGTATTTTACTGGGCATGGTGGATTTCGTGGTCACCGTTTGTAGGGATGTTTATTGCCCGCATATCAAAAGGGCGTTCGGTACGGGAGTTTTTGACGGCTGTGCTACTGATACCGACATTTGTAACGATTATCTGGATGACGGCATTTGGAGGATCGGCACTTGAGCAGGCCGTTTCAGGTGTGGGATCATTAGCCAACGGAATCAACGATGTATCGCTAACGATGTTTCAGATGTTAGAAAACCTTCCTTTATCGGGTGTTACTACTTTTTTGGCTATTTTCTTGGTGCTTGTCTTTTTTGTAACATCATCAGACTCAGGCTCTTTGGTAATCGATAGCATTACCGCAGGCGGAAAAGTAGATGTTCCGGTACCGCAACGCATACTCTGGGCAACACTCGAAGGACTGATTGCCGGTGTGCTCTTATACGCCGGTGGAAAAGAGGCACTTCAAGCACTGCAAGCAGGTGCGATTACAACGGGGCTTCCTTTTGCGGTGGTACTGCTTTTTATGTGTGTTAGCCTCTATAAGGGCTTACAATCAGAACATCTCTATGTTAAGGGAAAAAAATGAAAAAAATTCTACTCTTAGGTGCGCTGGTTACGGCGCTTATGGCCGATACAAGCTCAATTGCGGGTGGTATCTGGTTTAACTACGCCTACAACACGACAAGCGAAGCGGATAACTCCAATGGAGGCACTATCGGTGACGAAGCGTTGATCTTGTATGCGGATCATGCGGTTGAAAATACGCCATGGTCATTATCGGCAGAGATGCGATTTGGCCCAGGCTCATTTACGGATATAAAAAACAATTCGACAGGCGATAATTTTGTGTTACATAAGGCATGGATTGCGTATGAACACTCTGATGCACTCAAGCTCTTTTTGGGGAAAAGCCAAGTGCCCTTTGGATGGAAAACTGCAAACTTTTGGCCTGGTGATATGTTTTTAGCAAGCTTTGGCGATCAGATGGATGTGGGGCTTAAGGCTATGGGTTCGATAGACAATCTTGCGTATGCACTTGCGTATTATCACTCTGATGATTGGGGTGCGACTAGCACGGATACCACCGATGATAATCGTCACTGGGGTAGTTCTGATACCTATCGTAAAGTGCAAACCTTTGTGGGAGATATCTCGTATCAATTTCCGTGGAATCAAAAACTGGGTCTCTCTTTACAATCGGGACGACTACAGGATTTAAACAGCGCAATGGATGCTAGCAATCCTGTTGATGGCTCACACGCTGCGGCTGCACTCTATTATCATGGTGTTTTTGATGACTTTTATCTTAAAGCCGAAGGCATCATGATGCAGCGTGAGCTTCCTAAAAACTACTATACAACGGCGAATAAAGCTAAAGAGATTGAAGGAACGCGCGCGGCTGTAGAAGCAGGCTATACATTGGGAAAATGGTTTATGTATCTGGACGCTACATGGGCCGACACCCAAACCGATGGCAATGAGAATGATGCCATCATGGCGTATGCTCCAGGAGTTAGTTACAACTACGGCCCAGGATGGATTTATCTGGAGTATCTAACGCAAGATGGCTGGATGGACCGTGACAGCGATGTAAACGAGGGTGACTTTAGCTCGCTTTATGTAACGGTAGATTATTACTTTTAGTCCTTCTCCCTCTTTCAATCTTTAATTCTCGACCCTTGTGGTCGAAACTCTTTGAGTGCTTCTCTTCTCTTTTTCTTAAGAACTATAATTACAAAAAAGATATTAGACTTCTTGCAAAACTCCCAAATAGACTCAGAGCCAAGAGACGCAGTGAGATTGGGCTTTTCTTCTTTAAGTGCGTAGCCGTAGCTACGGACGCAAAGAAAAAAGTTCAAGATTGCTACGTCTCTTGGCTCCCTTCGGGCACTTAAAAGCAAAGCGTGCTCTACGTTAGAACCTTTTTACCGTAGCTACGGCTACGCTAAAAAGAACCTG
>JBNKLA010000011.1:0-7162 GCA_050292115.1 Sulfurimonadaceae bacterium | reverse complement strand
CCCTTCGGGCACTTAAAAGCAAAGCGTGCTCTACGTTAGAACCTTTTTACCGTAGCTACGGCTACGCTAAAAAGAACCTGCCTTGATCACACTGTGCTTTTAAGTGCTGAGACTATCTGGGAGTTTTGCAAGAAGTCTATTCACAAAAGGTTCAAGCAGCATCTGTACGATGCTTTCATGGCGCACGTCACTGCCAAACGCTAACGATTTCACCTGCGTTACATGTAAGGTTTTAAACATCCGATCCCAAATAGCCAAAGCGCCGCCGTAGTTGTAGCGCGCGTAAGCTCTGGTGTGGTGCAGCTGGTGCATATAGGGCGAAATCAGCCATTGCTCCAGCATATCGCCGTAACGTAGCGGCAGATGTGAATGGCGCAGGTTTGAGCCTAGAAGCCCAAACACAAATACCACTGCGTTGACGCCCGCAATCTCAAGCAATCCGATACGCGCACCGAAAAGATAGATGAAGAAGCCCGTTACCACACCCGCACTCAGTGCGTAGCGCACTCCAAAGAGCAGGTTTTCCACCGGATGCACCCGATAAAACGTAAAAGGGTTAAGCACTTCGGCGCTGTGATGCACACGGTGGAACCGCCATAAAAAGGGTACGGTATGAAGTAGCCGATGCAACCAGTAGCGCGTAAAATCGCTTACAACAAAAAGGGCGACCGTATACGACGCTACGATCAGCTCACGGCTCCACTCCAGCGGGCTGAAGTAGCCAAACAGCGTTTGCAGTAACTCTACCATTTCAAATGCCGCCGCTTTGGAACTAAACACCAACGGCACAATCACCGCTACTTTGATGAACGAAACGACAATAAAATAGATGTAATCAAGTCGAGCCGAAGGATGCCACCAAATATGCGTGCCAAAGTAGTGCTTGCAGGGTGTTTTGCTCATATACATGTAACCCACCGCAATTGCAAAAGCGGCCATTAGATGTAACCAGAAAAGGCGTTGATGGGCATTGATAAAATAGTCTAAAAACGGCAGCTCCATCTTAGTCCCCGTCCGCCTCTATAATGTCTTGCTGGAAATTGAGTGCGCTAATCAGTGCCGAATAGGCGCTTTGCAGTGCATCGATGGTCTCGTACAGATCGCGTGTTTGTGTCGAAGCCACATCCGCTTCCAATGAAATCTCATAGGCATCGACTTGGGCAATGGCATCGTCAATCAATGCCGCGATACCCTCTGCTTCGCTTGTGGCGCTGTTGCCTGAGGCGATCTCAAGCAATCCGGCCTCCATTACCGCTTTTTGCGCCGAAAGAATCGCACGTATTCCCGCAAGCGAGTTAATTGAGTAGTAATACTCTAAGCGCGTTGCATCGGGATCGTCTTCATATTTGAGTGTAAAGCCCGCAGGCTCGCCGATACGCCACTCTTTGAGTTTATACGTACTATCGATTAACTGGTTAATCAACACGCCCACGGTATCTTCGCCCGACTCCGAAAATGCGTTGGAGGCAGCATAAAAGTCGGCAATCGTCTGAATATGCGCCTGTAGGTAGGTAATCATAATCACCGCCGCATCGGCGCGTCTTTGGGTCATGTCGGCATCAGCAAATAGGGTGTACTCCAGCGCCCCCATCGAACGCGTGGCACTTTGGTACAGTTGCCCCTCAAGCGCCGAATCGGAAGCAAAAACGCTCTCAAGTTTTGTAGGAACATCAATATTGCCGCTATTAAACACATCAATCTGAGCGGGAATATCAATCATGGCATCATCATACTTTTTGGCCACATAAAGCGCTTCGACCTTTTTCCAGATCATAAAGAGCGCTTTGGCGGCATTTTGAGCGGAGGCCAGTGTGGCACTATTTTGAGTGCTTTGCAGATCCAAAAGTGTGTAGTACGTATCCGTAGATTGCTCCAGCAGCAGTACGCTTTGAGCGACTAGCACCTCATCGTTGATGCGTTGCAGTTGTGTCGCCAGCGTGCTTTGTGAACCGCCGCTAATCAAACCGTTTTTGCCGTCATAAGCGTTGTCATCGGCACAACCGACCAAAAAAAGCAGTGTGAGTGTTAACACTATAAAATACCGCATCAGATCGTCCCCAAATAATCAATTAAAAATTGTCGTTGTGATTGCTCAAGCTCCACAAACGCCGCTTTGGCTCCTTGCGCTTCACCGCCGTGCCATAAGATAGCCTCTTCGATGCTTCGTGCTCTACCATCGTGCAGGTAATTGGCCTCGCCGCTCACCGCTTTGTAAAGTCCGATACCCCAAAGCGGCGGCGTGCGCCACTCATTTTTACTCGCCAATGCATCTACATGGCCATCGGCAAGTGCATCGCCCATATCGTGGAGTAAAAAGTCCGAATAGGGTGCTATCGTTTTACCGTCTATAGTTTCAAAACGCTCCACATGACAACGGTTACATGTAAGGCGTTCAAAAAGCTTTTGTGCCTGCTCTTTGTGCGCAAACGGCCGTGGCTTAGGAATCTTGAGATGGGTAATGTAATACGCAATCGATTCCAGACGCTCTTGGGGCAGATCAAACTCATGACGCCCTTTTGTGGCATTCATACACGCCTCTTGCGCATTCGTGCAGTTCTCCTTGGGAAAAAGCGGTGAGGTGAGTCCCATGTCGTTATGCGCGGCATTGGCGCTTTGATAGAGAACCGAGGGTGCCGACGCCTTCCATGTAAAACGCCCAAGTTGCTTTTGGTTTTCCACCATCACCCAGTTGGCTTTACCCGAGATTCCATCCTTGTTGCGATCATTAATGTCTTCATTGGCCAAAATGGCATCTTCGGGAATGTGTTCGATCATGCCCAGCCCTACAAGTGCCAGTGCAATGCGGGGTGAGAGTCGCGTTTTCTCATCTAAAGAGCCGTAATGAAGTTGCTCAACACGATATTTAGGTTTGCGTAGCGTTACCTGCGTACCGTCGCTATAACGGTAAGGTATCTGTTCATACGAAACCTTTGGATACCCCTCAAAGGCAACATCGTGTATTGCGTTCATACTTAGCTGTGTACCATACACCGGATCGGGTTGCATCTTTGAAACGTTATTAAGGTTTTCATCAGCAAAAAGCGCCAGACGCAGTACCAAAGCGCGTTGCATCTCGCCCTCTGTGTCGATAGCGACCCCTGCGCCGTTACGAGTGTGACAGTGTTGACAGGTATTGGCTGAATAGAGCGGTCCAAGCCCGTCACGTGCCGTTGTGGCTGAGGGTGCCTCTACCCAAGGAATCGTAAAGAAGCTACGTCCCAGCACAAACGCATCCAGCTCACTGCTACTCATGCCATCAAATGGATGCGAAAAAGCCTTTTTAGAGCTATCCGTACTAAGCCATGAAGCATCCGATTCGGCTTCATTGTGTGCCGTGTTTGTACAACCCGATAGCAGTACCAGCGCCAGTGCCGATACTAAAGCAGATGTTCGCATTAGATTTGCGTCTCTTCTGAATCATGAACGTCATCTTCACTAAGACTAATGCCAAGATCGGCGGCAACGTCCACCATAAGATTGCCAAGCTCGCGCATCTCGTTTTTCATGTCGATGATGCTCTGTCGGGTATTGGACCCCTCTTTGATCTGATAATCAAAATGTTCACTCGTCATTGCGGCAGTATTGACCGCAGCCACTTTGGTATCGATAGAAGCGATCAGTGCATCGATTTCATTTTTTGTTTCACTCCCAGAGAGTGAATACATACTGGTATCGCCACTTTTAAGCACATTGACAAAGCCCTGATAGTTCAGTGCAATATCGCGGTGGGTATTGTCGCTGAAACAAGAGTGTTCATCCTCTTCGCTGGGTGTCAGTACCGCAACGGCAATACGCTCGTTGGCCAGCTCCGAGTAGATAAAAAGTCCCATTCCGCTGATAATAGTGCGCAATGCACTATCGGCCGAAATATTTTTAGAAGCGTCATCACCGCTAAGTGTTCCCAAAAGTGCGCCGCGGTAACATCCAGTAGCATCGCTTGAGCAATCCTGCGAAATCTGCGTAGACCATGCCGCGCTTACCGTTTCGAGATTCTCCACCAACAGCGAAACGGCCGCGTTGAGATACGCTTTGCGGCGCTCGGCATTGGCACCAGAGGTATAATCCTCTACTGCGCGTTCTCCCGCCGTCATGGCGCCGTTGGTGATGGTATCGTCGATAAAACTGTTATAGTCTTGATCTTGTCCCCACAGCAAAAACTCTATGGCATGATAGCCCGTTGCCACATTCGCGTCACCGCCGTTTTCATTGAGTGCGGCCAGCGCTGCTTTGGTAATCGTTGTGACATCGACGCTATCGCCGCCATTTGGTGTGAATGCGCCTGCGGTATCGATGATATTGCCGCTTGTGGTCGCACCGTTCGCATCGATAGTATAATCAATCATGTTCTCATCCAGCGGCCATGCGTTGATCTGACCCTCTAGCGCACCGTACGTTTCAGCAACCCACCCCTCTTCAGCATCAATCGGCCCTTTGCTAAGACGGTATATCTCGGTAACGCCATACGACTCGCGTGCCTGTAGCCATGCCGCTTTTGCCGCATCAAGCGTCGCTTGTGTGGGATTGGCTGTAAATGCGGCAATCGCGCTCTGCATCGTCTTGGCATCGGTAACGGCCTGTGTCATGGTGGCAAGAACCGAATCGGCATAGCCTTCTAAAATAGAGCGTTTTTGCGCTTCGCTTACCTCGGTCGCATCTGAATTGCTACTGCTACTACCGCAACCTGAAAATCCCAAAGCGAGTGCCGCAACGAGTGAAAACGTACCTACAAGTTTGTGTGATTGTCTCATTATTTTTTTCTCCAAATGATAATTGTTATCGGAATCATATTAGAATACTCCTTAATTGATTCTTTTACTGATAATCATTATCATTCATGAACATCTACTTTAGGTTTTTGGTGGGTACTTAAAGCCCGTTTTACTACTCCAAGGCCGCTATGGACACAAAACAAGAGAACCGCGCTAGCAAAGCGATGTCTCTTATGAGACGGACGACTTCTTGCAGTTTTGCAAGAAGTCTATTGTATTTACAGCTATAATTAGGTAAGTCAATAGCACCACTCAAAACTCCTGAACACTCTTTTGGTTTCCCTTCGGGCGCTTCAGAATTTTGGGTGCTTTCCTCAAGGAAATAGTATGCAAATCAGTGTCCATTCCGGTGGCAAGAACACAATCTTTGAGCTCAATGCATCTCCGGCGGCACAAGCGCTCTATGCCCAGTTGCCGCTAAGCATTGATATAGAGAACTACAGCAACAATGAAAAAATCTTTCATCCGCCCCAAAAACTTCCAACACACAAGACCCCATTAGCAGATGCCCGCAACGGCACACTCGCTTATTACGCGCCGTGGGGAAATGTTGTCATGTTCTATGCAGATTTTGGCGCCGCACGCGGACTGTATGAACTTGGAGTAGTCCTATCGGGTAGAGAACATATTAAGAGCATGTCGGGGACAATTCAAATCAAAAAACTCTGAACACTTTTAGCCACTGATGTTACACACTTTGGGGGCAAAACAAGCGAAGTACTCCCGAAGGGATATTTTTGCCGCATCTTTCGGATGCGGCAAAATAACCGGCCTTTTACGCACTTTTGAAAAAAGGGTGTAAGGTCGGTTAGTCATTTTCCAGTCTATAGGTATATACAGACATTATCGCCATTACAAACGCAACAACCGCATCATGTGAAAGTAATCGGATCTTTTCATTGATGCGCTTACTCTTTCTTGTCGCTTTTTGTAGATCGTTTATGATCACAAAAAGTGTGCCGATATCCTCAAGAACCTCTTGGTTAAACGCTTCGAGTACGCGCCTGCTCATCTCTTCATCGGCATTGATGCCGTAATACTTTGCAAACCACATCACAAAATACTCCGGCATCGTGTTGTAGGTTTTAAACAGTGCAAAGGGTTTCTCTTGATCTGCCATAAACAAAAGCCCCTCTATGGTAGATTGAAACTCCTTTTTCAGATCTTCACGTTTGCCTTTACCATCAAGCTGCGTAAAGAGACGGATAAATTCAAGAGCACTATGAGCCAAATCGATGTAAAAAGCGTGATGCTTTTGCGCTGCCGTACCGATAAAGCGACGAAACGTCACCAACTGTTCGGCCATCTGTTCTGCCGACGGTAGTGGATGCACCATGCATGTTGAGAGCAAAAAAGTAAAATCTTCAAAAAGGGCAACCTCTAACTTCTCAGAGCCGATACGCTGCTTTAACGCGCGCACCCGTTTTTTATTCGGAACATACTCGTAATTGATAGCATTTTGCGGTGCTATTAACAGATCACAAAGCTCACTTTTTTGGCATTCGTACTGCTCTTTATACGCTATGCCACGCTCAATAGCCAGACCAAACGGAACAAGATAACGCTGAAACAGGCGCAACTCCATCAACTGGACAAACTCATCTTCTGCATCCTCACTATCATACGATTCGGGGAGAATCTCATGTATCGCACGATGCAATATCTCCGGTGAAGCATCAAACAGCAAAGCGGCAAAAACATCGCTAGCACGAAACAGGCGATCTTTGTCACGCAGAAGTTGCAGGCAGGGGAGCTGGATATCATTGATAAGAGTTGATGGTTGCATACCGTCGAGATAAGCGATATTAAACGAGAGATGCGTATGTAATACAAAAAGAAACTGTGCCGTACGCTTTGCTTCTAGAAATGCTTTGCCTTTTTTGCTCAATTCAAGCGTGCCCTTTTTCTTACGCAAAAGCCCACCGATATCGCAAAGTGCACGTGCACGCATGGCTACCATCTGCTCTTGTTCAAGAAAGCGTTTAGTAATTCCTAAGTAGCGCGCTTCGCTAGGCGTGGGCATCGCTTTTACGATAGCTTCGACCAGTTTTGTAGGTAGATATCCATTGGCAGTGAGCTTAATAGGTTTGTGTGCCGCCGCTTCAAGCAGAAGCCTTACATGTAAGACTACGGCAACCTCATCAATATCATGATCTAAAAATGTCTCATTAATGAGCATACCATAATCACGAAATTCAGTAATAATCTCTTCAATTTTTAAAAGCATTGCTCCTCCGATATACGAATTATAAGATAGTGTCAAAATTTTTCTGTAAATTCTTCTTCAACCTCAATATCATGTTTCAGATTTTCCCACGAAACATATTTTCTATCCAGCCACTTGGCGTTGGTATCAACCGCCAGTGGCACCAGTAGTCTCAGCACCGAACCTT
>JBNKLA010000010.1:0-50205 GCA_050292115.1 Sulfurimonadaceae bacterium | reverse complement strand
CACTCTCCTTATTACTCGTTATGTATATTATACACATAACGATGTTTAAGGGCAAGAGAATTTTGAGATAAACTCCTAAAAACTAGGCATTGTGGGTTATTTAGTTACGTTCTCGTTAGGGGGTTTGTGGGAATCTAGGATGTAAAGGGGGAAAGCAAAAAATCTATTAATTGCTCTGCTATAATTACCCAAAAGTGCCAATCATATGAACCGAAGAGCTTTTCTTATCATCAGTGCCGCTTGTGTTATCCCCCAAAATGTTGTGGCTTATACCCAGCGTATCACGATTTTTACACCGCCGCTACAAACATTGGCGTTGCTACACCGTGATCTTTTCAAAGAGAGTAAAATTGCAAATATATTACATAATATCAATGCAATTGCCTATTTTGCGGGAGTGCTTGAAGACCCCTATATTTCAGAAGATGAGAAACGGTTTTTACGTGATGGATTTACATGGTTAAATGAAAGTGCTAATGCAACATATATCCAGCTTCCAACACACAAACGCCAAAAAGTTTTGACAACGTTTTCACAAACGCGCAGGGGCGAGAACTGGCTTTATGCAATTTTAGGCTATTTTTTTGAAGCGATGCTGTGCGATCCGGTGTATGGCGCCAATATCGACAAGGCGGGATGGGAGTATTTAGGCCATAAGAGTGGCTATCCGCGTCCAAAAGGGGTGTTGGGTGCAGTATGATGTCTGCATTATCGGCAGTGGGGCGGGAGCCGCTCCGGTGGCCTATACGCTTAGCAAAGCCGGATACAAAGTCGTGGTTTTGGAAAAAGGGCCAAACATTGAAAAAGAGGATTTTAGCAAAGATGAGATTGCCGTAAGCCGCCGCAGTATCTACACGCCACGCTTAAGCGATGAGCAGCATGTGATGGAGACCTACGCTAGCGATGGTAGCATAGAGCGTACCACAGGCGCGGAGTCGGACTGGAGCTTTTGGAACGGCTCTATGGTGGGCGGCTCATCCAACCTGATGAGCGGCTATTTTCACCGTATGAAACCCAACGATTTTAGACTTTTGAGTACTTACGGTGCGATTGAGGGTGCCAATATTGCCGACTGGCCGATAAGCTATAGAGATCTTGAACCCTATTACGACAAAGTTGAGAAGCTTGTGGGAGTATCGGGTAGGGTGGTGAAGCACCGCTTTTTAGAGCCTCGAAGCTCTAAAGATTTTCCCTATCCGCCCACACTGGAGCAGCCGCTCTCTGGCTGGATCGATGCGGCGTGCGAAACGCTGGGATTTGAGAGCTTTCCGACTCCGCGCGCGATTTTGCCGCACGATGTACTGGAGCGCAACGGCTGCTCATACTCCAACTTTTGCGGCAGTTACGGCTGCGCCACGGGCGCAAAAGGTCATGCCAAATCGGCGCTTTTAGACAAAGCCGTGGCTACGGGGAATTGTCATATTGTTCCCAATGCGTTTGTCTATCATCTTGAGCATAATGCCCTTTATGTAACGCAGGCGCATTATTACGATAAAGCTCAAAAAAGCCATAGCATCACGGCGCTACTTTTTGTAGTGGCGGCACAGGCAATAGAGAGTTCGCGGCTACTGCTTAATTCACGCTCAGAGCACTTTCCTAACGGTCTTGCCAACAATAGCGGCAATGTCGGCAAAAACCTGATTTTCTCCGCAGGCGGTGTGGGCGAGGGGCGGCTTGAGGCGCACAGTGCTTCACACCAAAAGGAGCTTTTGAGGCGCGGCGTGTTTGTAAATCGTTCATTGCAGCAGTGGTATGAATTTACGCATGATAACCGGCGCTACAAAGGCGGCACGATTGACTTTTTATACCGGCACGCCAATCCGGTAGCACGCGCGATGAGTGAAGTGTATGACCATCGCGGCAATTTGCGTTGGGGCAAAGCGCTTGATAATGCGCTTAAGCACGCTTTTTTGGAATCGCGCATCGTAAAGTTTGAAGTCTTCAACGACTGGCTTCCCACGGATAAAAACTTTGTATCGGTAGATGAAAGTGTTAAGGACAAGTGGGGTATTCCCGTGGGCAAATTGCGACTTTACGGCCACGAGCATGACCTTTTTATAGGGCGTTATTTAGCCGAAAAAGGCGAGGCGGTCTTGAGAGCTTTAGGTTGCGAAGAGATTACATCCAACATCTCAAGCGCGCCGCCGCCCAATCTGGTGGCGGGAGGGTGCCGTTTTGGTAATAATCCCAAAACCTCGGTGCTGAATAAAAACTGCAAAGCCTATGAGCTGGACAATCTTTATGTTAGCGACGCATCGTTTATGCCTACAGGCGGCAGTGTGCCCTATACGTGGAGTATTTATGCCAATGCTTTTAGAGTCGCCGATGCAATACTGCATCACCTTAAGCGTTTCGCTTAAACTCCCGAACCAACTCCATCTGCCGTTTTGCAATATATTCAACCAGTATTTTTTTCTGATCCGATTGCAGTTCATATCCAAACACCATATGTACATAGGTATCATGTTCATGGGTTCGAATCAGATGTGCGGGCGTCCTAAATTTTAGAGGTTTTTTATCTTTAGTATTGAGCGCAATATCTAAAGAAATCGTGCAATTTTTGTCAATAGCCAGAGGCTTGGAAGCCATTTTAATTTTAACGGCATCCACGGAGATATCCGAAATCGACATACAATCATCAAAAACGACCGACTCACATTCAAAAGAGATTGTGTGTTCGATACACGGGGTAATCCGTATATTTTTGCGTTGCGTGGGACCGTTTTTCATAAAATAGAGTTCCGATACGACTATCACGTTGGTTGCATAGTCCAATGCGATAATTTTTCTACCGATAATAAAATGCGGTAACGCGTCTGAGCTGATAACAACGCTCTTTTCAAAATCGCTTGCTCTGAGTTGATGTGCATTGGTTTGCAACACTATGGTTTTATCCGTAATCTCCAATATTTTAGCGGGGTTGGTAATACTAAGACCTTTATAATAATTGTGTATCTTAACGTTAAGATGGTGCTGATACACCAGCTCAAGAGCGCCTTTGATACTCTCTCGATTGGGATAAATATCGTTATCATCGACATCACCGACATCAAAAATTCCCAAAAGGTTCAGATCGGTAATATCATCCATCAACAACAGTCCATACCCTTGGCGTTCCGGTATTGTCTGGTATTGCAGCAAAAAGTGCAAAAAAGTCTCTGGGCTTTTGGGATCTATCATTTTGACGTGAAAATGTTTTCCGGGTTCTTCTGCTACTTTTTCAAGCCAATGCATCTCTTCGCTAGAGTATAAAAAGCCGCGCTGTTCTACAAAAAGCTCCCCAATATCGCTAATGGTTTTCTTGTATTCCGTAATCGAATTAACGGAAAAAAAGCTTAAAAAGAGCGGATTTGCTGTGACGGGTTCACCGTTTTGAATCAAAAGGATCATGTTATTTTGATAATCAAAAATGTGCTGAAGATACGTTACAAACGCCTCTTTGTCCTCTTTGAATTTAATATCATGCAAAACAGAAAGCAAAATTTCGGCGAGCTCTTTGCTTTTAGCCGGCTTGATGAGATAATCCACAACACCGTAATGAATAGAGTCAAGAAGATAGCGCTTCTCATCATATGCCGACATAATGATTACGGGTACATCCTTGTTAATGGATTTAATCTGCTTCGTCATACTCAAACCATCCAAAACCGGCATCTCAATGTCGGTTAACACAATATCGGGCTGCTCTTGCATAAAAAGCTTCACTCCGGCATCACCGTTATCAGCCGAGATAACTTTGTCAAAAAACTTATTTAAAAACGTCTCCAAATGCGTTTTAAGACTCTCGTTGTCATCTACACACATGACGCTATAGTTTGGTGCCAACTCTTTTAATTCATTTAAAGCCAACATCTTTTCCTCCTTTATACTGTAAGTTTTTTTCACACGTCAATGCGTCGTTGAATACAATGTTAAATTGCACGCCACCGCCAATATTTTTCACTTTAATAGTGCCGTCTAAATGATTTTCGACAATAATCTTAGCAATGTAGAGTCCAAGCCCCGTACCGTTGCTATTGGGCTTAGTGGTAAAGTAGGGCTCAAATATCTTCTCAAGCAACACATCATCAATACCACCTGCATGATCACTGATACTTATGGTGGTTTTAGTATTATGTTCGCATGTGCTTATCCAGATACGTCGCGCATCAAGTGCCCTGTCGAGATACGCATCTCGTGCATTTTTGAGTACATTCACGATTACATGTAGCAGTTCACGTTTGTAAGTCATAATTTTTTGTGTGCACCGCAAATCCATGCAGATAACAATGCCGTTTTTATCCAGCATCTTTTTAAGTATCTCTATCGCATCCACACAAACACTGCTAATACAAACACACTCTCGTTTGCGATCCGGTTTGAAAAAATTCGCAAAATCGTCAATCGTTTTGGAAAGGTGTGCCGTCTGTTCGACAATACCGTTGATGTCAGACTTTAGACTCTTGTTGTCAATCGCATCAAGCTCAATATCCACGGCAATATTGTTTGCTACCATGCTAATCTCACTCAATGGTTGTCGCCACTGGTGTGCGATCATACTTATCATCTCTCCCATTGCCGCATTGCGCGATTGCGTAATCATCAATTTTTCATTGGTTTTATTGGCTTCTACCGCATTTTTTATACGCTCTTCTAGCTTCTTGTTGAGTTGCTTTAATGCATGAGTACGATGTTTTACTTTTTCATTTAAATAGTTATTGATCTTCTTAATCCCTCTTTGATACCGTACAAACATATTAAAAAGTAGCAGTATAAAAATCCCAATAACAACAGAAGTAAAAAGGATAATTTTTTTGGTATACACGTACTCTTCTAAAAGGGCATCTATATTTTTTTGATAATGATATAACGGCACGGAAACGCGGATACCGCCACGCAAATCGCCAATGCCATATTTTTGTTCGGCGTGACATCGAAGGCAGGTGGGCTTTACGGTAAGTGAACCCATTAAATTAAAATGCTCCGAGTACTCAAAATCGGAGTTCTGCTCATAGTAGTACTTTTCGTGCGGATTGCTTTGAAGATACTCCAATGCTTTGCGTTCAAACGGATCGGGTGCATTTAAAGGATTCAGTGGCTTTAAAGCGGTGATTTTATAGATAAAGTCGCTTGTTTGTGTTGCCGTCTCAGCGATCTGTCGGGTCATCCATGCAGGGTTAACGCGTAGCAGCGTTTCATTATTTTCACTTTTTATACTATTATTTAGAAGATAAGGGTTAGGTTTTAGCGTATCGCTTTTAATGTAAACGGCATCAAGGTTAGCATTCCAATCTCTCATAATCACCATCACTTCAAAAAGTGCTTTGGCATGATCAATCACTTTGTTTTGTTGAAGCTTTTTATGATGCTCATAGTGTGCACGGTGGTCTGAAAGAAGAATATAGTCTATAAAACCGATCACAGTGATAACAACAAACGTTGAAGTCAACGCGTACATTACGTTTTTTGTATTCATTTTAAAATCACATTTAGTTACACAATATGTTACCAATCCTAATTTACATATTATAACCCAGAAAATAATATATATTCTATAAACTTTTCTTAAAGCATCAAACATGCTACACTTGCAAAAAAAGATTAAAGATACACTATGGCTAAAAAAGCACTCTGTATTATGAGCGGGGGCATGGATTCCACGCTTTCAGCTTACATGATGAAAGAGCAGGGCTATGAGATTATCGCGCTACACTTTAACTACGGCCAACGTACACAACACAAAGAACTTGAGTGCTTTCGCGCCTTGCAAAAAGAGATTGAAGCCATAGCGCATTATGAGATTGATCTTGATTTCTTTGAACAGATCGGTGCATCAGCTCTGACCGATCATAGCATTGAGGTGCCTACCGGCGGTATTGAAGAGGGCATTCCCGTAACCTATGTGCCGTTTCGCAACGGTATCTTTTTAAGTATTGCCGGTGCGCTGGCCGAGAAGCACGGTGCGGAGGTGATTGCCATCGGGGTGGTCGAAGAGGACAGTAGCGGCTATCCTGATTGCCGTGAAAAATTTATTACTTCGATTCAGAGAAGCATCAATCTCGGTACAAAAGACGAAACGCACATCACTATTGCCATGCCGCTGGTCAAACTCAAAAAAGAGCAGATCGTTGAAGCCGCATTTGAGCACGACGTACCGCTACATCTCACATGGAGTTGCTATCAAAATGAAGAGAGAGCGTGCGGTGTGTGCGATAGTTGCCGTCTTCGACTCAAGGGCTTTGAGCGTGCCGGTGGCATCGACCCACTGCCTTACATGTAATGCGGCTTGATCACCCTTTTGACCCCATTGCCGATTCCGATTCTAAGGTACTGATTTTAGGCTCATTTCCCTCTATCGCCTCGTTTGAGAACAACTTCTACTATGCCCATCCGCGCAATGCGTTTTGGCCCATTATGGAGGCGCTTTTTGATGTGGCGCTCCCTCGTGTCGAAGCCAAACGGGAGTTCTTACATGTAAAGCATATCGCTTTGTGGGATGCTTACGGTTCGCTGCGCCGCGATCAGGGCAACTCAAGCGATGCCAATCTTGCCGATGCTCTGCCGAATCCCATTGATACGTTTATACAAAATTACCCTAAAATAGCGCATATTTTTTGCAATGGCGGCGCATCGTACAAGGCCGTAACGCGCCACTTCAAAACGTTACATGTAACGGTGCATAAACTCCCCTCTACCTCTCCGGCGTATGCCGCACTGCGTTTTGAGCAGAAGCTTGAGCAGTGGCATTCAGTAAAGGAGACGCTTGAAGCGTTTTGAGATTGAGGGCATCAAGGTTTTAGTCGAATACAAACCCAAAAACCGCAACAGCTACATTGCCGTTGCCCCTGATGGCACCGTACGGCTTCGTACGCCATTACGCATGGCGTTTCGCATTAAATCGCTACTGCGCTCACGGCTTGAGTGGATTCGAGAGAAACAGCATCAGGTGGCACAAAAACGGCCGCTTGCACATACATTAGGCGAGACTATTTTGTTGGGCGGGAGTATGAAAGAGGTTGCAAATATAGATGATCTTAGTACGATGATTGCGCGCTTACATATAAAAGATATCATATCACTCCAGCGTTGCTACGATCACTACTATCTGCAACAAGCCAAACACGAAATACCTTTACATGTAAGCGCGCTTTCAAACGTTATGAATCTGCGTCCCAATGCGCTCCGTTTTCGTCGTATGAAACGCCAGTGGGGCAACTGCAACACCAAAGGTGTAATTACCCTAAACACCTATCTGTTGCAGCTCCCCACAGAACTGATGCGCTATGTGATCGCCCATGAGCTTTGCCATCTTGAGCATATGAACCACTCTCGTGTGTTTTATGAACTTTTGCACTATCATATCCCCGAAGGTGTGGAACTTCGCAAGCAGTTAAAAGCGTTTAGCGCGTATTAAGAAAGCTTTTTAAGCTCACATCGTCCCATTCGCGCGAAAGCGCAAGATAATCGGCAGCGTCGTCATACACACGCTTGAAATTGGCATTTTCGTTACCAAGCCGTTCGGCCACATGCGTAAGTGCCGTTTTGGCTGCATCAATAATATCTTGCGGATAGCGCGCTATGCTTACATGTAAGGCTTTGAGTTTTTGAAGCGCCTGAATGTTTTGGGCATGAAACTCTACCATCATCGTGGAGTTGAGTGCGTCTGCAGCCATCTCGATAATCGCTTTATGCTCGTCTGAAAGTTTCTCAAAAGTACGCTTATTAAACGTGAGCTCCAAAACCGATCCCGGTTCATGCCAACCCGAGTAGTAATAGGGTGCCACTTTGTAAAAGCCCATTTTCATATCCAGCGCAGGTCCGACCCATTCGGTGGCATCGATCACGCCGCGCTCTAGCGAGGTATAGATCTCTCCGGCGGGCAATAAGACGGGATTGACCCCAAATTCGCTAAATACTTCGCCACCAAGACCGGGAATGCGCATCTTTAGGCCTTTCATGTCTTCAAGCGAGTGCAAGGGTTTACGAAACCAGCCGCCCATCTGAATGTTGGTATTGCCGCCCAAAAAGGGGTAGAGGTTGTACTTTGCGTAGAGTTCGCGCCACAAACTCAGCCCGTTGCCGTAATACATCCACGAGTTGATCTCTTCGGCGGTAAATCCAAACGGTACGCCGCTAAAAAGCGAAAAGGCACTATTTTTCCCTTTCCAGTAGTAGGGTCCCGAGTGAAACGCATCGATCTCTCCGCTTGAGGCCGCATCAAACACCGCCAGTGCGGGAATAAGCGTGTTTTTAGGAAACAATTTAAACTCTAAACTCCCGCCACTGGCACGTGTAACATTTTCAACAAAACGCTCCACTCCCGTGCCCATAATCGGAAAGTGCGCCGGCCAGCTAGTAGCCAGTTTGAGGGTGATTTTTTTATTGCGGTTGATATTGATGGATTTGACATCATCCGATTTGGGGGCAGGGTGCTTGGAGTAATCAATGGCTTGGCGATTGCTTTCGTTGCAACCCTCAAGTAGCAGTGCCGTTGAAGCCAGCGCTCCCGATGCCATAAATGTACGTCTGTCCATAAAACCTCCTAAACCAATGCAACAATAATAGCGTAGCAGATAAAAAAGAAGAGGTGCGATGAGCCCTCGAAGTAGTTGGTTTGTCCGTCATCGGTGGTTTTCCATGCAAGCAATATCGTAAAGATCAATGCGCCGATCTGCAAGGTATTAAAATCAAGCGTGAGCGGCTGGGGTGTTAAAAATGAGAGCGCCATCAGCATGGGAACCGTGAGCATAATCGAGACGGTCGAAGCTCCCATGGCAATATTAATTACACGCTGAATCTGGTCATCTTGCGCTGCTTTTACGGCGGTGACTACTTCGGGTGCTACAGAGATGATGGCAATAATAAGACCCGCAAGCCCCACGGGAAAGTCATATTGCGAAACCAGAGACATCCCTTCTGCGGCGAACACTTCCGCCAATACCCCAATTACCGCAATCATCATAAAGATCAGCACAAAATTGACATAAGTATTGGATCGCTCATAAATATCCTCTTCGGGTGTTTCGCCATCCTCTTCATCATCTTCAAGCCGTTTTTTGTAGCGAAAAATGCGACTGCGCGCCGTAGCTTTGAAAAAGTGCGAGTGGGTTTTGGTCTGAAAAATAAAGATTACGATATAAAAAAGAAAGAGTATGCACGAGATGATAATACTAGCCAGCATCAGATCGCTGCGGTCGGTACCGGAGTGTTGCACGATACTCGGCACCAATAACGCCGATGCCGCCACCAGCAAAATGGTGGTGTAGGTACTTGAAGTATCCTCGTTATGTTGCTGCTCTTTAAACGCAAGCCCTCCGATAAAGACGGCGAGTCCCAAAAGCACGTTCATATCGACAATCACGGCAGAGATAATACCCCCCTTAACCGTCTCCATAGAACCGGGATTATCCACTGCGGTGAGCATAATCATATACAGAAGAATAATCTCGACAATCACGGCGCTAAAGGTGAGTACAAAACTGCCGTAAGGCTCTTCGAGTCGATCGGCAAGCACTTCGGCCACCTCAGAGACGCTAAGAGAGAGCAGGGCGATACTGACCGCCGCAAAGAGTGTGCCAAGATAAGGGTTGTGAAGGGTGTGGAAGACTACCGTAACAATCGCAAAAGCGATGCCGTAGATAACGTTTTTATGGTATTTGCCCAAAAGCGAAAGTGTACCGCTCCGCGACGAAGGGTCTGAATTCAATCATTACTCCTAAAATAGTGTCTGTTGCCGCGTTTCGTCGGCATCCAGTAGAATCGATTTGTCGCACCCTGCGACCAGCGCAAAATGAAACGGATGCGTTTTTAACGCCTCAATTATATCTTGAGTCGTATCATATAGCAATATATTGGGATTTTCGGTTTCGAGATTGTAGCCAAAGCGAGGCAATAGATAAATAATTTTTGCCCAAGCCGCCTGCTGCGCAATAAAATCGATCTGATTATCGATAAGCGAAAAGTCATTTTCAAAAATAATCACCCGATCACTGCTGCCAAAATCCTTTACATGTAAGGCTTTGTCGGTAAAGACAGGCTGGAAATGCGGCATACTGGAAAAGGGGCGGATTTTAAACGCAATATTGCGATTGCTAAAGAGCTGTAGCAGCTGCTCCAGATACGGAATAAAAAAGGGCGAAAGCAGTTGACGCTCATAAAAGACGTCTTTATAGATAAACGAGGTCTCAAAAAGGGTCTGCTCTATAATGTCGATAGGCTCTAAAATCGTTGAGGGAAGTGCCATCGCATCAGTAAAGAGATCATCATCAATCTGACTAAAAAGAATCGTACTCTTGGCAGGCGCGGTAAGAAGTTTTCCAAAATGCTCTTGTAGCATTCCTTCTAAAATTAGTAGCTCAGGCGGTGTGACCAACTGCTTGGCAATCTGCAAAGTAATAGGGCTACATGTAAAGGCTTGTAGCTCCTTATCGATCAGTAAAAATCGCACAATGCGCTTGAGGGCTTCATAGATATCATCCACTTTGATCCACGCCGCCTCATCATCAAGAATGGGAGTCTCACGATCATATAAAATGCCATAAGCCCCTAGTTCTACCGCACGCTTGATATCATAAGGGTTGAGTGCTACAAAAAGTACACCGCGCCGTACTTTGGAGACATCAATAACGATAGCCTCAAACTGCGATATCTGCGGTTCGCTTAAGAGCGTGGCATGGGTAAGGGCAAGAATGTTTTCGAGTCGCACGGTGTTAGCGGATGGGGGTTCCCACTGTTTTGGGCTTCTCAGGGCGCACCAGCGAAAGGCCGCTCTCATCTTTAGCCGCAAGCAACATCCCCTCGGAGAGCATCCCCATCAGTTTGGCGGGTTTAAGGTTGGCCACCACACACACCTGCGTGCCCACAAGATCAGCGGCATCATAAAACTCTTTGATGCCCGCAACGACCTGACGGTTGCGTCCCTCACCAAGATCGACTTGAAGCTTGAGCAGTTTTTTACTTTTGGGCACCTCTTCGGCTTCGACCACTACGCCTATTTTGAGACTGGTGGCAAAAAACTGATCAATGGTGATAAGGTTTTCCTCTTCGGCCTCCGCTTCTTCCTCTTTATCACCCTCCGGCATCGTTTTGGGTGCCGGTTCTAATAGCGGCTCCTCAATACGCGGAAAGAGCGGCGGCACTTTTTGAATCACAAACGGCTCTAGTAGCCCATCCTCTTTGATAAGGCGCACATAATTTTCATTATTGATTGCAAAGCCCAGCGCATCGGCTATGGTTTCAGTCGTTTTTGGCATCACACCGTGTAGCATCAGCGATGCTTTGGCTAAGATGTTAGCTACAAGCGCTACGGTTGCCAATGCTGCATCGCTGTTGCCCCCTTTCATTTTGACCCATGGGGCGTGCTCTTCAATCGCCTTATTGCCAATGGCAAACAGACGCCACAGCTCTTCGAGATAGCGGTGGATTTGAAGTTCGTCAAGATACCCCTCAAGCGAATCTAAAACGCTTCGCATCTCGGCAAGCTCTTTGGCATGAAACGTTGCCACGTCTTTGGAGTCGATATGAAAATCGGAATATTTGCCGCTCATACCGATAATACGGTTAAGCAGATTGCCAAGATCGTTGGAAAGATCGGAGTTGATACGGTCGATAAACGCGCGTTGCGAAAAGTCGCCGTCTTGCCCAAAGGGTACTTCGCGCATCATGAAATAGCGCAGATTCTCCAGCCCGTACGCATCAGCCACCTCTTTGGGGTGTACCACATTGCCTTTGGATTTGCTCATCTTCTCACCGTCACGTGTCCACCAGCCGTGTGCGCCGATATGCTTAGGAAGCGGCAGATCAAGGCTCATCAAAAACGCAGGCCAGTAGATGGCGTGAAAGCGCAGAATATCTTTGCCTACCAGTTGCATCGTTGCCGGCCAAAAGGTCATATTGGCCTCATCATCGCCATAGCCCAGCGCCGTAATGTAGTTTAGCAGTGCATCAAGCCAAACATACATTACATGCTTGTCATCATTTAGGCTTTGTGGCATTTTTACGCCCCATGAAAAACTGGTGCGGGTCACCGAGAGGTCTTCAAGCCCGCCTTTAACAAAATTTATAACCTCGTTGCGGCGCGATTTGGGAAGAATAAAGTCGGGATGCGCGTCATAATAATCCAAGAGCTTTTGTTCATAATTTTTTAGGCGAAAAAAGTAGCTTTCCTCTTTTACAATCGACGTAGCGCGGCCGCAATCGGGGCAGAATTCATCATCAATCAGTTGTGATTTAGGAAAAAAGGTCTCACAGCTTACACAGTAGTTGCCTTCATAAAAGTCTTTATAGATGTCGCCCTTGGCGTGCATCAGCTCAAACGCTTTTTGCACTCCCTGCTTATGCTTTGCATCGGTGGTGCGGATGAATTGATCATAACTAATATCAAACTCGTCCCAGAGATTTTTAAAGGTCGCACTAATCTCATCGGCAAAGGCCTGTGTGCTTTTGTCGGCTTTTTTTGCCGACTCTTCGATCTTCTGTCCGTGCTCGTCGGTTCCAGTCAAAAAATAGGTTGCTTCGCCCTTAAGACGACCATAGCGCGCCAGTGCATCGGCAATAAACGTGGTATAGGCATGGCCGATATGCGCCTCACCGTTGACATAATAGATTGGTGTCGTTATATAGTTGCTCAAACTCTTCTTCCCCTTAAAATTCAAATCCGCCCGTGTCGCCTTTGGACATGGAGTTATAGACTGCATTCACGTATGTTTGGCGTGTTTCACAGCCTATAAAATGCTCACACTCGCTACAGCTCTTGACATCGTGCTCATTCTGACACGCAGCAAGGCGTTCAAGTTCGGCATCAAGCTGTCGTTCATACACATCCGGCTCAGCCGCAGACATCCGTTTTGACCTTCTCTATCTCATAATCGGAGCCAAAATAGCACGATGTACTTTCGTGCGGATCAGAGCAGGGTAGTTCCAGTAGGCGCTTACCGTCGCCGTCAATCGCCTGACCGCCCGCCGCTTCATAGACAAATGCAAACGGAAAGACCTCAAAGAGCTTACGAAGCTTACCCTCGGGTCTGTCTGTGGTAGCCGGATAACTAAACAATCCGCCGCCTTTAAGCAAGATCTGGTGCAGATCGGGCACCATACCGCCGGAGTAGCGCAGGCGGTAGCCCTCATCAAACAGCGACTCCACCAATGCTTTGTGTTTGGGATACCAGCAATTTTGCGTAGAGCCCGGCGCATTAAGCTTGCCCTTGTCGTCAAGACGGATCTGCTCCAGCTCTTTAAAGCGCCCGTGACGGTAGATATAGTGGCGGACGTTCTCATGATAGGCCGTCACCATCTCGGTACGTGGACCATACACCACATAAACCGCCGCGATCATCTTTTGCGCACTCCACTCACCGTGATAGATGCCAAAAATTGAACCTACACTAAGATTTACATCAATCAAACTGGAGCCATCCAGCGGATCGTAAGCGATCATCAGTTCACCCTCTTCGTGCAGGGTTTCGGCCTCCTCTTTCTCTTCGCTGGCAATCGCTTTGATCTGCTCTAACTTTGAGAACTCTTCGGCAATAATCAGATCGCTGATAATGTCGAGTTTGAGCTGAATGTCTCCCGACTGGTTGGACTGTGCCGAATAGTCGGTATCTTCGTTGGTGATGGCTTCGCGGATGCGATGCGCGGCATTTTCAATGGCTTTGAATACGGGTTCGAGTGAGCGCATTAAATCTCCTTGGCATTGTTTAAGATCCACTCAATGACGTTGGCTTCGTCGTTGAGGTCAAGCAGGGCGACATTTTTGGGAATATCGTAGTGCGCTACGTCAATACTATCATCAGTCGCCAGTGCATCCATGTAAGCAAAATAGTCCTCATCAATCTTTTCACGGAAGATGCTAATACGTGGCAGGGGAAGCTCTTTAAGTCCCTCTACCAGCAAAATGTCAAAGGCGCCAAAGAGCGATACCATCTCATCCAGCGTTTTATGGCGTTGCGAAAAGTAGGTCGTGCGCGTGGGAGATGTAACAATCACCTCGGCTCCGGTATCGGAAAATTTGTAGCTATCTTTACCCGGTACGTCAAAGCGGGCTTTGTCTTTGGGGTCGTTTTTGATAATGGCGACTTCAAGGTTATGATCGTGAATCAGTTTGCGAGCCACCTTGAGAATGAGCGTGGTTTTACCACTGTTTGAAGGGCCGGTAAATGCAACGGCAAGACGTTTTTGCACGAGATCACAACCTTTTTTTAAATAAGGCAGATTATAGTGAAACTGCGATTAATGATCTCTTACATGTAAGACTACTTGTTGTTTGTAACCTCGAAACCAGAGCTTTTGTGCGAAGCACCAGAGGCGGAGTCCACAATTATTTTCAAGCGTTACATGTAAGGCGCATTTCACTTCTTGTGTAATGTTTGATAAAATGCTATACTTGTTCAAACAATGTTATTACATTAGGAGTTGCACCATGCAAACGACACTCAGAAAAATCGGAAATTCGCGCGGCGTTATTATTCCCTCTGCTTTGATTGAGCAACTTCACATAGAGAATGAAGTAGAGATGATCGTACAAGATGGCGCTCTGCTTCTAAAGCCATCCACTACTCCCCGAAAAGGATGGTTTGACAACTATGACAAAGAAAAAGATGTAGAACCTCTGTCTGAAATGGTTGAACTTGATAGCGAGCAAGAAGAGTGGGAATGGTAAAGCGGGGCGAGGTTTACTGGATTGAGCTTGATCCCACCAAAGGCACTGAAATCAAAAAAACACGCCCCTGTTTGATTGTATCGCCCGATGATATGAATAGTGTTTTGCCTCGTGTCATTATTGCGCCTATGGCCTCCAAAGGTCAAGCTCTAGGCTGTCGTCCCGAAGTAGATTTTAATGGCAAAAAAGCACGTATTCTTTTAGATCAGATTCGTAGCGTTGACAAACGAAGATTGCAAAGCAAAATGGGTGAGATTTCGCTAGATTATTGGCATGAAATACTTATGAAAATGCTGGCATAATATTACATGTAGAGGCTTTAAAACGCCAAAACCCACTTAAAATAATACATATCGGCATGTTTTTGAAGCAAAGCACCCGCACTTAGCGTGTTGTAATCATTGAGTGTATAGTTGATATTGGGTGCCACAAAGCTACCTTCATCGTGATCGAAATTCTCTATATACAGCAGTGACCCGTCAAGATAGATAGTAAAGCTATATGTGGCTGAAGCAGCCGCATAAAAACGAGACCGCACAAGGTTAGTAGCGATTTCCGATTGCGTGTTTGAGAGCATTTGGGCATACGAAAATGTTTTTGACGAGTAAAGCGCTTCGGTTGTTAGCGTAATACCATTGACAAAAGCGTAATCGGCACCCACAATGCCTTGAAAAAAATCATCTAAGTCACTTTTGATATAAGCGCCTTCGCTTCGCGCTTCGATGCCCGTATCGACTACATTACCCTCGATCTCATAGCCAATCATATCGATCTCATTAGAGTGAATCATATCTAGTCCGAAGTCCGCAAAATCAAAATACGTTTTGTATTGTAGTGCATACTTAAAACTATAATCCGCTCTTTGCGAGGCAACAAGCGTGAGTTTGGACGTATTTGAGAGATGTCGGGTATAAGCGAGGGCAAACACGCCAAACGTCTCATCCGGTTCCAGCGCATACGTATTTACAGGGTTAAAAATATTTGTAGGCGTCCAGATACGACCTACGCCCATGGCAATATTTTGTAAGCCCAAAACAATACGATTGAAATTATCTTCGTATCCGCCGTAAAGTCTGTAAAGTTTTGCATAAACGGCGCCGTTATCGTACTCATGAAACGGTGTTTGCGTTTTAAACGGAGTGTCTGATTGTTGTTGTTTTAAAAACTCGAACGCCTGAGTGTTCGTGTATTGGTCGCCATAGTAGTTTACGCCATCGGCAATGAGTGTTGCAAAAAGATTGGTTTGCAGGTAATCGCCGCGAAGTCGAAACCTATCATAGTTATAAAGGTATGTTTTATCATCCAAAGCCTCTTGCGAGAGCGTGAAATTGCTGTTTTCAATGGTGCCGATGAACTCCGCACGCAGTAGCGATGCCAATAAAAAAAAGAGTATTTTAACTCGCAACAATCGCTCCGTCGCTTAGTTTTATGATGCGTTTTACCTGCTGCATCACATACGTATCGTGAGAAGCAAACAAAATACTTACGTGCTCTTTTTCATTAAGAGAGCGCATCATGTCCATAAGGATCTTCGAGTTTTTAGAATCCAGATTTGCCGTAGGCTCGTCGGCTAAAATAATCTTTGGTTTGGGCGCTACCGCGCGGGCAACCGCGACGCGCTGTTGCTGACCGCCGCTGAGCGTGGAGGGGAGGGATTTTAGTTTGGTATCGATCTCTAACAAGGCGGCGATCTCTTGCACTCTGTTTTTTACGGCATCGTCACTAAAGCCTTGCAGTTTCATAATAAAACCGATGTTCTCTTCGACATTTAAAACCGGTACAAGATTGTAAGCTTGAAATACAAAACCGATATGCTTAAGTCTTAATGCGGTTTTAGCATCTTCATTCAGGCTGCTAATCTCTTTTTCATCAAGATAGATGCTCCCGCCATCGATGCTATCAAGTGTTCCTATGGCATTTAAAAGGGTGGTCTTTCCACACCCCGACGGACCCGAGAGAAGCGAAAACTCTCCCTTTTGAATCTCTAAATCAATATCTTTGAGTGCGTGGAGCTCGCGCTCCTCGGTTTTATAAAAATATTTGTTTACATGTACGAGTTTTATCATATATCAACCTTGGTGACTTCTATGGTGTTCATATGTTTTATTTTTCTAAGCGGCAAAAGCACACTAAGAAGCGACGCCGTGACAATGGCTATAAACGTAGTGCTAAAGTAGCTACTTTTAAGTGCCGCATACATTGTGCTGCTGTAGCCAAAGCTTGCCAGACCGTCTGCAAAGGCGCTTAAATCAAGCCCGTATGTTTGCAAATAAGCAAGGGCGAAATAGCCCAGAATCGCTCCAAAAACGTATCCCACCAGCCCTACAAAAAGCGCCTCTAACAAGATTTGCAAACGAATAAGGCGATACGCCATTCCGATACTTCGCATCACTCCAAACTCGCGTATTCGATCTAAAATAGAGACATACATAACTCCCATAATACCGATAAAAACGACACTCATGACAATAAAAAAGGTGATGGAATTAAAAATGACCATCATATCCTGCATCTGCGCTATCATGGGGTAAAGCTCCAAAAAGCTTTTGATATCCAACGCGCTATATTGTGTTTGAAGCTGTTTTTGCAGCAAGGGCGAATCGGAGCGAATCGCTATTTGCGTTGTTTGCGTATTTGGAATCATTAAAAATCGATGCAGCTTTTCTTTATCGACAAAAAGCGCCGAGCCGTCTAGGGAAATATTGTTGGTTTCGACGACTCCGCGAATTCTTAATGCCATGGCGTTGATTTCGCCTGTGGCGTCTTGCGTTGAAAAGATGAGTTTTGAACCTGGTTTTACTTTGAGCGTTTTTGCGAGTTCACTTCCTACCAAGACGCCCTGTTTGTCTAAAGAGAGTGTCCCCTCTTTTAAAAAGGCGCTAAAGGTTCCAAATTGCTCCTCTTGCTGCAGGTTGATTCCTATAATGGTAGAAAAAGCGGACTTTCTGGCAGTCGCGCTAAGACCCTCTGCTTTAAGTCGTAAGACAACGGCTTTGATATGGGGATTTTTTTGCAGCGCCTTTTGTATCGCATCCGCATTTTTCAGGGTGTCGCCCAGTGCTTTTGAAATACGGTAGTTAGCGTTATAAAGGCTTAGCTCTCCAGAGTCGCTGCGTTTGGTTTTATCCGCCATTGAGAGAATCATGCCGTCATAAAGCCCCTCGATGCTTAGCATTATACTCATGCTTATTGCGATCATAATAATCACAAGGAGGGTTCGCTCAAGTCGTAAAAAAGCGTTTTTAAAGGCAAGTTTCACAATGAGCTTATACATGTTTTAAAGCCTCTATGGGAGTAAAACGATTGACATAACGCAGCGGATAGAGAATGCTTAAAATGTTTAAAAAGTATATCAGTGCCACATTCCATGTAATAGTGAAAAGATCAAAACAAAACGGCAGCTCGTCTGAGACGATCCCATACTCCTTATACATCTCGCTCATGCCCTCAATGACAATGGGATGGACACTAAAGTAGTACGCCACAAAGGCTCCAAGCGGAGAGGCCAAAATAACGCCAAAGGTAGAGAGCAGAAAAATTTCGTAAAAAAGCAAGGCGCGGACATTGGCCCTAGAGAGTCCAATGGCTCTAAGCGTGCCAAACTCCCGCAGGCGCGAGCTGACATTGATAAAAGTAAAGATCATGATGACAAAAAAGATAACCGTAAAAAAAAGCGCCATCGAGACGTAGCCAAAAACGCTATCGACCTCCATAGCTTGAACCATCGGTGCCATAAGCTTTTTCCATGTTAAGACTTCGAGCGTTGCATCATTAAGGGCGCTTTTGATCTTTTTTTGAATGATGTCCGCATCCGATAGATGATTAAGATTTACATGTAAGTACGATGCCGTATCTTTTGAGAGCATGAGAAGCTCAAAATAGCTTTGCGATATAAACGCGCTTGAGGCATCAAACTCGTAAGAGCCCGTTTTAAAGATTCCGCACACTTTAAAAATATCCGCCGCGAAAGAGCTGTCGCTTGCCGCTCCTATAAAACTGAGTTCATCGCCAAGTCGAAGATGCAGCTTTTTTACCAGCGTGTTTCCCATGTAAAGGCAGTTTTTTGAATCGGCATTTAAAAACACGCCTTCAATCAAAGCCGTTTTAAGCTGGAGCGCCTCTTTTTCAGGTTCGATTCCCGCTACCATCGCCGCGGCGGAATGCTCTTTATAACAGAGCAATCCATAAGTCTCATAGCGTGAACTAAAAGAGCGCACCCCTTCGATATTTTGTAGCACATCGCCGATGCGAGAAACGTTATGAATCAGGTACTCGTTTCCCCCTTCGTCCCTGTAGCCTTTTTTGTAAATCTCAATCGCTCCGGTGTAGACTTTGAGTGCGTTTTGAAGCATCGATTCATGAGAGCCGTCCATCATGGAGACATAGACGATAAAGAAAAAAGTAGAAAAAAAAGTGAGCACCACCGTGGTGATGGAGCGGCTTTTATAAAATAAGATGTTTTTAAGTGCCAAAGAGAACAGGGCATCTTTAAAAACCCAAGACGGCCTCAGCATTAGCGCGAAAACCTCTTGAGCGCGGACTTTTTAAAGTATTGCTGCGAAATGTCGGTGTCGTATGCGATCTCTTCTATAAAAATCTCCGTAAAATTCCCTTTTTTATCGCTTGGGGCTATTTTCCAGTATGTCGGCATGTAGTATTTGCCCACTTTTTTAATGTTGCCGTAGGTAAAGGTACGTACCTCCATGCCATCTTCGTCGTAAAAAACGTCTTTAGTATCGGTATAGGTCGAAGTATCGATAAGGGTGACGATTTTTCCCCATACCACGGCGGCATCCTCTTTGGGAGTGAGTTCGATGCTCACCATGTTGCCGTCGGTCTTGAGTATTTTGGCATGGTAATCGTCTACGATGGAGCTCTGTTTAACCATATCGTCATTGGTAATGTCGCTTCCCATCCAATTTTGCAGCATCATGGAGGGCGGTATTTTGATGATGCGCTCAATCTTTGGAACGTATTGCCACATCTGATTGTTTAAACTTAAAAAAGTGATGCCGCGATCTTTTGGCGGATAGATGGTTTTTACAAAACTCTTTTCATTTCCCTGCGCCCATGTCTGTATCTTTATGGTGCGCTGATGCGCCGATGAGGTGATAGCGATTTTCATCTGCAAATAGATACTTTTGCCACGCATGTTTTCATCGACTTTTTTCATGATGTCGTGCGCGGATTCTTGGGCGTTTAAAAAGGTGAAGGTAGAGAGTAAAAGCAGTAAAGCTATTAAATATTTCATATTGGAGCCTTTTTTATAACAACACAATATATTACAAAAAATTAGACAAAATTAAAAGCCAAGTGCCCTAAAGCCAAAAAAGATTATAATACCCAAATCTACGACATGAGGCTGTTATATGCGCATAATTGTTTCTCTTTTATCTTTACTATTGCTTTTTACAGGCTGTTCACACACCACGGCATTTGATTTTTTTAAAATGGATAGCGAACATGAGCGTGCAGTGGAGAACATGCAAACCGGAACCATTGTGCGCTCGTTTGAGACCGAAGCGATTCTCTCAACCATCTATCTTAATCGTGTCTATCCCGATAAATACAAAGACGGCGAACACTTTTTTGCCGCATTATATTCGCGTGAAGATATCCGCCTCTATTTCAAACAGGGGCTAAATAACAACAAATACAAGTTTACATGTAACGGTGAAACCCCTATTGAAGCGCGTGAGCTTAAATCCGATGATGAGTTGCGCCGTTTAATGCCCATCACCAACGAGTGGAACCGCTACTATTACGTTAAATTCCCCAAACAGCACACCGAATCACTTGATTTAATTTTGGAGTCGGGATTGGAAGAGACGCTAACCATTACCTACGATTTGGATGATTAATCTCTAAAACGGTCTGTCTTTTTGGGATTGTCTAACTGACTAAGTAGCTCCAACAACGAAGTATCTTCTCCTAAAATCTCTTTGTAGACAACATAGTTTGCCAATACCTTTTTACCATATTCGCGGCTTTCACGGTTAAGCATCAGCTCCAGACTCATATAGGGTTCATAAGGTCCTGCCTTGAAGTGCTCACCCGAAATATGCTTACGAGTAAACCCGTAGCCGCCGTTGTAGCTATAGGCGATAAAAAGCGGGTGGTAATAACTCTCTTTGAGCCATAGAAGATGCTTTTTAGCGTAGGTCAGATTGGTTTTTGGCTCAAACATTTCGTTTAAATTTTTGAGCTTTCGCGGCATCTTTTTTTCCATGTCACGTACCAAAAACGGCATCATCTGCATGAGTCCCATAGCATATGAGCGTGAAAGGGCAGAGGGGATAAAGCGGCTCTCTTGACGCATCAAAGCGTACATTAGCGCCTGCGTGTCGGTGTCGAGATCGCTTAGGTAGTTACGATAAGGGGTAATAAAACCTTGTTCACGGTATTTTGTGGAGCGCTCATGAATAAACGACTGCACGCCGAGCAGGTTGGAATCGTCGTACTTTTTGCCCAGAGCACTTAGTCGCTCTTGCGGCGTCGCCTTAACTTCATCCAAAATTTTTAGCCACTCAAAGGGATCGGTAATATCTTGTGGCGATTGATTCACATCGACATCAAGCGACGCATAATAATTGCCCAGAGGTTGCCCCAGTTTTTCGCGTGCATAGAGGGTATAGATGTTAATGTCAAAACTCTCGCTAAGCGTTTTAAGCAGTGTATCGTCACCGTTTAGTTTATAGCGCCAAAAGAGCGCCTTGTCTTTATCGGCCTGATAGTAATACTGCATATATGCGCTTTTAAAATGGTGCTCGGCTTTTGCCTTTTTACCATAACGCAGAGCGTTAAGACCAATCAAAAAGTTTGTCTCGGCATCAAGTGTGCAGTTATCGCTTACATGTAAGAGTGCTTTTTGGGTGCGTTGCATTTTAGGATCAAGTACGCTGTAGGCCACAAATTGTTTAAAACGCGGCTCTTTGGAGAGGTTTTCAAGCTCTTGGCGAGAGTAGGGACGATTGAAGTTACCGTACCGGTAATCGCTTCCGGCGCGTACAAACACTTCTAACAGTGTTGGTGCGGTGATGATATCGGCAATTTTTTTGCCCTCCATCGCTTTCATCCAGCGGCGCATTTTCGTTCGTGTCACCTTTTTATAGAGTGCCTTGCGTTCTTTGGGCGCAATTTTGGTAAATTTGTACGGCGATAACGCCAGCTCAAGGCACTCAACATCTTTGAGCTTTACAAGCGATTTCGGTGACGCAGAGAGGCAGCGCGTCGTATACTTTACGCTCTTATCGTCGGTTTTAGCAGCGTACATGTAAAGCTCATTGATGCCGACATTTTGGATCTGATAAAACGCTTTTTCGGCCTCTTTTGGAGTGATTTTTTGCTTAAAAAACTGCCAGATCAAAAAGTTCTTTGCCCGAGAAGGTGGTTTAGAACCGATCTGTTCAAGGGTAATCTGTGCTTGCAACATAAGCGCAGGTAGTAGCGCGAGGAGTATGCGTCGCATTTAGATACCGTATGCCACCGATTTGATAATACTAAGTAGTATCACATCAACAATCTGCAAGCCAACGATGATAATCAATGGCGAAAGGTCAATGCCGTTAAACACGCTTGGAATGTAGCGTCTTACAAGTGCATACGCCGGCTCGGTAACACGGTAGAGAATCTGCACAATCGGGTTGTGTGGATCGGGGCGCACCCAGCTCAGTAGCGCGGCGATAATAACCACCCAAATATAGACAAAAATAAGATTATGCAAAATCCCGACAAGTCCGGCAAAAATATCTCCCATCATTTGACAATCTCCCCAAGATAGTTTTTTAGATACGGATACATATCGGCCACTTCAGGGCCGTGTTCCGCACCGCTAAGTAACAGGCGAAGCGGTTTAGAAAAGCGCTCTGCATCGAGGCCGCTCTCTTTCATAAGATACGATTTAAAATCCTCAAAAGCTTCAAAATGCGGCGCTTTTATAATAACATTTTTTAAGATCTCTGCATCCTCTGTAAGTGCTTCGGGAATCACTTTTGGCGCAAAAACAGGCGCGATTTTAGCGCGTAGCTCTTTGAGCGTACTCGCTTCATCAAGATAGATGCGCGCAAGATTGCCGATATCTTCATCGGCAAAACCGACATAACGCGAAAGCTCTTTGGCATCGAGGCGTTTAAGATGCTCTTTGTTAAAAGAACGCAATCCATCCAGATCAAAACGCACCGGATCTTTGGAAATCTTTTCTAAACTAAACCACTCCAACGCCTCGCTCATGCTAAAAACCTCTTGCGGCACGTCGTTACCGATTGCAATAAGATAGTTGGCAATCGCATCGGGTAAAAACCCCTCTTCAAGCAACCACTTTACGCTTACGTCTTCATCGTTTAAAATAGCCGGCACGTGTGCATAGCGAATTGCTTTATCGTAGCCCAGCGCCTGACGTACGGCAATCTGTTTGGGGGTGTCACTCAGATGCTCTTCGTCTCGAATAACGGTAGAGATGTCGCTAAGCATATCATCCACCGCGCAGGCAAAGCTATAGGTGGGGTGTTTGTCGGCGCGCATAATGATAAAGCTGTCGATATCTTCGGGTGCAAAACTACTCTCGCCTTTGATGCTATCGTGCAGTGCAATCGTTTTGGCAGGTTTTTTGAGTCGAATCGTAAAAGGGTTGAGGTTGTCAATCGTCACTTCGGGCGGCAGATTTTCGCAGTGGCCGTCATAGCGATACGTTTTTTGGGCGGCTTTAGCCGCTTCGCGCTTAGCCTCAAGTCGCGCCGGTGTACAAAAACAGTTAAACGCTTTTTTATCGTTTAAGAGTTGAAGCGCCATACCGCGATGAAATTTAAGATGAGCGCTTTGATAGATTACATCACGGTATTCAATGCCGAAAAGATCAAGTATTTCAAGAATCTCTCTCTCTTTACCTTCAATATTGCGCTCTTTGTCCCCATCCTCTATACGAATAATAAGCGGTTCATTCAACTGTTTTGAAAGGAGATAGTTGAAGATGGCAACACGCAGATTGCCGATATGCATATCTCTGGTAGGAGAGGGCGCAAAACGAAACATTGAGATTCCTGATTCTTTTCTTGAAATCATAGCGAATGATGCTTAACAACGCTAAATCTGCGTCTGCAACACCTGATGCAATTCATAAGTCATTGCCGACAAAAATGCCACCAATCCAAAATAGTAGGCCGCGTAAGTTACCTTTTGCTCAAGCGAAACGCCATAATAGTGACGGTTCTCTTCGGCTTGTGGGTCATAACGCCACGCTTTCATAAGCTGGGGATACGCCAAAAGCGCAATTAAAATCAAGATAGGGCTGTGCAAATAAAAAAACGCTCCAATAAGTAGCGGTACCCCAAAAAGCCAGACTCTAGGAGAGATAATTGCCGTAATGCGCCCGCCATCAAGCGGCGAAACGGGAATAAGGTTGAAAAGATTAAGAAAAAAGCCTGCATAGGCGATTGCCAACAGTAGCGAACTCTCATATTGTCGAGCCATAACATAACACGCCAATGCCGCCAACGTCCCGATAAAGGGTCCGGCAAAACCGACATACGCTTCATCGGCGACATCATGCGGCAACTCTTTCATGGCGATCCATGCCCCCACAAACGGAATAAACATCGGCAGTCCGACATCCATTCCTTTTTGACGAGCCGCCAGATAGTGACCCATCTCATGTGCATAAAGCAACGCCACAAAGCCCACGGCATAGAGCCAACCAAATATCAGTGCATACGTAAATACCGAAAGCAGCATCGATCCACCGCTAAACAAAATCTTGCCAAACTTTGCGCCGCCAAGCAGTGCAAACAGTGCTTTCATTCGACGTCGTCCGAATCACGCGCTTTTTTTTCATTTTTTCGACGCTTAAAAAAATAGGCGCCGCCACCTGCAACGGTAGCGATAATAATCTTGGCAAACTTTGCCAAAAATGCGGCAATAACGGCAAAGAGTCCCAGCTTTTTAGCCGCTACGCCGGTCACAAGCGCGGCAAGGCCGTACTCGGCGATGCGATCGGTATCGGGGTTAAATTCGCTATACGTAAATCCCGGTTTAAAATTTAAGGAGTTGAGCAGGTTCTCGGAAATAACACGATCTTGTTCAATCCGCTCAAGCTGGGTAACCAGATTCATACTCATATATCCCTCTTTAGAAAGCGCAAGGGTATTGAAATTGATTCCTGGTATTGTATCGCCTTCGCTTTGCGCTTTAATCGACCATGCCATCCGGTTGTTTAGAGCGTCATAATGCGGCGGTTCAACCCACCCCAGAACATTCAAGCGCGCAAAACCGCGCTCAGCGCGCACTTCATTGGCGGCATCGGTTCCCGTTTTAATACTTGAAAGTAACTCGTCCGTATCCCATGTTTTGGCATCATCATCCATGACATGACCCGAATCGTTATAGGTGAGTACGACAAACCACTGCGAATCCGGATCGACATCGGGATTGCCGGTAATGGCTCCCATAATGCCGTGCGTATCGTTTCCAAGCAGCTCAAAAAGCGCCTTGGTCTCTTTGGCGGGAATATAGCCGTACGCTTCATCCAAATCCAGTGTTGCTAAACCTTCAAGATCAATGATTTTTGGACCAACCTGCATCGCATTGTTCGCATTCACACTCGCCTGCTCAAATTGCTGTTGATAGTCTTGATTATTGGCACTAAGCGGTACCAAACCCATTGCAAACAGCACGCTTACTATCAGCAAAACGTGTTTATAATATTTTTTCATTTTCACCACCAATTTTTACTGTTATTGTAGCATACATGATGCCACATGAAATGGCTACATGTAAAGCATTAAAACTTACAGGTTAATCCCACATAAAACTCGCGACCCGGATCCACGGTAATGGTAGCGTCTTCTTCGTCAAACACGTCGTCTTTGTTGCTGTCATTGGTAAAAAACACCGTCTTGTAGTATTGGTTGTCAAACACATTGTTCACTTTGCCGTACAACTCAAACTCAAGCCCGGAAAACTCAAGCATATAGCGCGCTTGCAGGTTTAACAGTGCATAGCCGGGCATTTTGACGGTATTGATTTCGTCGGCATAATAGTCGGATTTTGCATACACTTCAGAGATCAATTTAAGAGAGTTGAGCGGTTGATAAGTCACGTACAAGTCTGCGGTGTGGTGCGATACGCGCGGTAATTGATTTCCAACAATGTCATACGTTTCGGGATCCAGCGTGGTATATGAGATCATAAATGGGTTATGGCGCGTATATTTTGAATCCAGATAGGTATACGCCAGTGTCGCGGAGAGTTCATCGGTAAGATTGCTAATAAGCGAGAGTTCAAAACCGTAATTTTGGGCATCACCTACATTATCAAAAACAACTTCGTCACCCGAATAGTACGTGCCGTCTCTACGTCCAATAATGTCATAGTTATTTGTTAAAAAGAGCGATGCTTCGTAGCGAAGCGCGGTAGAGCCTATAGGTTGACGCCCTTTTAATCCAAGCTCATAGCCCAAAATCCGCTGTACCTTGAGATCATCGTTATTGATATAGTTTCCGCCTTTGATATCGCCTGCAAAAATTTGATCAACCGTGGGCGTTCTATAGCCGGTAGAGAAATTGGCATAGAGTGTGGTCTCATCATAAAGGGAGTATGTTGCTCCCACGCGATAGGCATTTTCATGAAAGGTTTCATCTTTTTCAGTTTTTGTGTTGCTCCATGTGCTACCGTCATATTTTCGCGATCCAATCTCATACGAATCCTCTTGAATGTCATGGCGCATATTGAACGTTGTCGTCAGATCAGAGACGACTTGGTATTTAATTTCACCGTAAAGCGCATTTTTGCTTTGGTCGTCTTTGGTATCTGAGCTTTCTCCTTTGTAATAAAACGTCGTTTTTCCACGGCTTGTCGTATTGTAATCCGCAAGCGTTTCACCGAGACTTTCATATGCACGCTCGGCATGTTCAAAACCGATCATATAGGCAAATGCATTGCCTTCTTGACGGTACTCAAACTTAACGCCACGTTGCTCAATATCTTGATCGGTATGTTTAGTATAGGTATCGTTTTCACCGTCTCCGGTGGTATCTTGCGGACTGGAGATATAGTCGTATTTATCAAAATAATCATACAGGTTGAGCATCAAATCCGAATCGTTTGCAAAGCTTTTGGAGTAGGTAATGTAGTATTTGTCAAGATCAACGTAGTTATCTTTTTGATACGAATTACGTCCGTTACCTCGCGGATTACTTTCAGCCTCTTTAACCCCTTTGGTGGAACCGCGCTGTTTTTGCTCATATTTTCGGGTAATATCCACGCCTAGCGTTACGTCGCTGGTATCGTCAATATAGTAGCTAAATCCACCGCCAATAGATTTAGACCAAAGTGCCGAATCGACCCAATAGCCCTTGGTGTCACGGTAATTTGCATTCAAATTTAATGCATAGCTCTCGCCGCTATTTTGAAATGTCGCGGTAACATCTTTATAGTTGTGGCTCCCTGCTTCGGTTTGAATCGTGGTAAGGTTCTCTCCTTTGGGCTTTGAGGTAGTGATAATTACCGCACCTGCCAGAGCGTTATTGCCATACAGATACGAAGCCGGCCCCTTGATGACTTTAATGCTTTTAATATCACTCATATTCAAACGAAACTTTCCGCCGTTTTGCCAGATGGGAACCCCATCGATAATCACAGCCACACCGGTATCTTCCCACATAAACTCCTGCTGGTTGATCCCTCGCATGTGAATTTCCACTACTTCGCCGGGGCGCACGTCGGAAGTCACGCCCGGAATCGTTTGAAGCAGTTCGTTGATCTGTCTAGCGTTGATCTCTTCAACGCGTTCGTTGTCGATATTGTTGACGGTAGAAGCCTCAGTAGGGCTTCCTTCGTAGCCTTTAATAGTAGAAGAATCAATGCTGATGAGTCCAAGGTCTTCTGCCGCATTTAAGCTGGCAAGCATACTCAAACATAGTGCCGTTTTATAAATAGTATTAGGTTTTTTCATCAATTTCCTTTTTTTAAAATAAAGTTGGATTATTACTTTTGTCCGTTAATTTAGTGTTAAATACTTAACATTTCATTGAATTAAATGCGCTAATATCTCTACATGTAAAGAGGGGAGAGGGGTATATTATGCGCAAATTTTTTTCTGTTTTTTTGTTATTGGGTATCAGCGTGTCGGCAGATGCTTTACCTAGTGTCTATTTTCTTTTGCTTGATAGCAGCACCGTTAAAAATACGGCGGCGCGGATTCTTTTTTTGCATCATAGCACCGGAGGCAATATTTATGGCGGCGGCGTAGAGAGCTGGATTGATAATTACAACGCCACAAACAATACGGATCATACAATCCAAGAGCGCTATTTTCCAAAAAGTAGCCCTTATGGATGGAATAATTATCCGTATGACTACTGGAATATCTGGGTCAATCATGCCGGAATGAGTGCTTATATGGAAGAGCCGACGCTTGAGATGCTTGCGCCGGATTTTGATTTGATTGTGTGGAAACACTGCTTTCCGGTAAGCGGTATCGGCGCGGATACAGGAGTGCCCGATATCACGTCAAGCGCCAAACGTTTGGAGAATTACTACCTGCAATACGCCGCACTCAAAGCAAAAATGCACGCCTTTCCCGATACACAGTTTTTGGTCTGGACCGGTGCGGCACTTACCGAAGCTTCTACTTCTGCTGAGCAGGCACAACGCGCCCGCACCTTTTTTGAATGGGTTAAAAACACTTGGGATGAACCGGGAGACAATATCTTTATCTGGGATTTTCACGAACTCGAAACCGAGGGCGGACTCTATCTCAAAGATGAAAACGCAGCCAGCACTACGGATTCGCACCCCAATAGCACATTTTCACAATTTGCCGCACCACTCTTTTCGCAACGAATGATTGATGTTGTTGAGGGTCGAGGCGATAGCGGTTCGCTTACGGGAGAGTAGAATATCTGATTGAATAAAGCAAGGCATAAGCCAAAGCGGGCTATTGTTTGAATGGTTAAAAATAGTATTCATTTTGTGACCATATGGTTATAATTGTCGTGTACTATTTTTCTCAACAAAGATCAATAATATAATTCAGGAACAGCCATGGCAATCAAAGCAGCAATTAACGGAACGGGAAGAATCGGTATGATCGTCGCAAAGATCATCGCAACACGTGATGATATCGAACTTGTAGCGATCAATACCACGGCAAAACCGGATATGCTGGAATATCTTTTTAAGTACGACAGTGTCCACACAGGCATTGACGCCAAGGTCATCGATGAGAACACTATCGAAATCGGCGGCAAAGCGGTTCATATGTTTTCTACTCGCGATTTGGACACACTCGATTTTGGTTCGGTAGGTGCCGAAGTGGTCATTGAGTGCACGGGTGTGTTTTTGACTACCGAAAAAGCGCAAGGGTATCTTAAAAACGGGGTTAAGAAGGTGGTAATGTCAGCACCGGCCAAAGATGATACGCCAACGTATGTCATTAACATCAACACCGATGATTACAAAGGTGAAGCGATTATCTCAAATGCAAGCTGCACCACCAACTGTCTGGCACCGCTTACCAAAGTGCTTGATGATGCTTTTGGTATTGAAAACGGCTTGATGACTACGATTCACTCTTACACGAACGATCAAAATATTCTTGATGTGAAGCACAATAAAGATATGCGCCGTGCGCGCGCCGCAGCGGTGAACATGATTCCAACTACCACGGGTGCCGCTAAAGCCATCGGCCTTGTCATGCCACATCTTCAAGGCAAACTTAACGGTTATGCGATGCGCGTACCCACACCGGATGTTTCCGTGGTTGACTTAACGGTTAATCTTAAAAAAGAGGTCACCAAAGAAGAGGTCAACGCGGCATTTGACACCGCGGCAGAGGGTGCGTTTAAAGGTCTTATCGAAATTGATAACGACAAACGTGTTTCAAGCGATTTTATCGGTTCATCATACAGCTCAACCTATGTTCCCGATATGACCAGTGTGGTTGATGGCAATACGGTCAAAGTGCTAGCATGGTATGACAATGAGTGGGGCTATAGTAGCCGCCTTGTGGACATGTGTGTTTTTGTCGGTGCACACTAATGTTACATTTTAAACGCGAATTTGCTTTTGAGGCTACCGAGGAGCATCAGCGTATTATGCAAAGTGCCAAAGCGGTGCTTCAGCATGAAATGGATAGTGATGCCATAGGCTATTACAAACTTCCCACCCAATCGCAAAAGCTGGTTTCTGCCGCCGAAGCCTTACATGTAGACACATTAACACAGGTAGTTGTCATCGGTATCGGCGGCTCTTCGCTTGGTATCAAAGCAATTGATTCTATCTTAAGACCCTACACACCTGATGCCAAAGCGATGCTTTTTTTGGAAAACTCCGATCCGCTTACGATTTCTGAAACATTAGCCAAAATCGAAAAAAAGAACGCCTGCTTTTTCATGATCTCCAAATCGGGTTCTACTATTGAAACCACATCGATTTTTAAAACGCTTATTGATCATTTTAGCCTTGACCTTGACGGTGCTGATAATGGGCGTGTTTTTGTGATTACCGATAAAGGCTCGGTTTTGGGAGACTTTGCCGAACACCATAAGCTCAAACAGTTTAACATTCCCGATAATGTCGGTGGACGTTTCTCGGTTTTAAGCGCTGTAGGCGTTGTACCGCTTCAGGTAGCCGGCTATGATATGCATGGCGTACTATACGGAGCCGAACAGTTTGTAACATCGTTTTTTGACGGCGATGAGAACCATCTGCTTGAAAAAGCGTGTTACATGTACGAAAACTCCAAAAGCCTCGGCATTAACGTTTTGTTCTCCTATGCCGACCGTCTTGAGCATCTGACCAAATGGTATGTACAGCTCTGGGGCGAATCGCTGGGCAAGGTTGATCAAAACGGTAACAGAGTAGGGCTTACGCCCATTGGCATTATCGGAGCAGTCGATCAACACTCGTTTTTGCAACTTGTGATTGAAGGGCCCAAAGATAAAACAATGACGTTTATAAACATTGAGGATTTTCAAAACGGCCTTAGCGTACCCGATATCACGCTCAAAGCTATCGAAAAAACCAATTTTATCAATACGCAAAGCTTTAATACGCTCATTAATGCACAATGTAGCGCTACGATGCAGAGCGTAGTGGAATCGGGGGTGAGTGCCGATGCGATTACAATCGATCAAGTAACCCCCGAAAATATCGGTGCACTGCTGGTGTATTACGAACTGTTAACCTCGCTTCTCGGGGCAATGTTGATGATTAACACCTACGATCAGCCGGGTGTCGAACTTGGCAAACAGATTCTCTATAAGAACCTCTCAAAATAGGAGGCATCATGAAGCTCTTTTCGTACGATATCAACAGCAAGTTTAAAACTTCTGTTGCATACTTTTCCATGGAGTTTGCGATTGATCAATCGCTTAAAATCTACTCTGGTGGTTTGGGATTTTTAGCCGGATCACACATGCGCAGTGTTTATGATCTTAAACAAAACGTTATTGGTATCGGACTGCTTTGGAGTTTTGGATATTACGATCAATCGCGTCACGAAGATCGTACGCTTCGGCCTACCTATACACGAAAGTTTTATTATTTCCTTGAAGAGCTGGATGTCAAAGTTACCGTAAAAATCAATAACGAAGACGTGGTCGTTAAAGCATTTTTGATTCAGCCGGAGGTGTTCGGTACGGCACCGATGATTCTTTTATCGACCGATACCGACGAAAACGACTACCTCGCGCGCACCATCACCCATAAGCTTTACGACAGCAATGATCGTACTCGCGTCGCACAAGAGATTGTACTTGGAATCGGCGGTGTAAAAGTACTCGAAGCACTTGGACACCCTATTGACATTTACCACATGAATGAAGGGCATTCGCTTCCACTTGTTTATGAGCTTTATAAACGTTATGGAGCAATGGATGAACTGCGTAAAACGGTTGTCTTCACGACACACACGCCCGAAGCAGCCGGAAATGAAATCCACAATATCAATTTTTTACATGAAATGGGCTTTTTTAACGGTCTGGATCTGCAAACGGCTCGAAAAATCAGCGGCTATGAAAATGATGACCATTTTAGTTTAACGGTTGGAGCGCTTCGTAGTGCCAAGATCGCCAATGCCGTCTCAAAAATCCACGCTAAAGTTGCCAACGAAATGTGGCGTGATATCGAGGGTCGTTGCGAAATCATCTCTATCACCAATGCGCAAAATAAAAAATTCTGGACCGATAAAACATTGATTCGAGCGCTTGATGAGCACGAAGATTATGAGCTAATGGCACGCAAAAAGCATTTGAAAAAAAACCTTTTTGAGATTGTAGCCGATCAAACGGGAAAAATGTTTGACCCCGAAGTGCTCACGCTTGTCTGGGCGCGCCGCTTTGCCGAATACAAACGACCGGGACTGCTAAAGTATGATTTTGAGCGCTTTGTGAAGCTCATTCGTGACGAAGAGCGTCCGATTCAAGTTATCTGGGCAGGAAAACCGTATCCCACCGATCACGGTGCCGTAGATATTTTTAATGAACTCATCAAAATCAGTCACCACTACAAACGTATCGCAGTGCTTATCGGCTATGAATTGACGTTATCTCGGCTTCTTAAACAAGGTAGCGACCTTTGGCTTAATACGCCTCGCATTACCCGTGAGGCCAGTGGCACAAGTGGCATGACGGCCAGTATGAACGGCTCTATTCACTTCTCCGTTGACGACGGATGGCATCCCGAGTTTGCACGCAACGGTAGAAACGCATTTACGATTCCTTCGCTCAATCCTAAACTTAGTATTGAAGAACAAGACAAGCTAGACAATCAAAACATGCTGGATATACTTGAAGACACCATTATCCCCACCTATTACGATACCCCCAAAAAATGGGTCAATATCATGAAAAATGCTATGTCTGATGTGGAAGTCGAATTTGATTCGGGTCGTATGGCAACAGAATATTATGATAGAATGTTTAACTACAATTAAAACGGAGACAAACGTATGGCGTTAGCGATAATGTGTTCAGGAGGCGATGCGCCGGGTATGAATCCGGCAATCAAAAAGTTTGTGGATTATACCTACAAACAGGGTGAAAAAGCCTACCTGATTTATGACGGTCTTGAAGGACTGATTGATGGTAAAATCAAACAGGCCACCCACAAGGATGTTGCCGGGATCGTGCACTTTGGGGGCACGATTATCCGCTCTTCACGCTCCAAACGCTTTTTTGATTACGATTATCGCCTCAAAGCGTTTGAAAACCTCCAAGAGCACGATATTACCGGATTGGTCGTTCTGGGCGGCGACGGCTCTTTTCGGGCTATGGAGCAGTTTAGCAAAGATTTTGAAATCAATTTTGTCGGGGTACCTTCGACTATTGACAACGATATCTACGGCACTGAATACTGCCTTGGCGTCGATACGGCACTTAACGTCATCCGCGATGCACTCGATAAAATCCGCGATACGGCCTCATCATTTAATCGCGCCTTTTTAGTAGAAGTGATGGGACGCGACTGCGGCTATTTGGCTATCGTATCGTCCATGATAAGCGGTGCGGAAGTGTGCGTAGTTCCCGAAGCGCCGTTTGAGCATGAAAAACTGGGAGAACGCCTGAGCAAAGAGGTGGAGTGCGGACGTCACTATATTTTGGCCATCGTGGCCGAAGGAACCAAAAAAACAACCGAAGTCTACCACTGGCTTCAAGACAAAATCGGCCTTGAGACTCGTGTGAGTATTTTAGGCCACATTCAAAGAGGAGGTAACCCGACCGTATATGATCGCATGATGGCTTTTGATTTCACCATTACTGCCGTAGATCACCTGCTACAAAGCAGTCACTCCAATAAAGTGGTGGTGTATCGCAAAGGTGAATTTGATCTGATTGAAATTGAAGAGGTGGTATCAAACACGTACCAATTACCGCAGCACTATCTTGATGCGCTGAATTTACTGGATTAATCTCATATAAAGGAGCACAATATGATTAAGGTTACTAAAAAAGGGAACAAAGCATGGGTTACGTTTACGCACAAGCCGGAGCAGGGTGAGAGCGTTATGATTTGTGGAGAGTGGAACGACTGGAGTGATGAAGCGATGAAAGCCAAAAAAAACGGCGAGTATTGGATTACTAAAGTTTTACCGCAAGACAGTGCATTTGAATTTGGTTATCGTGTTGATGCAAATGCTTGGCATTGCGATGATGAGCTAGATCGTGTCGATTCACCGTTTGGGTCACAAAATTCACTTTTAAAACTCTAATTTTCAGGCTACGTTTACGTACGTAGCATTACAATTACTAATATCTACATGTAATACCATGAGATACTTTTAATATTTCATAATATGACCAGGGGAGGTAGTTTTTAATGAAAGCAGTCGTAATGGCAGGAGGGTTTGGAACCCGCATTCAACCGTTGACACACTCGCGGCCAAAGCCTATGTTACCCATCGTCAACCGGCCGATGATGGAACATACAATGATGATGCTCAAAAAATTGGGTATTTCCGAGTTCATCATACTGCTCTATTTTAAACCTGACATTATTCAAGACTATTTCAAAGACGGCAGCGATTTTGGAATCAAAATCACCTATGTTGTGCCCGATGACGACTACGGAACCGCCGGTGCCGTGAAGCTGGCGCAAGAGTATATCGGTGATGAAAACTTTATTATTATTAGTGGTGATCTGGTTACCGATTTTGATTTTCAAAAGATTTTTGATTTTCACAACATGCGCAAAGCCAAACTCTCTATAGGCCTTACATCGGTAGAAAATCCGTTACAGTTTGGTGTCGTGATTGCCAATGAAGAGAATGTTATTGAGAAGTTTTTGGAAAAACCGAGCTGGGGCGAAGTCTTTAGCGATACCATCAATACCGGTATCTATATTATAGAGCCGGAAATTCTCGATTTTATCCCTCAGGGCGAAAACTTTGATTTTGCCAAGGATCTCTTTCCGCTTTTAATGCAACGCGATATTGAGCTTATGGGCTATAACCTTGAGGGCTACTGGCGTGATGTCGGCAACCCTGAGAGTTACCGTGACGTGTACGAAGATATTCTAGGTGGAAAAGTAAATTTTACCATTCCCGGAACTATTACAAAATACCCCGATGGCAAGCTTTTTACCGATACCAAAATCACGCTTCCTCAATCCATTGAAGTTGTCGGCAATGTCATTATCGGCAACAACGTTACCATCCATGAAGGGGTTAAGCTCGTTAACGTCGTTATCGGCGATAACAGCAGTATCGAAGCAAACTCAACCCTGCGTAACAGTGTGGTATGGGAAGATGTGTTTATCGGGAAAAACGCTAAATTTGATCATTGTGTGATCTGCAATGACAATGTAATTCAAAAAAACGTTACGGCAAAGGCGGGGCTAATTTTAGCTGAGGGGTGTGAAATCGGCGAACTTACGACCTTTGAGCAAGATGTCACCATTTGGCCTGACAAGCAGATTGAAGCCGCCTCGATTGTCAGCAATAACCTGATTTGGGGAAGCCGTTACAAAAACTCCATCTTTGAAAACGGTACGGTGACGGGCAAAAGTAATATAGAGCTCTCGTGTGAAATGGCAACCAAACTGGCTGAAGCGTTTGCTGCGCAACTTCCTGTGGGATGCCGCGTTGTCGTGGGCAGAGACCATGATAAAAGTTCGCGTATGCTCAAGCGCGCTTTTTTGGGTGGATTGCTCTCTGCGGGCGTGGATGTGCTTGATCTTAAAGGTACACCACCCTCGGTGCTTCGCTTTACGCTTGCCAATGACAATAGCTTCGTTGGCGGAGCACACTTTAAACAAGATGTCTACCGTCCGACCGATTCGCAAATTACGCTTTTTAACGAAGAGGCGATTCGTATCGACTCGGAATCTGCCAAAAAGATTGAAAAAGCATTTTTTACCGAAAAATTCAGACGTGTTGACTACTCTCAAATTGGAGCTATTAAAGAATCCAACCACAAACAAGAGTGTTATACCTATAAACATGCCGTAGAATCACGCATTACCAACTCCATTATCAAATGTGGGCCGTTTAAAGTAGCCGTAGATGTGATGCACGGCTCGATTGGCGATATTTTTCCCTCGATTCTTAATGATCTGGGCGTCGAAAATATTATGCTAAACACCTATCACGATGAACAGCGTTTAGCCAATGTCCCTGCGCTTCGTAAACGCTCAGAATCCAATATTTCAACCATCGTTTCAAGCCTTGACTATGATATGGGAATCATGATATACCCCAATGCGCAACGCCTCTATTTGGTGAGCGATACCGGAGAGGTTTTTGGCCTTATCAAGGGCCTTTTAGCGGTACTGCACCTACTAAATCTTGAGGCTCAAAATGAGAAGAAAAAAGTCTTTCTTCCTACGTGGGCACCGGATATGGTCGAGTATGAAAATTTAGAGATCGAACGCGGTAAATACTCTAACTTCAAAGCCTCTAAACTCAAAGAGTACGCTCTTATCGCCACGGTTGACGGCAACTATGCCTTTACCGATTTTGGTGTCACACGTGACGCCATGTATGCCAGCTTAAAAATTATGGAAATGCTTAGTTGTCACGGCATCAAACTCTCTGAAATCTCCAAACAAATCGAAGCCTTTTATTACCACAGAGCCAAAATTGAGTGTTCACAATCGCTCAAAGGCAAAATGATGCGTAAATTCCTTGAAGATGCTAAGGGCAAACGCTCTTCGTCGGTTGACGGCGTCAAAATCTGGGAGAATGATACTGACTGGATCCTAATGATTCCCGATCAATACAGCGATAATTTAAACCTCTACATTCAAGCAAGCGACGAAGCAAAAGGTGAAGCGATTTTAAATCGTTACAGCGACAAAATCGCCACATGGTCTCAAGAGAAATAGATGCAACTTAGCTTTATCTGGCATATGCACCAACCCGACTACCGAGACGCTTCGGGCATGATGCAGATGCCATGGGTTTTTTTACACGCCATTAAAGACTACTACGACATGCCGTGGATGATGGCCCGCCATGATAATATTAAAGCCACATTCAATATTACGCCGCCGTTGATTGAACAGCTCAAACTCTATTACGAAGCGCCTGAACAGCATGACTATTTCCTGTCGCTGTGGAGCAAGGAGATGCATACGCTTGATCCAAAAGAGCGCGAATGGATCATCAAAATTTGTAAAAGCAACACCTATGAGACCATGGTAGCACCGTTTAAACAGTATGCGGAGCTTTTTCATCTCACGCACTACAGCGACCGCGACTTACTGGATCTTCAGATACTCTTCATCCTCTCATGGTGCGGTGTTTATCTGCGTCAAAATAGTGACATTGTTGCGGCACTTATTAAAAAAGGTCATGACTTTAACATTGAAGATAAGTCCTTACTGCTACATGAGCTCTCACGCTTTGTACGCTCAATTTTTGATTATTACATTACGCTCCATCATGAGGGACGCATCACACTATCAACCACACCACTCAATCACCCGATTTTACCGTTGCTTATGGATATTACCAATGCCGAAATTGCTCACCCTGGTACGCATGTCCCCAAGCAGTATGAGAGCCTTGAGGTCGATGCAAAGTTGCAGGTAGTACGCGCACAGAAACTTTTTAAAGAGACGTTTGGATTTGATGCCGTTGGGTTTTGGCCTGCCGAGGGCGCTGTTGATACTAAAAGCGTCGCACTTTTACGCGAATGCGGTATCAAATGGATTGCTACCGATGAAGCCATTTTGTTTAAGTCATTGGGATCAAACCATCGCGATAACCTCTATGCACCTTATGATTATGAAGGTATGCGAATGGGCTTTCGCGACCATGGCTTAAGTGATCTAATTGGCTTTACCTACCGCTATTGGGAGCCTCACAAAGCGGCAGATCATTTTATAGAGGCGCTTCAACCCATTCAAAACGCAAATTCTGAAGCAACGGTTTTTGTCATTCTTGACGGCGAAAATGCCTGGGAGTTTTATCATAATAACGCCTTTGATTTTTTTGACGCACTCTATCAAAAGATCAACGATATGCCGTGGTGTTCGACACTGCACATGGATGACGTCTTAACACTTCAAGCCAGGCCGCTTGAACAGCTGGCTGCGGGTAGTTGGATTCACGGCGAGTTCAATACATGGATCGGTCATAGCGAAAAAACACGCGGCTGGGAACTCATCTTTATGACCAAGCGCGACTACCGCCACCACGAAGCCACACTCGATGATGACACAAAGTCACAAATTACAAGCCATTTCCTTGCCGCAGAGTGTTCAGACTGGTTTTGGTGGTATGGCGATGATCACTACACCGAGTTTAGCGCCGAATTTGATACGCTCTTTCGCTCGCACCTCATCACTATCTACGACCTTATGCGCGTTGCCCCGCCAAGCGATCTGTTTGAACCCATTATCGCAAACAAAAGTTCCATCGATTTTTGGTTGCCGCCACAATCGCATATCTCTCCCGATACCAACGGTATTCACGACTCCTTTTTTGAATGGGTCGGATGCGGCGTTGTCAATGAAAGCAAGCTCTTCTCGACCATGGATCGCGTAAGAGGGCCGGTACGTCAGATCTTCTACGGTCAGGACAATCACAATGTCTATTTTGCGTTTGCAGCCGATATGCAACAGTTGCGACAATGCCATAATATCGCTGTTATCATTGACCCCATCGGTTTTCACGAAAAGATTCTCTTTAACACGTTTTGTGATGCACCCAAACACCATTTGAAGTTTGACAAGCTCTCTATTGCCATCGCCTGCAATCAGTGGCTTGAACTAAGCATTGCCAAAACAGACATCGATATTGAAAACGTCAGTTTTCGTTTTGAACTCTCTACCGGAGAGATCATCACGCAGACGCTACCGGGCTTTGGCGAACTTGAGATCAATCTCAACACCGACTACAGTGAAAACTGGTTTGTATAGGAGCTTTAAGTGAAAAACGTATCATTACTATTTGGCGTTCATATGCACCAACCAGTTGACAACTTTGGCGATGCCGTCGAAGAGGCTATCACCAAATGCTACGCCCCGTTCTTCGCCACAATGGCCAAATATCCGCAGTTTAAATTTTCGGTGCATTGCAGTGGCTGGCTTTTGGATCAGATTCGCACGAAACACCCTAAAATTTTTGCGCATATACAGCGCTTGACTGATGCCGGAGCCATTGAATGGATCGGTGCAGGTTATTATGAACCGGTATTAAGTGCTATTCCCTCAAAAGATCGCAGAGCTCAGATTAAAGAGCTGAGCAACTATCTTCAAAAGCATCTAAAGGCTAAACCTCAAGGCTTGTGGCTGACCGAGCGCGTTTGGGAATCGGCACTGATTCCCGATCTGTGTGCATCGGATATCGACTTTGTGGTTGTAGATGATTACCACTTTTTGAGCAGCGGTTTTAAAAGCACACAGATGGACGGTTACTTCAACACCGAAGAAGGCGGTGAGGAGCTCTCACTCTTTCCCATATCGCAAGCTCTGCGCTATGCCTTGCCATTTTTCAGCGTCGAACGCGCCATCGATGCTATCTTACATGTAAGCCACAAAGAGGAGGGCGCGGCAATCATTTTTGACGATGCTGAAAAATTTGGGCTCTGGCCGCAGACGCATGAGTGGTGCTATGAAAAACAGTGGCTGGAACGTTTTATTGAAGCGGTACTAGAGCATACACAGATTACTACCGAGCACTATGGCGACTATCGCGCGCGTCACCGCTCCAAAGGCATCGCCTATCTTAACAACACCTCCTATTTTGAAATGGGTGAATGGAGCCTAAGAGCAGAGCAAACACTGGCACTCGAACACCTTAAAGAAGAGGTAGGGCTGGAGTATTTTGAACAGATGGGCGTTGCCTTTATCAAAGGCGGTATCTGGAAAAACTTTTTGGTCAAATACACCGAAAGCAACTATCTGCACAAACGAATGCTGGGTATGAGCAAAATTCAAAATGAGTTAAGTATGCAAGCTTTGGAAAACCTCTACAAGCTTCAAACCAATGACGTTTTTTGGCATGGCGTTTTTGGCGGACTTTACCTTCCTAATCTTCGAGACAACGCCTACAGCTACCTTTTACAGATCGAAAAAGAGCGTGCAGGCACGGCCGTGAGTTATGAAACGGGCGATATCGATATGGACGGCTATGAAGAGTTAAAAGCTCTATCGCCTAAGCTTAGCGTTGTGTTTTCGGCAAAACACGGTGCCCAAATGGTGGAGTTGGGTTCGCTGGAGCGCTTTTTTAACTGGCAAAACACGCTCATGCGCCGTAAAGAGGCGTATCACGAAAAAATACTCAACCCCAAACCTGTGGTACAGCACGACAAAACACCTAAAAATAGTGACGAAATTGCCACCATCCATAATGCCGAGGAAGGAGCCGATGAGGATTTAAAAGCCGAACTCATTTACGACTGGCACCACAAATACTCGTTTGTCGATCACTTTGCTACCCAGCCTTTTTCGCTGGATGTTTTTAAAACCAATGCCTTTAATGAGGTTGGTGATTTTGCAAACCAGCCGTTTGAGCTTGATGCCGCAACACACTGTTTTATGCGCCAAGGTGGTATCTATCTCGATACCTCATACCCTGCCGGACTCAGTAAATGTTACGACGTTGAAGCCGAAGCAGTAACGCTTAAGCTAGACTTCAATACCGCCTACGAGGATCCGCTGTATTACGCTATGGAGTTTAATTTTCATGTGGCGCATCCCGATCATGCAACGCTCAATGGGCATCTACTGGGCGAGGGGCTGACGCTCTCATCCGATACGCTGGAGATTGTAGACAGCTTCACACAAAAGTGCCTAAAGCTTACATGTAATCGAAAGTGCACGATTGAAGCCTATATTTTAAATACCGTTTCACAAAGCGAAAGCGGTTTTGATAAAGTGGCGCAACAGATCAGTCTAATCTTCTGGATGCGTTTTGAGTCCAAAGCGCAGCTAAATATGTGCGTGGAGGTGAATGATGTCTGAGATCCGTATGGATCGTTATCACAATCAGTACGTGCTGATTGCCCCCGAACGCCTGCACCGTCCCGATTATCATCAACGCCCCACACCCCGCCAGGTTGAAGGGTACCGCTGTCCGTTTTGCGAAGGTAACGAAGCGATGACCCCCCACGAGGTTTTTGCCATTCGCGACAACGGCGCCAATGAGCCGCACTGGAAAACGCGCGTGGTTCCCAACCTTTTCAAGGCCGTACAGGTCGAACTCGAAGACACATCCTTTCGCAACGGTATGTTTGAGTCCATTCCGGGTGTCGGAGCGCACGAAGTGCTTATTGACACACCGCTTCACGAGAGCGGTATTGAAACACTGGATGCGCACTCTATAGAAATATGGTTGCGTACGCTCATTCGCCGTATCGAAGATCTCAGACACGACACAAGGCTGGTGCATCTAAGTGTATTTAAAAACGTCGGCGCGCACGCCGGAGCGACACAGGAGCACCCGCATACTCAGCTTCTGGCCTTGCCCATCATGCCGCGTGCCGAGCAGGTATTTTTAGAGCGCAACATGGAGTACTACCGCCGCCACGGTCGCGGCAAACTCGAAGATTTGATGGAAAATGAGCGCAATGCCCAACAGAGCCGTATTATCGAAGAGATCGGCCATTTTGTTGCCTATTGTCCTTATGCCAGCAGCTACCCGTTTGAAGTGATGATAGCACCCAAGCGCAACATTTCCACACTCGATGAGTGTAGCCGCGAAGAGGTCAGTGAACTCTCACTGGTAATCAATCGTGTCTTTAAAAAACTGCATAGCCAATTGGGGCACTTTGATTATAATCTCTATTTTCGCATGGCGCCGCTCAATGAGAATTTTGAAAATGAGATTTATATGCCCTATATGCAAAAAAATTACCGTTTTGCACTGCGTATTACGCCGCGCATTTACCGACTGGGCGGTTTTGAAATATCTACGGGTATGTTTATCAACCCCGTTGCACCCGAAGAGTGTGCCTTACTGCTCAACTCGAAGGAGCGTATTTGAGAATACTCTTTGCCGCAAGCGAGATTTTTCCTTATGCCAAAAGCGGCGGTCTTGCCGATGTGGGCGCATCACTTCCCAAAGCGCTTAGAGCACTCGATCACGATGTGGTTTCGGTGATGCCGCTTTATAGTTTTATAGCGCAAGATCGTTTTGAGCATAATGTATTTGAGTTTGAGGTAATGCTTGGCGGTGTCAGCTATAACGTTCACTGCCACAAAGAGCACCATACCTACTTTATTGAAGCTCCACTGCTAAGTACAACGTCTTACATGTACGGCGAAGAGGGGCGTGATTACGCCGATAACGATCTGCGTTTTGGCCTTTTTGGCGCGGCGGTGGTGATGCTCTCAAGAGCCCTACATGTAGAAATACTGCACCTCAACGACTGGCATAGCGCACTGGCTACGCTTTGGATCAAAGCCCAAAACCTGCCCATAAAGAGTGTTTTTACGATCCACAATCTCGCCTATCAGGGGCTTTTTGAAAAAACGTCGCTACGACGTCTAGGCTTGGGAATAGATTTTTTTACGCCTGAGCGTATCGAGTTTTACGGCAAAGTGAGTTTTATGAAGGCGGGCATTGCTTATGCCGACACGATCACCACGGTTAGCCCCAACTACGCCAAAGAGATTCTAACTCCCGAGTTTGGTTGCGGACTTGAGGGGTTTTTACGCTTACATGTAAAGAAATTAACCGGTGTGCTTAACGGAATCGATACCGATACGTACAATCCGGTTACCGACACTGCACTGATGCATCCCTATAGTGTAGAGAGCCTTGCATTAAAAGAGCAGAATAAAAAGGCACTCTATCGTGAACTGGGTATGAAAGACTCTAAAAAACCGCTTTTTGTAATGATCAGCCGACTCGTACACCAAAAAGGGATTGATCTACTCATTAAAGCGCTGGATTCGCTGCTTAAAAAGCCGCTTGAGCTTCTAATTTTGGGCGATGATTCGGGTAGCTACCGCAACGTACTTGAAAAGGCAAGTGCCAAACACCCTAATCTTAAACTAATTTTCGGTTACGACGAAGCACTCTCGCACCGCATCTATGCCGGTGCCGATTTTTTGCTGATGCCCTCTATATTTGAGCCCTGCGGACTCAATCAGATGATCGCCATGCGCTATGGCACCATTCCTATTGTCCACAACGTTGGCGGACTGCACGATACGGTGCATGAAACGCACGGTGCATGTGGCTGGGGCATTCGCTTTAACACTCCATCATCGCGTGCACTTCTTGGCGCCGTTGATCGTGCGCTAAAGCTCGAAAAAGAGGTATACTTGCAAATGCAAAATTTCAACATGAACTGCGATTTCTCTTTTGCCCCTGGAGCAAAGAGTTATCATCATATTTACCGCAATCTTCTCGCAAAGGATGCCCATGTATAGCAAAAAACTCAATATTCTTTTTGTAGCCTCCGAAGTGGTGCCGTTTGCCAAAACCGGCGGTCTTGCCGATGTAGCTGGCGCGTTGCCCAAAGCGCTGGCAGAGCTTGGGCACAACGTTGTCGTCGTGATGCCGCGCTATTATCAGATTGATAAATCAAAGATGCAGATGCTAGAGGGCTCACTGGGTGTGCCTATGGGGCCTATCGGCGAGTTGTGGTCTGCAATTTACACCACCAAACTGCCTAAAAGTGATGTCGATATCTACTTTATTGATCATGAAGCCTATTTTGGCCGCAAAGGCCTCTATGATGACAACGGCCATGCCTATGAGGACAACGACAACCGCTTTATGTTTCTAAGCAAAGCGGCGTTTCAACTCTGCCATAAAATCGATTTTCAGCCCGACGTGATTCACGCCAACGACTGGCACACCGCCTCCATTCCGCTTTTGGCGCAAACCCGCTTTAAGGCGGATTTTGGCGATGCGGTTACAGTGCTCACACTGCATAACCTTCAACATCAAGGCACCGCTTTTAAAGGCGGCATGGATGTCATGGAAGCGGGATGGGAACACTTTAACCCCGAAGCGTATGAGAGCATGGATCATATCAATATGCTCAAAGGCGGTATCGCTTACGCCGATGCGGTCACCACCGTATCAAAACGCTACGCCAAAGAGATTCAGACTCCGGAGTTTGGCTTTGGGCTGGATCACCATATTAGCGCACATGCTTCTAAGCTGTTTGGCATTTTAAACGGTGTGGATTACCACGAATGGAACCCCGCGCTTGATGACAAAATCGCGGCACACTTCGATGTGGGAAACATGGATGGAAAGCTTACATGTAAGCGTGCGTTGCAGGAGCATTTTGGACTTGAAGTACGCGATAACGTACCGCTGATCGGTTTTGTAGGCCGTTTTGCCGAACAAAAAGGCATTGGCCTGATTGCCGGTGTAATCGATGGCCTGCTAGAGCTTGATCTGCAAGTCGTGATGCTGGGAACGGGCGAAAAGTGGGCAGAGCATTTCTTTAGCGACGTCTGCACACGCCACGGCGAAAAATTTGGCTTACATGTAGGCTACAGCGACGCTTTGGCGCACCAGATTGAGGCGGGATGCGATCTCTTTTTGATGCCGTCGCTTTTTGAGCCGTGCGGACTCAATCAGATCTATTCGCTTCGCTACGGTACGCTACCGATTGTACGCGCCACCGGTGGACTTGATGATACGATTGTCAATTTCGATGAACACCACTGCCACGGCAACGGCTTTAAGTTTGAATACGCATCGCAAGAAGCGCTCTATTATACGGTGCGCTGGGCCGTTGATATCTATTATGAAGATGCCGACGCGTTTAGAGATATGCAAAAGTTTGCCATGGGAATGCACTTTGGCTGGGACGACGCCGCAGAAGCATACGAAGACGTGTATCGCTACGCTATCGCCAAACGTCGCGTGGCAAAATTACAGTAGGAGCAGAGAATGCAGCATCCGATTTATCACGACGTTAGCCGCTTTGGCGATATGGATATCTATCTTTTAAAAGAGGGCACGCATACAGCGCTTTATAATGTTTTGGGTGCGCATCCGATGCAACGCGAGGGAAGGGCGGGAATCTATTTTGCCCTTTGGGCGCCCAATGCCAAAGCGGTTTCGGTGCGTGGCGATTTTAACGAATATGATATTCACAGCCATCACTTAAAACTGCGCGAAGACGGTTCGGGTGTATGGGAAGGGTTTATTGAAAATGTGGACAAGGGTGAAACTTACAAATATCATATTCACACCGATAGCCCCAACGCCAACCCCGACAAGGCCGACCCGTTTGCTTTTTATGCCGAAAAAGCACCGCACTCCGCCTCGCGCGTTTGGGATATTTCCACATACTCGTGGAGTGATGATGCATGGATGACATCGCGCAAAAACGCCAATTCTCACACAGCGCCTGTTAGCATCTACGAAGTGCACCTCGGTTCATGGCGACGCAAGATGGAAGAGGAGAACCGCTATCTTAGCTATGTCGAAGCGGCCAACGCGCTTGCCGAGTACACCAAGCAGATGCACTTTACCCATGTCGAACTTTTGCCAATCACCGAATACCCGTTTAAAGGCTCATGGGGATATCAGACCAGCGGCTATTTCGCCCCCACATCGCGCTACGGCACGCCCGAAGAGTTTATGCAGTTTGTCGATATTATGCACGCTCACGGCATTGGCGTAATTTTAGACTGGGTGCCGTCGCATTTTGTTACCGACGGGCATGGATTGATGAATTTTGACGGCACCTGCCTTTTTGAGCATCAAGACCCGCGTCAGGGGTATCACCCCGAGTGGGGCAGTGCCATTTTTAACTATGAGCGCAACGAAGTACGCGCCTTTTTAATCAGCTCGGCAATGTTTTGGCTGGAAAAATACCATATCGACGGCATCCGCGTGGATGCGGTGGCCTCGATGCTCTATCTCGATTATGCCCGAGAAGAGGGCGAGTGGGTGCCTAATGAGTTTGGCGGCAATGAAAATCTGGGTGCCATCCACTTTTTAAAGCAGCTTAACACCTCCGTTTATACGGCCTTTGATGATATCATGATGTTTGCCGAAGAGTCTACTGCATTTCCTATGGTAAGTCGTCCGGTGAGCGACGGCGGGCTGGGTTTTGGCTTTAAATGGAACATGGGCTGGATGCACGATACACTCAAATATATGAAAAATGAACCTATCCATCGCCAGCATCACCACCATGAACTCACCTTTAGTTTTGTTTACATGTACAACGAAAACTACATTCTGCCACTGAGTCATGATGAGGTAGTGCACATGAAAGGCTCGCTCATCAACAAAATGCCCGGCGACGACAACCAGAAATTTGCCAACCTGCGCGCACTGTTTGCCTTTATGATTGCGCATCCGGGTAAAAAACTGCTCTTTATGGGCGGCGAGATCGCCCAGTTTGCCGAATGGAATTTTGAGCAGAGCTTGGATTGGCATCTGCTCTCTTATGAGTCGCACAAAGGCATACAAACGCTGGTACGCGACCTAAACGCGCTGTATCAAAACGAACCCTCACTGCATATAGGCGACTGCGAAAGCGACGGTTTTGAGTGGATTGACGAAAACGACTATCAGGCCAACGTGATTTCGTTTATGCGCAAAGGGGGCAAAAAAGAGCGCCCTGTTATCGTGGTGTGCAACTTCTCTGATGTCACCCGCGAAAACTACCCCATCGGCGTGCCGACACGCGGAACGTATCAGGAGATTTTTAACTCTCAAGACAAAGCGTATGACGGCTGGGATATTACCAATCCCACGCCGATCAAATCCAAAGCCAAAACGCATCATGGCCGTAAAAATATGTTACATGTAACGCTTCCGCCGCTGGGGGTGATTTTTTTGAAAAGGATTGATTAATGATAAGTGATTACGAGACTAAAATGATCGAAGCGTTTGTAGACAAAGATGAGGTCAACGCATGGTATCAAAACGCTTTTGCGCAGTACAATGTGAACGGTGTTGCCAAAATGACATGGGTCTGGAGCTGGTGGGCTTTTTTTGGCGGTATCTTCTATCTGTTATACCGCAAAGCTTACATGTACGCACTGGGGCTGTTTGTCTTATCGTTGTTTTCATCACTGATTCCTTTTGGAGGTCTGGCACTTTGGATCTTCACCGGAGGGTTGGCACCCTATTTTGTTTATAAAACCTATCTTGAGAAAAAAGAGCGGCTTGAAACGACCATTAGCGATGAAGTCAACCGAATCGAAACCATGCGCGCACTCGGTGGCTATAACCGCTGGGCCGTCTGGCTGGCCGTGGCTATACATGTGGCGGTTTGGGGCGTGGTTTTTTATATGATAGGCACTTTAATCCCACTTTTATCGGCTCAGTAAGCTGCTATTGCAGCTTCTGCGCGACAAGAGTATTAACCACTTGCGGGTTTGCTTTGCCCCCGGTGGCTTTAAGAACCTGCCCGACAAAAAAGCCTAGCAGTCTGGTGTTGCCCGCTTTGAACTTTTCGACGTTGTCGGGGTTTTTTGCCATAATCTCGTCGATAATCGCTCCAATGACATTCGGATCACTAATCTGCACCAGCCCTTTGGCTTCGACGATTTTTGCCGGGTCTTCTCCGCTTGTAGCCATCTCTTCAAAAAGCTGTTTGGCAATTTTGTTTGAAATAACTCCCTCACCCATCATTTTGACAAGTTCGGCGATCTGCGCGGCGCTGAACTTTAGTTCGCTTATCTCTTTCTCTTTGAGTTCTCTAGCTACCTCGTTTGCGACGATATTGGCAAGAGCGATAGGGCGCTCAAGCAGGGCGTATGTCGCTTCAAAAAATGTTGAAAGCTTCTCGTCGCGTGCTAGGGTATTGGCGACTTCAATGCCAAGTTTCAGCTCGGTGCTATAGCGCTCAAAACGTGCTTGTTCGGCTGCATTCATCGGCGCCGTTTCACCATCGATCTGCACTTTTTTCTCCGGCGCTTTGCGCTCGCTCGTCGGTGCGGCGGCTTTTGTCTTTTTGCTCCAGGAGTCTTTAAGGCCGACAATTTTGTTAAATACGGGTTTTTCGTCGTTATAGTCGATCGGGTCGGCATAAAAGTAGCCTTGGCGCTCGAACTGAAAGCGCTCATTGGGCTTTTGGGTAATGACGGCAGGTTCGATCAGCGCGTTTTTAATCACCCTTAAAGAGTCGGGGTTAAGATCTTCGATCCCTTGGGGGGCCTCAGTGGAGTAGAGCCGGTCATAAAGACGTACTTCGACGCTTTTGGCATGGTTGGCGTCTACCCATTGAATAGCGCTTTTTACCTTGATGCCGCTGCTGTCCGAGCCGCTTTTAGAATCACGATGGTAGCTTGCTATGATCTCGGTAATATTGCCGCTATCATCTTTGATGACCTCTTTACATGTAATGATGTAGGCGTGCTTAAGACGTACGGGTTGCTCCGGCGTAAGACGGTAGAAATCTTTGGGCGGATTCTCGCTAAAGTCTTCGCGTTCAATGTAAATCTCTTTAGAAAACGGAAGTTTTCTAAAACCCTCTTTGGGGACGTCATCGGGGTAGTACGATGCGTCGAGTTCTTCGCTTCCTTCGTAGTTCTCTATACGCACTTTAAGAGGGTTGAGTACGCACATCACACGCGGCACTTTGGTGTTGAGATCGTCGCGGATGCAAAACTCAAGCTGTGAGACGTCCACCGTGGAGTTCGCTTTGGCAATACCGATCTGGTGGCAGAAGTTTAAAATGGATTCGGGCGTATAGCCTCTTCTTTTATAACCTGCAATGGTAGGAAGGCGCGGGTCGTCCCAGCCGTTCACATACCCTTCATTGACAAGTTCGAGAAGCAGTCGTTTGCTCATGACCGTATAGTTGATACCCAGTCGTGCAAATTCATGCTGGTAAGGGCGGGGCGGTTTGAGTTCAAGCGTCTCAAGCACCCAGTCGTAGATATCACGGTTGTTTTCAAATTCCAAGGTGCAGATGGAGTGTGAAACGCCTTCGATATAATCAGAGAGGCAGTGGCCAAAATCATACATGGGATACACATGCCATGCGTTGCCGCTACGGTAGTGGTGCGCATGGCGAATACGATAAAGCAAAGGGTCGCGCATTTTCATATTTGCCGCGCTCATGTCGATTTTGGCGCGAAGGACATGCTCGCCGTCTTTGAACGCGCCGTTTTTCATCTGCTCAAACAGTTCAAGGTTCTCTTCAACACTACGCTTTGCGTATTTGCTGCGGCGTCCCGGCTCGGTGAGTGTTCCGCGGTATTCGCGAATCTCCTCTTCGCTCAGGCTATCAACATATGCTTTACCTTTTTTAATAAGCTCTAGGGCATAACCGTAAAGCTGTGAAAAGTAATCAGAGGTAAACTTGACGTTATCTTTCCACTCAAACCCCAGCCACGTAACGGCGTCTTTGAGCGCTTCGACGTATTGGGTGTCTTCCGTTGCCGGGTTGGTGTCGTCCATTCTTAGGTTGCAGTAGCCGTTATAATCACGCGCAATACCAAAGTTTAATGCAATCGATTTAGCATGTCCGATATGTGGGAAACCGTTGGGCTCGGGAGGAAACCGCGTGATGACCTTTTTGTATTTGCCTGCTTTTAAATCTTTTTCGACGATGACGCGTAAAAAATCTTTGCTCTCGTTCATTGCTGCTAAACCTTGCTTTGTGATAAAAGTCGTATTTTATCAAATTCGAGTGAAATTGTAACTTCTTGGCGTTGCTAGGTTTACAATAGGATGAGCATTAGGTTTACACATATGTTGCGTGTTGCGCAAAATATGCTATAATTTTCCATGATTAAGTCGTTTAAGCATAAAGGTCTCCAAAAGTTTTACGATACCGGTAGTACATCGGGTATTCAAGCGATACATGCAAAGAAGATCCGAATGCGTCTAAGTGCATTGGATACAGCATTTTGTATTGAAGATATGGATTTACCGGGATTCCGCTTGCATCCACTCAAAGGAGAGCGTGAAGGCATCTGGGCAATCGATGTTAGTAAAAATTGGAGAATAACATTTTATTTTGAAAATGGAGACGCTTACATCGTCAATTATGAGGACTATCACTAATGAATATGCATAACCCCCCGCATCCCGGTGAATTTATCAAAGAGGTCTTTTTAGAACCTTATGGAATCAGTACACGTCAAGTTGCGATGAAGCTCAAAGTAGCACCATCGACTTTCAATCGAATTATTAAAGGGCAAAGCAATATTTCACCGGAAATGGCGCTACGATTGTCAAAAACTTTAGGAAGAACACCCGAAAGCTGGTTGGCGATGCAAGACAATTATGACCTTTGGAATATTAAAGAAAAAGTCAACTTGGATGAAGTTGAAAAGTTGGCGATACCTGCTTAACATGGCACTACATCGAAATGACACCTAAATAACACCTCAGGGGCGATATATTCATTTTATTCCAAAACATGGCAAATTTAGCAAAAGGTGGATATGCTACCTCTGGGGTGTAGTTTCAGCTACAACGGCTACGGCGAAGCGGATGAGACAATCACTACTCATAACAATACCACCCTTTTTACTCAAAAGATTCTCAAACGCGATGAGGGCGGTAGAATATTAAGCAAATTTGAACAGCTTCAAGGCCATAGCCTCCCCACCATCACCCATTACACCTACGACCGAGCAGGCAGACTTACCGAGGTACAACAAGACGCCATCATCACCGAACGCTACACTTACGACAACAACGGCAACCGCTTAAGTGAGGAAATCAACACCACCATCGGTAC
>JBNKLA010000009.1:0-18785 GCA_050292115.1 Sulfurimonadaceae bacterium | reverse complement strand
TCCCAAATAGTCTCTTGGCTCCCTTCGGGCACTTAAAAGCAAAGCGTGCTCTACGTTAGAACCTTTTTACCGTAGCTACGGCTACGCTAAAAAGAACCTGCCTTGATCACACTGTGCTTTTAAGTGCTGAGACTATCTGGGAGTTTTGCAAGAAGTCTTATATATTATTGTGCTTCAGCTTCTTTAGAGTAGACTTTCTTATGACACGATATTACAAGGAGTCACTCATGCGTAAGTCGATTTTAGCCTTTAGTTTTATTGCACTGGTATTTTTCACGGCATGTGGAGGAGGTGGAGGTAGCAGTAATGATACTTCTGCTCCTACGGAAGCAAGCAGTAATATCGCTGTGGCTGCTATGATGCTTGATCCCTCTTTAGCACAAGGGCTTGTTAGCTCAATGAGAACCCTTTCAGATATTGGGCTTAGCGCACGGCAAAGTCCGACACGCGCTACAGATCCTATTGATTGTCAGGGTGGCGGAACGGTAACACTTGAATTGTCATCTCTAACCTCGTTTTCGAGTATATTCGATCATTGTGTTAACGGGAGCAGTACGCTAAACGGTACGATGACGATGTCAAATGTTTCCTCTTCTGTCAGCAGTGTTTCGGGAACTTTTGAATTTAGTAATCTCACGGTTGTTTCGGGTGGCGCTAGTACTTATATGGATGCCACAATACAGATGAGTGCACAGATATCAGGCGAAACGCTTAGTAGTTATGACATTACCGTCAACGGTACCATCGAATCTACTGCAGGAAGTTATATATCACGTGAAACCTTTAGTAATTATCAGATGACAATGATTGACAATGCCGTTAGCATTGATGGTACGGTGACTCTTAGTAACACTCCTGAAGTGTGCAACACTAACGGTACGTATACTATTGTTACCGTGACTCCAATTACTTTTGATGAAGAGGGTAACATTACCGGAGGCCAACTAACTCTAAACGGCAATACCTACACCTTTAATGATGATAAGACCGTGACATACAATAATGAAACGTATAATCTGGATGCGCTTGAATCGAGTTGCAGCGGTTAAAATAGTGCATTGATTTTTACTTAACATCTGTTAATATTTTTTTTATAAACTATTTCTTCGTAAATGGGATACTCCGTCATCTCAATTGATAAGGAGTTCCCAATGGGCAAATTCTTTTTTTCACCTATGTTGTTGGCAGTTATTGGCCTAATGTTTATCGTAATCGCAGGTAGCAATGCTGCGGAGAACGAAGCACAGAGTGTTAAAGTATATGAAATGGGAGCAGATGAAGTCACTGCGATTTCAGAACCTAAAGAGGATACGAACGACACTAAAGAAGTTATGTAATATGCGTCGTTTAATGCTTTTAATGGCGTTTGCGTACACAACGTTGTTGTATGCGCAATCGGCTCCGACGATAGAAGATATGAATGTATCGATACAGCAAAAACAGCATATCGATACGATTCGTAAAGCGATGACAAGTTATGTGGATCATGCCGAGGCAAAGCTTCTGGCGCAACAAGATCGCCAACGTATAGCGTGGATGTTTGATTAACTGATGCAAGGAGTGATATGAATATCCTAATGGTAGAAGATGACGAAGACATTGCGTTGACACTGGAGCGTTTTTTAAAACGTCATGATATGGATGTATATGTGGTCGCTTCTGCCATGGCGGCATTTAATGTACTCGAAGTGGATCATTATGATCTGATTTTATTAGATTTAACATTGCCGGGAATGGATGGGCTAGAGTTTTGCCATCAGATTCGTCAGCAGATCAATACTCCCATTATTATCTCCAGTGCCCGTAGCGATGTCAATGATAAAGTGGTTGCATTTGATTATGGAGCAGATGATTATCTGCCAAAACCGTATGAGCCTCGTGAATTGATTGCACGTATTAACAGTGTTATGCGTCGCTACTCTCAAGAAGAAAAACCGATACACAGTACATTTCAGTTGCATCAACTGCGTCGTGAAATTGTAAAACAAGGAATACACCTTGAGTTGACACAGGCGGAGTATGAGCTACTAGCACTCTTTATTCAAAATCCATCCCGAGCACTAAGTCGAGACTATCTTTTGAATAACAGCGACTCAATATCGGCCGAAAGCGGACCACGGACGATTGATGTCATTATCAACCGACTACGTTCCAAAATAGAGTCGGATCCCAAAAAACCGCGTTTTATCAAATCGATTCGCGGTTATGGGTATAGATTTGACGGATAAGCTCTCGTTTCGTAGTTCCATTTTATTTAGACTCAGCTTCTTTTTTCTGGTAATACTGCTTCTTGGAGTATTTATCGGAAACTACCTCTATACCCAAATGCAAGTCAAACAATATGAGCGTGCCAAAGCCGATGTGGAGATGATTTTAAATATTTTGCGCCAAAGTGTTTTGATCCCTCATGTAGAGCGCAAAGCGGCATTTGAGCGAAAAGGATTTCGAGTCATCGAAAATGACGTTGCGATTGCCAACCGCATTAAAAACACCCCGCCGGTTCAAAACGACCTATTTGACACGAAACAGTTTTCTGGACTTCGTGACGGACGTTTGGTTGTAGGCTTTTCATTGAAACAGAGCTATGTGTATGTTACACAAGCAACTCCGGCATTTATGGTTTTGACCTCTTCACTCAGTAATATCAGAGACACTTTTTTAGCAGTAGGATCTTTTCTGTTTTTTGCACTCATATTGCTCTATTTTTCTATTGTACACAGCCTTTTACCTCTCAAGCGCCTTGCAAAGGCAATCGAGCGTTTTGGTGAAACAGGTGAGTCATTTTCCAGCCCGATACAAGGTCGTGATGAAATCGCCTTTGTGAGCCGTGCATTTGAAAAGGCGGTACAAAAAAACCGAGCACTCAGTGAAGCGCGCCATCTTTTTTTGCGCAATATTATGCATGAGCTTAAAACACCGATTACCGCCGGAAAGGTAGCAGTAGCGATGCAAGAGGAGAGTACGGAACGCGATATTGTCGAACGCGCTTTTTTGCGTATGGAACATCTTATTGCTGAGATGGCCAGAGTTGAGCAGGTGACATCGCAACTGTTACGCCCCACATTGCAAGATGAGTCGCTTGAATCGCTGATCGAATTGGTATGTGAAGAGTTAATTATCGACACGGAGCAGCTCCAAATTAGCGGTGTCAAAAATTGGCATATACGTTGTGATAGCGGAATGATGAAGAGCATTATTAAAAATCTTGTGGATAATGCTATTAAGTATGCCAGCGACACCAGAGTAAGTATTGTAAAAACATCAAAAAGTTTAGAGTTTGTAAGTCGCGGTGATGCATGGCCCGAAGAACAGCGTTTTGAAACACTATTGGAACCTTTTGTTCACGCATCGGGAACACAACTTCGACGCAGTTTTGGGCTTGGCCTTTATATTGTGAATGCTATGGCGCGTTCACAGGGGATGCACTTTACACATCGATACGAAGGTGGATGCCACCGTTTTTGCATTGAAGATGCGGTATTCACAATGGTATTAAAGTAGGAGGAATCACTATGGTACGTTTATGGTTAATTGCTTTAACGGTGTTGCCCGCAATGGCGCAGCAACCTGATTGGTATGTATTTGCACACGATGACGGCTGTCTTGAACTAAGTGTGCTAAATAAAAGAGACAGGCTATCGCATACACCCATCTCTCCGGAAGATTATGCTCAAATGATGCGAGCTCAAGGTAAAAGAGTTATCGTAGAAGACGATACCGATACATTTCCTTCTGAATTTTCCGGAAAAATTGTAAATGTTCAACTTGACAACACCAAAGCGGTTCTATTTGTCAAAAGTGACTTGTGTAAAAATCGCAGCAGATAGCTTCTAACGTTTTTGCATGTGTTTTTGAGTAAAAAACGCATCGATCAGCATACGCAATACGCTATAAAGCATTAGCATGTACGCTATAACGCGCGTAAGATTTGAAATAGCATTGTAATAGTCTAATACACCTAAAGTGGAAAAGATAGCATAAAAATCGTGGTAGCCATCAACACCCAAAAAAGATTCATGTGCTTTAACGATTGGCCCTTTATAGGTGGTGCTCATATACCATGCGGTATATTGCAAAGAGAACCCAAGAAAAAAGAGCCCAATCATATAGCCCAACTGGTTTCCCCTGCGTTTGTAGTAATAGCCCACCAAAAATGGAAACAGCAGTTGAAATAGCGTACCGTTTAATACCGTAATAAACTGGGGGCACGAAAGCAGATAGCAGATACCGTGCCCACCTTCGTGTACCATTCCTAGTGTTTGACTGACGACAAAATGATAAATCATATAAAGGTACTCGGCAACATTTTGCGGTGTATGAGGCGCTTGCTCATAGGGTTTTATGGCAAAAAACATAAACATAAATGCTAAAAATAGAAGCGCCGTGCTTTTTTGGGCAAGGGAACTAGTGGGCTTCATATGAGAGACTAAAAATAACCCATCATCGAAGTGCGGCCAAATTTTTGTACCAACATCGGTGCCGTGGCGCCACGCTGATTGGCGATGCCGGTGTCGGCTCCTCGATCCAGTAGAAGTTTGCATAATTCCGGCATATCGTCCATAATCGATTCCATCAGTGGTGTCCAGCCCACACCGTCCACTTTGTTGATATCGGCCCCTTTTTCCAGTAGGTACTCCACCATGTCGCGACGGTCGCGGCGAATGCTTACATGTAAAGGGGTCCAACCATATTTGTTTTGAATGTTCAGATCAACGCCTGCTTCAAAAATAGCCTTAAATGCTTTGAAGTCGTCATGATAGACTACATCTTCGATTAGAGAGAAAATATCGCCTTCCTTGTGCGTTTCGTAAATGTAAAGTTGTGCGGCGATCTGTGTGTCGATGGCCGAAAAAAGTGCTTCTTTTGTCATACTTACTCCTTGTGCTTCCGTATCATACAAAAAAAGCTCTTATGGGTATAATTCGGTATTACATATAAAAGGTATGCAATGGAACTTTGTGTGGCACTTGATCTTCCGAGCCAAGAAGAAAATCTTGCTTTAGTTGAACAAATCAAAGCGTATCCCGTCTGGCTAAAAGTGGGATTGCGTTCGTATATCCGTGATGGCAAGCCATTTATTGACGCTATCAAATCGATCAATCCCGATTTTAAAATCTTTTTGGATTTGAAACTTTATGATATTCCCAACACCATGGCCGATGCCGCCGAATCGATTATGAACCTTGGCGTGGATATGTTTAACGTTCACGCATCGGCAGGGGCTAAAGCCATGAAAACGGTGATGGAGCGCCTTGAAGCTTATGAAAGCCGTCCACTGGTTCTGGCCGTAACCGCATTGACTTCGTTTGATGAGGCCGATTTTAGCGCCGTTTATGAAAGCGATATTGCAAGCAAAGCCGATCAATTTGCCAAAAATGCTTATGAGAGTAAACTTGACGGTGTAGTATGCAGTGCATTTGAAAGCGCATCTATTAAAAACCTTACATGTAAGGAATTTATCACCCTTACCCCTGGCATTCGACCCTTTGGCGAAGATGTCGGCGATCAACAGCGCGTAGCTACTATAGACATTGCGCAAAAAGCCAGCGTGGATTTTATTGTGGTGGGACGGCCGATTTATAAGGCGCAAGAGCCTGTGAAGGTTGTGAAAAGGATACTTGAAACGCTCTAAAATATGTGTGGAATGCTCTTTGCTGGTAACTCATATCCCCGATATAAGGAGCGACCATGAAAATTGTTGACAGAGTGGAGATTGTCGTTAAGCTCAAAGAGAAAATCGCTGAAGCACGTGCCACAAACAAAGAGCTTGCGGATCGGCTTCAGAACCTTCTTGACGGTATCATGAGAGATACCAAAAACTCTCCGGCAATCTAGCCGCGAAAACAGTTGCCTTTTTAAGGTAACTGTTATCTTCTAAAAAGTATAATTTCCACCTTATTTTAAGAGACATGGACAGTTGGGTGAGTTGGCTGAAACCACATCCCTGCTAAGGATGCGTACTGGTAACGGTACCGAGGGTTCGAATCCCTCACTGTCCGCCATAAAAGCCCTATTTTAGGCACTTAGAGACGGTTTTAGAAGGATTACAAAAATCCCCCTACTTACCCCTCAAACATTCCGGTATAGCTCAGCGGTAGAGTAGGTGACTGTTAATCACTTGGTCACTGGTTCGAATCCAGTTACCGGAGCCACAACTCAATAACCTCCAAAAAACACGGTATTACCAGAGAAAAAGCCCACAATTAGGCACTTTGCTCCACATGCTCCACAATCCTTGACTCTATCCGGAGCCATCGATGCATATTTACAGAAGAAACCGTGTATATTATTATCGTATTCGTATACCGGAAAGCATCAGGGCGTATTTCAAAAAAACCGAGATACATAAAAGCCTGAAAACAGCCAACCGCGTTACTGCCTTACGGTATGCGAAAACACTGCAATCGCATTTCGAGTACATAAAACAAGGGATACTATTGGGCCGCTTACGGGACGAAGAGATTTACGAGGCTGTTGAACGATTCGTGCGTCTTCAGTTCGAACGCTTTGACAAAGACCTCTATGTCCGCCACCATTACGAGGAGAAAGCCGATCGCACGCTTGAAATCCTCTCCAAGGAAATCACGAACCTTGAAAAGCAGATCGCCGGGAAAACCGACTTCGACGCCGTGGTCAGCTCAAACGCGCGTTCCGTCTTCGACACTCTGGACACCGCGCCGCGAAGCAATGAATACGATCACGTATGCAACATCATCGCGAACGGGCTTAAACAGGCATACGAAGCTATCACAGGGAAGATCACAAACGGCGAATATCTCAAAGAAAATCCCTACCTTAGAGACTTCATTTCACCGCTATTGCAGAGCGCCCGCGTCGAAACGCCCCTGCCGCCGCAACCGCTCCCCGTTAAAGAAAGGAAACCTTCCACACCAATTACGCTTCGAAGCGCCTACGACGATTTTATCCGGCACACCGGTTCGCTGGAGAACTGGACAGAAGATACCTATGGCGAACATCAGCATATGCGCGAACTGATGTTCATGCACTTCGGGGCGAATCGCGATATACAAATCACGCGGCAGGAACTGCTCGATTTCAGAAACCTTCTGACCAAGGTTCCGCGCAACCGAAAACTGAAAAAAGCCTACCGTGATCTCTCCACTCTCGAAGATATCGTTTCTAAAGCCAAAGAGCTGAACGATGCCACCATTTCGGATACAACCGTAAACAAATATCTGTCGAATATTTACGGGATGTTCAAATACTGCGTTGACAACGACATCATCTTTAAAAATCCCGTCATGAATTTAAGACGCAAACAATCCAAAAAACAGAAAAACAACAAGCGGGTCGGCTACGACAATGATGATCTCGAAACACTCTTTCAAACACCGCTGTATCTTGAAGATATCGACCAGACGCTCCGTACAAACCCGGAACACCTTTTTATTCCATTACTTGCACTCTTTCAAGGGGCAAGGATGAATGAGCTTTGTCAGTTGTACCGGGAGGATATCGTGCAAAAAGAGGGGATCTGGTGTATCGACATCAATCGCGACGGGGATAAATCGATCAAGAACGACGACAGTGTCCGGCTCATCCCTATCCATGAAAAAATCATCCAGTCGGGTTTCATCGAGTACGTTCGAAGCGTCCGAACCCCGCGTCTGTGGGAAAACCTGAAAAAGTACGAAAAATATGCCGATGAAAACGACGACGAGGGGCGCTACTCAAAAGATTTTTCGAAATGGTTCAGGACAAAGGTCAACCGTAAATTCATCACGAAAGACCCCCGGAAGGTCTTTCACAGCTTTAGGCATACTGCCGCCGTGACATTGATCGATGCCAAGGTACGCGGCGAGTACATCGCCGCCCTGCTCGGTCATGTGCAGGATCTGCCCATGACGTTCGAACGGTACGGCGAACCGATCAAGCCCTCCATTCTAAAGCCCGAACTCGACCGAATGCATTACGATATCGCGAATCTCGACGATGTCATCACCTCCATCGCCGACGCCGTCGCGCGTCGATAAAAGAAATTTGAATACCCAAATTCGTGCAAATATTGCGTCATTTGACGGCGGCACTCGTCGTCAAAGGCAAATTCCTATCCCGATAGCATTTCGTGCAAATTTGAGCCAATTTAAGCGATTCTTCGGCCTGCGAGTGGAAGCGTATCATCTAATCTGTTGCAGATTCGGTGCTTCACACCTCGTCGGCAACCTCTCAGACGCCGGAGGGCTCCAAAACAAAACAAGAGAATAGAAGCTAAGAATCTTTGGACTTTCACAAAAACCGTCAACCCAAGCAAAACTCAAAAACTCAAGCTTACCGGGCATGGAATGCACTCCATTTTGTGCGCTAACAAGGTTCTATGTCATAGGGGTCTTGTTCTTTGTATGATAATAAGTCTATTTATGATAACTATACTTTGTAGAGGGATTTCCAAAAATCCCGAAAAGCCCCTGCATGACGGCTTTTCATGGGTGGTATACCTTTGGTAACTATGAAGAAATTGGTACGAGTTTTTCCAATGCTTAATTATGAAGAAATTGGTACAAAATATGAAGAAATTGGTACTAAAACTGAAATGAATAATATATATTTCATATTTTGTACTATAATTGTGTTTGATGGCTTAGGAGTCGATATGAAAAAGAACGAATACAACTATCTGGTAAAAAAGCATGAAAACCTTGTGACAGCGAGTTTTGTCATGGAAGCAAATGAATATAAGTTGATGAATCATTTGATCAGCTCGATTCGAACATTCGAATCTTTGGATATTAATAAATTCGATCAGGAAGAAATGCCGCAAGTGCGTGATATTGTATTCGATGCGAACGGTAAATTCACTATCGAAAAATCGGAGTTGCCGCGCTGGGTTTCAATAGAAATACAAGTCACCGATTTTCTTGATTTTATCGACAGTAAAACGAAAAATTATGAGTTTATCGAAGACATTTGCGATAGGCTTTTGAAACGTACCGTGACTTTCAGGAATCCACTTGTAAAAGAAAAATGGCATAAGAGTTCATGGGTTGCCGAAATCGAGGCCGACAATGGTGTATTGACTTTCTACATTCCTATTGCCGTATACTCACTTTTCATGCAGTTGAACAAAGGGTTCCTTGCTTACGACAAGAAAAATATCTCGAAACTCACATCATTTTATAGTATCCGCTTGTACGAGATTCTGAGAGATCGACTTAACAGGAAAAAGCATCAAAATGGTGGAAAAGGTACTCTTATTCGGATTGCTGTAGATGACTTGAGACAAATGATGATGTTCCCGGAAAGCTATCAATATGCCGATATCAAAAGGGTCATCGATAATGCATACAGACAACTTAAAGAGCATACCGATATTGGCTTTCAAAAGCTGGGGAAAGAGCATCAGAAGAAACGCGGTAGAAAAGTCTCAGAGATCCATTTCCAGGTATTCGACCAACCGCCTACCGCCGCGTGAGATTGCTAAAATTTGTATTTGGTAACCTCTTGCTATAAGGGAGACTTACGACTTGATCAGTGGTAAAGATGCTACTATTCGATTTTGAAACAAAAAGCTTCATTATTCAAAATATGCAACAAATTGATATTGAAATGTTGTTTAATATCAGGAAAATATTATAAAATAATATGTACTCAAAAAGGTGTTTGGCATGAATGGTGTAATAGTTATCAACTCTGATAAACTTGATATTGGCTTGAGGAGAAGAAGGTCTCGTCAAGGCCCGGAACTCGATTTGGTTAACCAGTTTATTGAGAGCACGACCAATTCGTTCAAACACAAAAAAAATAAGATGGCTATTTTTGTCGAACCGCTTGTTGACACCGCCTATCCTGATATAGTTTTTGCGGAATATGACCCCTCTCTTTTGGAACAATGGCAAAGCTCACGGAATAGCATCAACACTACAGATATTAAGATCTTCGAAAACATCAGGGCAATGCGTGGGGCCAAGGCGGAAACGATTGTCTCGAAGACCCATTTCAACTATAAAACCGTTTTACTGTCCTTGGAACGCCTGTTGGATGCCGGGTTGATTAACCGTACCAACAACCAATGGATTTCAAAGCCGTTGAAAGAGATCTACAGCATTAAGCGTCTGCTCTCCGTAGAAGCAAAAATGGGAGAATGGGACACACTGCTCAATCAGGCAGATGCGAACAGATGGTTTGCCTCCGAGTCCTATGCACTATCATCAGTCAAGAATCCGAAACCCCAAACAATCCAGCGGTTCAAAGAATATGGCGTTGGATTATACGGTTTCTCAGACGGAGAAGTCGTTGAGTTTAATAAAGCCGAAAAACAAGGATTACCCACAAGTTATATGTCTTGGATGTTCAATGAGTGGGTCGGACGTTATGTAACTCAACAGTAAGGACACTTTTGGATTTATCCTGTTTCAACGCATTGGGCTTAACAAACATAACTCTTCTCAAAACCACAGGTCAAAAGCATGTCTATACTGCAAACTCTCTTGTCCATGGCAAAGTCATCCTCAAAGTGGTCAAACCGGGTCAAAATACGGAACGGATCAAAAGAGAAATTGAAATTGTCAAAGGGTGTGGCGCGTTCAATACATCGACCATTTATGATGACAATACAATTAACTGCGAAGGTGAAGAATATTTCTACATCCTCGAATCTTTTATCGAGGGGGAAAATCTGCGTGATTTCATATTCCATAGCGGCACCCTTGACTATGATGAAGTCACCAACTTTTTGCAGACCATTTTGTATGATCTTACAATACTTGAACAACGCGAGTTGGTGCATAGGGATATAAAGCCCGAAAATATAATGAGATCGCCCGATGGGAAATACTATCTTATAGACTTTGGAATCGCCAGAGATCTGACAAAAGAATCTTTGACAGATACTTCAAATCAGTTTGGCCCTCATTCTGCCGGTTATGCTCCGATGGAGCAAATAGACAATGAGAAAAAGAATATCGACAGTTGCACCGATTTGTATTCGACAGGTGTCATAGCATATGAACTGCTCACAGGGAAAAATCCCTTTGTTGAAGGATGTGCAAGCATCGCACAGGTCATTAGAAAAGTAGATACGGGCAAGTTTGAACTTCTAAAATCCAAAGATCCTAAACAAATAGCGCTTCATGAATTAATCCACTCTTGCATGGGTAGATATCGCAGTAAAAGACCGAAATCCGCCAAAGAAGCTTATGAGTGGTTGCAAGACATTATCAAAGAGGGGGATTGAACGATGGATTTATACCTACAGTTTGGACATGGGATGATGGGGCACTGTCGCCACCTAATCAGCAAATGGGGCGAAGGTACTGTCATCCTCAGCCCCAGAGATCTCAAAGAAGAGCAACTAAGAAAATTCTCTCAAGAGCTGATGGACATAAACGGCAGTACCTTGTTTGACCCGCAATACTATGATCCTCGTGCGAACCATAAAAAGCTCACAGAGCATGAACATTGGCTGGATGACTTTGATACCGGTATGCTTTCTGATCCCACCTACATTCAGAGCCGTTTTGAAGCAATCAAAACCATTAACGATTACACCAACACGGAAGCCTATATCATCCCATCCATTATGTGCGATGCTGTAGATAAAATTTGGATTGATATTCAAAATGTTTTCTTGGGAGCATCATCAACAGTTTTTGTCGATAAAGAGAAATACGCGACCATCGCCCTTAAAAAAGATGTATTGCAAGATGAAACGAGCATACAGAAGCTCATAGATATTTCAGAAGACTGGGATGTCGATGGATACTATATCGTGCCGGAAGGCACCTACCTCATAGAAGACAGTGATTGGCTTTCGAACCTCGCACTGCTTGTCGCAGGATTGAAGTTCCAAGATCGGAAAGTCATTGTGGGTTACAGTAGTCATCAAATGCTGTATCTTGGATGTGTTAAAGCGGACGCCATAGCATCAGGTACTTTTCTGAATGTACGCAGTTTCAGTGCCGGAAAGTTTGTCGAAAAAGATGATGATTCCATTAGCCGACGGACAACGTGGTATTACTGTCCACAAGCACTTTCCGAATATAAACTTCGTGCATTGGACGCCGCTAAAAAGGAAGGCGTATTGGATGAGCTGAAACCCTACGGTCGAACGAATGAGTACATCGGTACACTTTTCACCGCTCCCAAACCTTCAACGTCTGGTTTCAGCGAGACCTTGGCTTTCAAGCACTATCTATCCGAGTTGAAACAGCAATGCCTGCTCTCAACAAAAAGCACCTTTGAAGACACGCTTGATTTCCATAAACAGGTCAACGATGATGCACTGACTTTCTTGCATAGAATGAAGCGCAATGGCGTTCGCGATACGGGGCGATGCTATGACACCATTGCTGATTATAATTTTGATGCTATCAGGACTATCGAAAGGGAATTGGGCGGTCTTCTGAAACGCCGGTGGTAATTAATCGTATCGAACAAGCAAGGCGGTCAAATCATCTTTTGATCCTTGCTCCTTCGCCTCTCCAATAAGCTTATCGACAACCGTCTTCAAATTATTTGACTTCCTGAGGATCGCCTCAATCCGTTCGGCTGACAGATAATCATGGACGCCATCGGTTGTCAGCAATAATTTTTCACCCGGCTCTAATGTATTTGGATAGATATCAAGGCTGATTGAATGGTTGCCGCCATACGACTGTAAGATCAAATGTTTTTGCTGGTGGGAATTACGCATATTTTCCCCGATAGCTCCTGAATCAACGAGCTGTTGGACAACCGTATGATCGTTTGTAAGTTGTACCAGATTTCTTTCAGTAAGTTTGTAGACTCTCGTATCCCCAAGATGAAAGATCAGGATATGTTCATAATCTCCATAGACCAAACTTCCGACTGTGGAAGCACTGCCTTGATACTCTCTTTGCAGATATGCGTGTGCATTATTCAGAAGGTTGATTATGACTGAACGGGATAATTGATTTTTTCTTTTGGCTATTTGTTCAAGTATGTATTTCGATGCGAAACCACCGTGCTCGGCACTGCCTACACCATCCGCAATCCCAACAACAAAATGATCTTTTTTTGATTGAGCTTTCTTCGAATCGATATCGCATACATGATTGTTGATTAAGAAGCAATCTTCATTATTTTGAGATTTAACACCTTTAACCGTACTGCCAAAAAAATAATGCATTCGCTCCACTCTAATCAAGGATAATTGAATTTTTATTATAACTCAATGTATGTTTTTTTGAAACGAGAAGAGCTTTATATATGTCCTTAATCCAAATCAAACTGGTTTGCCTGAAAGAATCTGCAAATATCGACATTTAGCACATCCGCAATCTTTATCAGTTGTTCGAGGTTGAAACGCGCCCCATTTGTTCTTTTTTCTGCGCGGGCGATGAATGCGTTTCCCTTCATTCCAATATCGAGCGCTAATTGCAATTGTGATATGCCTCGAAGCTTTCGTATGTTCATGACATTTTCCGAAACAATATCAAGCGTCTTTTCGACGTTTTTTTCTCTTTGATTCATGCCAATTATGATATATCGGTCATAAATACTTATCAATCGCACATAAGTCATATATAATGACTTATTAGTAATAATTCCAAAAAAAGAGGAGAATTTCATGAACAAAATCGTTATGGCTTTCACTGTAGCATCGGCGAGCCTACTTTTTGCCGGATGCTTTAAAAGCGAAGGTGATCTCACAATCAAAACGGCTGAAAAATTGCAAAACGGGGCACTCTCCGTTGATGGAAAGAAGATCGACGCTAAGGATAAAGTCACACTGAAAGTCAGCGCGGGAACACCGCATACTGTCCGATACTCATTGGCATGGCCCGCGAGAAAACTGACGGTATATACTGAGAAGCAAGTGACCGTTCCGGAAAACGGCGCAGTGGAAGTCGCTTTTACTGAAAAAGATCTCTCGTTAGGAATCGAAGGGATCAGAAAGAACGAGGCCATTCACTACGAATATGACAAAGACCATGCCGACGCCGTCAAACGGTTCCCTGAACTTGTCGGGAAATGGACGTATGATGTTCCCATAAAATACTCTTATAAGCATTCGACACGCGCACTTGTCGTGCAGGAAAACGGCACCTGCGCCTTCGACGATGTCGAACTCATGAAAGATGTTAACGAGTATTCCCTGCTCACCTTGGACGAGAAGGCGAATACCATTTCATGCTATTTCGGGCAAAGAGGAGACGACGTAGTGGTCTTCGAAGACTACAAGTTTACAAAAGATGAGAACGGTGGCGATTGCATCGAGTTCAGTAGTCAGGGCGGGTTCGGCAAGAAAAATCACTGGACGATGTGTAAGGAGCTAAGCGAAGCGCAAAAAGCTCAGGCAAAAAAAGAACAACAGAAGAAAATCGAAGCGGCTGGTGAAAACGCCTATGCATACGTTCTGAATGTCGTGAAAAACGGCTCCAAAAGGGGAACACCGAACACACAAGGGAAAATGGTGGGAATGAAGGAACTGTTTAACGCAAATACCGGACAATATCTCACTGAAGCGGAAGCCGAAACAGTTTCACTCTATGTTGCAAACGGCATGAAAGGTTCAGGCAAAGAGATTTTTATGGGGACTTGCGCCTTGTGTCATGGCAGGGATGGGAGAGGTTTTGAATATACTGCGCCCGACATCCACGATCTCGCTAAAAAGTACGCGAACAAGGGCTTCCCGGACAATCGATAGCACGGTATACAGGTACAGTTCCGGAACCTTGTTCCGATACTGTGCAGTAGAAAATACCTTCATTTTATTCTTGTTTATTGTTGTCTTTTGTAAGCTTCAAGCGAATCGCCTGAACCCTCTCAAGAGTTAATTGATAAGCAGAAATTGTACTTAGGTACAATCCTCCAAGAACCAATAACACCAAGAGGGAAAAGACTAACGTAGAGATGATATCTTCTGGAACAAATTTTTTTGCTTCCAATATCTTAAAGACATATATAGCCATGGATACAAAACCTGCTCCAAATACTGTAAGACCTACTAATTTTTTTTCTAACATCTGTGCTTCAAGCTGAAGAAACTTAATTTCTAAACCATAATCATGTACAACATCTTTATTCTCCATGGTATCTCCTTTTATTGCAGAAGATAGCAAAAATGATGAATACTTTTCATTTGTATTGCATTAAGTCAATTTCTGCCATATTCAAGAAGTACAAAAAATTATTCACGATTGATATCAATCTCTATACCTCTCTTCCTGTGACGGTTTTCCGTGAACATCTTAACCATTTGCTCACGAGATTGCCCGATATCGCTGAATTTTAGCGTTACACCTGTAACAGTAAGCATCTCGGCTTTCATGTCGAATTTGACGTAATTTACGCCTTTGAAAGCATTCTTCACATACTTCTCAAGTTCATCTTTTCCTTCGTTTTTCGATTCCTTCAAGCCCTCCCGGACAACGTCCGAAATGCGTTCGATATTCGGCTCGATAAGCTTCAAATCGAAACGGTTTTCGATAGCTTTCATCCGCGTCATATAGTCACCGTCGGTTTCGTGCTCTTCGAAGTATGAGTGGACATTGTACGATTGCATTGTCTTCCAATCGTAAACGACATTTCCATCATGAAGCACTGAGTAATTCCCGCCTCCCGGTACTTTGAAACGGACATAGCTTCCTTCCTTTTTTTCTGTCCCTGCGCCTTCATATTCCGCAATGACATCGCGCATGTCAAGCTCTTCAAGCCGTTCAGCATGGACAATGTGAAGATATTCGTTTCCTGATGATTGCGGGGCCGTCTGCATCTGCCGCGATACAGCTCTATTTTTCCGCCGCTCTTCGCGGTCGCGAATCGCTTGTGCTTTCGCCTCTTCGAGCGTCCTGATATGTTCATGCGCCTGTTCCAGCAATTCGACGTTTTCAAGCACTTTCCCGGTGTTCACAGTGATGGTTTGAGCATCTTCGGGTGACGGATAGTAGAAGCGTGAACGGTCGTGAAATGCTGACATATCCGCATATTCGGTGAGGCCGATTTTGTCGCCGACAAGATGCATGTACTGGCGGTATACGTCATCGTTTTCAATCGAGTCATGAATGACGTCTTTCAAGGGTACTACGACGCGAAAACGGTCTACCGGGGGCTTCTCCTTTCCTGACTTCGTTGTCTTCGTTTTTTTGTGGCTTTTCGACGTGATGATAAGAGCTGAAAAGCCTGATGCCTTCAGCTTTTTTTCTGCATCAACAAGGGAGAGTTGCGGCGTGCCGGGATCATTGTCGATATCGAAAATAGCGACATTGCTAATCCCTTCGATATTCTTTTTCGAACGGGTTGAACTGGGGCGGAAAATCGCGGCAGAATAAGAACCGTTTTTCAAGGTTTGCACAAGGTCAGAAAACTTCTGTATGACTTTCGTTTTCCAGTTGTTCAGACCGAGGCTTTTGTCTGGACTTATAGAGAGTTGGATTGAATGATTCATGACGTTTTCCTTAACCTCCGCAACTCCTCCTGCAATGGCGCTAAGATCTCTTGAAATGTTGTGAACCGTTTCTCGTATTCGGATATCCGCTTCTCGTACTCTTCGATCCGCTCCTTGCAAGTCTGTGCTTGCGCTGTCAGCGCTTTTTCGAGCCTCAACACTTCGTTCGAGAGCTTCGATACCAAGTCTATTTTCTTCATTGGTTTTTTCTCCTAGTTCATCAATGTGATCAGCCGATACGTGAGTACCCCTGTGATCATCATTTGACCGAGCATTATCGCAATCAAAATTTGTAAAAGCTTCCTGTTCTTGTTCTCGCGCTCTACGACGGGAATTACCAATCCTTTTTTCAAGTCTCGATGCACGTTTTTCGTTTGCTCTGTCAAGTTCTTTTTTGAGTTGCTCAAGACTTCTTGAACTTCTGTTTCGAAGCTCTGGACTGCTCTTGTTAGTTCTGATTTGGTCTTCTCGATCTGTTCTTGTAGCTTCAAAAAATCCTGCATTGTACACATCTCCTGTCAATTTCAATTTTCCGGTCTCATTCTGGATGGTGACGTAGTGAACATCCCTCGTTCTGTCGTGCCCTTCATTAGCGATTTTCAGGTTTGCACCTTCGATAGATTTCAGGGCACTTTTCACGTCGTCAAGGCTATCTATGAAGCCAGAAGAATGAAGTTCGGTCAGATATTCACCGATCAGTGCTTTCGATTTCTCACGCTCTTTTTTCTTTCCGAACCTAAGCTCTTGTCCGTGCTCTTCGCGCCAACGGTCGATATGAAAATCGCGCTCCTCCTTGATGACTTTTTTATGTGACTCCGGTGATTCGAGACCATACTTAAGATCGATGTACTGTTGGATAAGGTCTTTGCGATGAAGGTCGGTTTTTTGAAAATAGAAGTCGAGTTTCGTTCCAGTCAAGAGGTTCACCGCCGGTACACGACCGTGATAATGGTCATCGTCGGTATCGCTGTGATAGACGAGATCCATCTGATATTCGTCCGGGGCGTAACCGTACATGAAAAGGTCTCTCCATTCACGAACCGCCGCTTCTCTCACTTCTTCAGGAATACGTCCCTTAAAACTGATTACAAAGCGCTCGTATCCGACACCGTCCGACATTGCATCACCGATTGAAAGATCAGCACCGTCAAGCACCTTCACTTTTTCCGTGTCGCGAGGTTTCTGTTTCGTACCATGCTGGACGTAATCAGACCAGCCAGATTTTCCCCTCTTATGCATACTCACGATCATCGGGTTTCTTCTTTCACGATCTCCCGCAAGGTCTCTTCGATATCGATGAGCTGTTGGAGAATCATCGTATTAAGCCGACCGCCTCCATTCAAATGACGTACGATCTGGTTGATATTGTTGCCGATCCTCGATACATGCCAAAGGGCGCGGCGATAATCCCGGTTCCTATTCACACGACGGCGAGCATTCGGATAGTCTGCACCTGCGAGTTTCCGAAGATATGAGGCAAGCGTAAGGCGATCTTTCGCGGCGATCTCACGGATGCGCTCATATTCTGCAAGTGGAAGATTGACTTTGATCTGTTTCGAGTCTGACATACCTTTTCCTTAATAACAGTCTGATTCGAAAAGCAAGCCGTCTGCAAGACTCCTCGAAGAGCGAGAAGTGAAGGGGCACCCGAAACGTCCGGCAAATGTCCGTCAGGACTTTGACTGGTCTCGCTCTTTATTGCTTTTCGAAAACATATTCGATATTGAAAATCGTAGCATAACTTTTTCGAATACTTAAGGTATACCTTAAACGCAAGGCTCCGCCCCCGGTAAGCTAGAGTTTTTTTGTTTGTTGTGGGGGTTGCAGGGTCGTGATCGGCGAAAGTGACGGCAGTACCGGCGATTTCTCTGAAAAAGGCGAGGTTTACTTGGAGGCAACTATTCAAGGTGGATCAGGGCCGGAAAATTTGCAGAAAATTCCTTGAGGGATACGTTGCGAAAAATGGGGTGATCTCGGAAGAATTAGCAAAAATAGCTGAAAATCGTACTTATTACACTGTAACGGAATAGCAGGATCAAACGAAAAATTTACAGGGTGCGGAGCACATGAGAAGACAAAAAGATCAGTTAGGCTTCACCGACAACGTGCTACACTTTTCGCTCCAAAAATCAAAACTATAGAGTCCGGATTGTATACGGAGCCGTTTTATAAAAAGCCCTAAAACAGGGGCTTGGAGAGTTATCAAAATCTGTCTCCAGTTTCCGGAGCCACTTTTTTAGACACCCCACAAACTCCCTTAAATACGACGTTAGAAAAGCTTTTGGCTTCACGAAACCAAAACTATGATACTAATTCGAGAAACTGTGATACTACCCCTTTAAGACTTTATAAAGTCGGACAAACTTTTTACTATCGTCGCAGAATTAAACAAAAACTATGTAGAATTTCACTTAGAACT
>JBNKLA010000008.1:0-17487 GCA_050292115.1 Sulfurimonadaceae bacterium | reverse complement strand
AAACCTAACCTTTACTCCAATTGTCTAGGTGGCTATAGAGAGGGGGAAACGCCTGGCTCCATTCCGAACCCAGAAGCTAAGCCCCTCTTCGCTGATGATACTGCTCTTTGCAAGAGTGGAAATGTAGGTCGCCGCCTAGTTCTTTTGGATTCTTCTAATCTATTTTTTTATACAATCTCACATGACAATTAATCCGCAACTTCCTGATTCATGGCTTGAACTTTTAGATGATGAGTTTTCAAAAGAGTATTTTTACCGATTAAAACATTTTTTACTCGAAGAGAAGCGGCATCATCAAATTTTTCCTCGTGGCAATCATATTTTTAATGCCTTTAATAATACCTCACCCGAAAATATCAAAGTCGTTATTTTGGGGCAAGACCCTTATCACGGTGAGCATCAGGCTCATGGGCTCTCTTTTTCGGTGCAAGACGGGATTCCTTTTCCGCCCTCTTTACAAAATATTTTTCAAGAGCTTCGTAACGATTTGGGCTGTAAAGCTCCCACAAGCGGGAATTTGAGTTTATGGGCTAAGCAAGGCGTTTTTTTGCTCAATACGGTTTTAACGGTGCGTGCTAATAGTGCCAATTCACATCGCAATCAGGGATGGGAGCAGTTTACGGATGTGGTCATATCCAAGATCAGTGAAAGCAAAAAAAATGTGGTGTTTATCTTGTGGGGAAGGCCGGCGCAACAAAAAAGCGCATTGATTGATCAAAGCAAGCATCTTATTATCCGTTCGGTGCATCCTTCGCCGCTTTCGGCATATCGGGGTTTTTTCGGTTCAAAACCTTTTTCGCAGGCCAATATCTATTTGGAATCAAAAGGGCTTCAACCGGTTTCATGGTGTCTATAGCGTCTGGCGCGCATGTATGAGCTTAGATTCAAGATGAGCTATTAGATCGCTTACATGTAAGACAGTTCCCTGCTTTTGCAATCGTTGCAGTACTTTAATTTGCTGATACATATCTTGAAGTGAACCGAGATCGGTTTGAATAGCTTTACAGTAGGCAATCTCTTTGGTACATTTTTTGATATTGTTGTTATGTAAATAGAGCAGTGCATAACGTGCTATTTTAAATTGCAGTCGAATTTTGTGTGTTCTCTTTAGCGGAGTGTGTGCAGTGATCGCTTTGTACTGTTGCACACTTTTGCGATAGTGCTTAAACGCTTTGTGAACAAGCACTTTTTTACCGGCGAAACTTTTTTGGACAGGTTTGCGTTTTAAGAGCTGGATAGCTGCCTGTAAGTCACAACGCATTTTCAATCGTTGCGGCTTTGATGCACTTTCTTCAAAGAGTATGTTGCGGTAGTTTTGTATTGATGCTCTGTCTGCTTTTTCAAAATAGAGTGTTTTGGACTCTAGTAGCACATCCATGTCACGGATAGTGTTGGTCTGCTTTAGGAGGAGTTTGACTCTTTTTTTAGCTTTGCAGTGCGGTTGAAAAAGCTTTAAAAGTGAGTGGCATTGACGTAAATTGACACGAAATTGATGTAGCACTTCACTTTCGCTTTGAGCATGAAGTTGATCAAGATAATAGAGCGAATTTCCGACAAGAGCAATTAGATACTCGGATAATGGTGTCATGATGCATTATGATATCACTTTAATTCAAATTCTGCAATGACGGGAAGATGATCCGAATACCCTTTTGCCGTATGATGTTTAGGATAACTTCGGCTTTGTTGCCATCGGTAAGGCTTGTTTTTATACATAAGGTAGGGTGGAGCAAAGTGGGTTATGGAGTGTTGTTTGTATTGTAATGCACCGCTCATAAGTTGACGCGAGATTAAAATGTTGTCAAGGGCTTCATGGCTACCTTTATAGGTATGGCTCCACCGATCGGTTTGGGGTGCGTCGTACCATAAATTGTACAGACATGCGTTACATGTAAGCAACTCAGTGGGTGTTATGGCATGTCTGTTTCGATAGGTTGAGAGTATATGATTGATACCGGTAATGCCTTGGGTATCGTTGAGTCTGCGCTTTTTTTCAAACGTCATATATTCGTGATAATCGCTGTTAAAATCGCCCAGTACGACAATAGCGGCATCACGTAGGGCATTCAAACGTTTTTTGAGCGTTTTTGCCGAAATGATGCGTTTGCTTTCGGGTCCGCTTTTGGATTTCCAGTGATTGACAAAAAAATAAACGGGCATCTCGTTTATCATAACTTTAGCTTCAAGAATATTACGAAACTTTCGACTCGAAGTTACCCAGAGTTCTTTGGAGTAGGCAATAGGGTAGCGGCTTAAAAGTGCCACACGAACCGTAGTGTTTTTGGCGGTAGCAATGGCAGAGTAGGGGTAATGGCACCCTTGGCGTGATAAAGTGTGTTTGAGATCTTTAAGTGCTTGAGCCGATTCAACCTCTTGCAAAGCGATAATGTCCGCATCTATATCGGCGATGACACGGGCAATATTGTTAAGTTTGACACGGTAAGTCGTGCTGTTCCATTGCCACGGCGTATTGGGGATATATTCGACATACTCACTATGATCAAAATTGAGATCAAAAAGGTTTTCGACGTTATAAGTAGCAATACGCACACTTTTGCTCCATAGTGGGACTAATATCACAAACAGAAGTAGCAGTGCACGCGTCATGCCGTGATGCCGCTAAGGCGCAATAAGCTGTCGCTCTCGGGTTCTCTACCCATGAGTTCGATAAAAAGCTCATGCATACTCTGGCTACCGCCTTTGGCAAGAATGATTTGAAGATAGTCATGCCCCAATTTTGTATTAAAAATACCCTGATCGACAATGGCAAAAAAGGCATCGGCACTGAGCACTTCGGCCCATTTATAACTGTAATAACCCGCCGCATAGCCGCCTGCAAAAATATGCGAAAATCCGTTTTGAAATTTGTTGTATGACGGCGGTGTGATAAGCGATGTCTCTTCGCGAATACTATCGAGCAGTTGCTGCACTTCTTCGCCCTGATATTTAGCCATGTGAAGTTTAAAGTCAAATATCGCAAACTCAAGTTGGCGTAGCATCATCATGGCCGATTGGAAGTTGCGTGTGCGCTCCAGACGCTCAATCATGACATCGCTAATGAGTTTGCCGCTCTCATAATGTTTGGCAAAGAGTTTAAGCACTTTGGGATCGTAAGCAAAGTTTTCCAAAAACTGTGACGGAAATTCGACGGCATCCCATTCCACCCCATTTACACCGCTAACACCGTTCTCATTGACCGTAGAGAGCAGATGGTGCAGGGCATGACCCATCTCATGAAAGAGTGTCACGACATCATCGTGACGCAATAGCGATGGAGCCGTTTCGCTAGAGGGCGGGAAATTGCAGACAATAAAAGCGGATGCGAGTTGCTCTTCTCCCGATTCGTTGGTGCAGTGGGCTTGCCAGTTGTGCATCCACGCCCCGCCGCGTTTGGATTCACGCGCCTCAAGATCAAGATAAAGACGCGAACGCAACGCATCACCAACATAGATATCATAAGCGCGCGCTTTTGCATTCCATAGCTTACATGTAACGGCTTCAAAACGGATTCCAAAGAGTTTATTTAAAAAGTCAAAAAGCCCTGAAACCACACTATATTGCTCAAAATAGGGTCGATATGCTTCTTGGTCGAGGTCATATTTGGCGTGTTTGAGTTGTTCGCCATAATAGGCGGTATCGTAGCTTTCAAGCGTGTGGGGCGCCAACTCTCGAAGCTCGTTGAGTTCGTGTTGTGCCTGATGATACGATTTGTGCGCAAGGTTGTGCATAAAGGCTATGACGCTTTGCGTATCGGGTGCCATTTTATCGGCCAAAGAGCGTTCGGCAAAATTGCGAAATCCAAGCACGTTTGCGCTCTCATGACGCAACGCAAGCAGTTCATCGATAATTTGTGCATTTTGCGGTGCTCGGGTGGTGTACGCTTTGTAGAGCTCTTCACGAATCTCACGATTGGGACCATAGGTCATATAGGCGATATATGAAGGCATTTGCAAAGTAAAACGATAAACGATTGCGCCCTCTATTTCCGTTTCTGCCGCTTGTAGATCACTTTGAGGAATGCCTTTAACATCAGCGGGATCGGTAATAATTTTTTCATAGGCATTCGTGGCGTCAAGCAGGTTTTGAGAGAAGTTATTATTCAACTCGCTTTTTCGCAGATTAATGGCTTTGAGGCGCTCTTTTTTGGCATCGTCTAAGGTTGCACCGCTGAGTTCAAAATGCAAAAGATTAAGATCAATCACCCGTTTTTGTTCACTGTTTAGGGTGTCGTATTCACGCGCTTTAATGTTCTTAAATGCTTCAAAAATTTCAAGATTTTGTCCAATCTCGGTACCGTAAACGCTCAAAAGCGGCAATGCGTCGCTGTAGACTTTTTGCGTATTTTCAGAGTTTTCAACGGCGTTAATATGCGATAGCGGCGTAAAAAAGTGATCTAAACGCTCATCCAGCATCTCAAAAGGTTTAATGAAGTTGGCATAGGTTTTGGTTTCAAGCTCAAGTAAGGTTTTGATAGTGTGACGATTCGCTTCAAGATGCGATTCAAGCTCGGAAATAAACGTATCAAGATTAAGACTAAATTCTAAAAACGGTGATGTACTCATGGGACCCCCTAGATAAAAGAGCCCATTGTAATCAAAGAAAAGTAAAATTTGCAGAAATTATGCATATTGCACGTTACATGTAAGGATTACTTGCTCTTGGGAGGAAACTCTTCTAATATTTTGGCCACGGCTTTATGAATGTATTCGGTGCGCTCTTGCGGTGATTTAAACGATTTGATACGATCAATACCCATACCGCGCCAGATAATTTTACGGCTTGTAGGGTTCATAATGTCAATAATTAATTGCCCCTCATCATATTCGACGGTTTGGTTGGAGGCAATCATCATACCGCCGCCAAAGTGGTAGGGGTAGAGCCCCACATTTTGATAGGTAGTATCGACACGGGTTTTGTTTTTGACGTCGAGGTGATAGACCACAAAAAAATCGGCCTCTTTTTGCGATACTGAAGTAAAGCTCTTGGTCTGAAGCGTTTTGGTGATGGCCTCTTGAATGCGATCAGCGGTGAGCGTATCCTCTTTGGGTTGCATTTTATGCACAATCGTAAAAGTTTTGAGTGTTGACATATCGACTGATGGATCGTAATCGGTTTGAATCTGTACGCTAGCGCAAGCCGTTAATAAAATGATGGGAATTAAATTGAGTAGCGTTTTCATATCAGAGCCTTTATATAGGGTAAGCATTAGTATAGCGCATCTTGTTACATGTAACGATTACATAGATTCAAAAGGCAATTTAAAGTGATCGAAAGCTATAATACCACGATTTTATACTTTGCAAAAAAAGGGTTCGCATGGCTTCAAAACGTGTATTGGTTAAGTTCTCGGGTGAAGCTTTAGCCGGCGAGTCTGGATACGGAATCGACACGCAGATTTTGAACTATATTTCGCAAGAGATCAAGAGTCTTGTTGATGCGAATATTGAAGTGGGTATCGTTATCGGTGGCGGTAATATTATTCGTGGTGTCACAGCCGCGCAAGACGGTATTATCCGCCGTACGGCCGGTGATTATATGGGGATGTTAGCTACGGTTGTCAATGCGGTGGCCATGCAAGAAGCATGTGAGCACGCAGGCATGAAAGTGCGTGTGCAGACGGCGATTAAGATGGAGCAGATTGCAGAGCCTTACATTCAGCGTCGTGCGGTGCGCCATCTGGAAAAAGGGCGCGTGGTAATCTTTGCCGCAGGCACCGGCAACCCGTTTTTTACCACCGATACGGCGGCGACACTACGTGCCGTTGAGATTGGTGCCGACGTTATTATTAAAGCGACAAAAGTGGATGGCGTTTACGACAAAGATCCGAAAAAATATGATGATGCCGTCAAACTCAATACGATCTCGTACGATCAGGCACTACATGAGCATATTAAAGTCATGGATGATACGTCGATCGCACTGGCTAAAGACAACGCTTTGCCGATCATCGTATGCGACATGTTTACCCAAGGCAACCTGCTAAACATCATTAACGGTGATTATGGCAGTTGCTCTATTGTAAAGTAATTTAAACAAGGATTCATTATGAGACTGGAACAATTGACTGCAAAGGCACTTGAGCGTGCTAATATTGACCGCTATCAGCTTGCACTTGCCGTAGCCAAACGCTCTGAAGAGCTTGAGGGTGGTGCACCGTGCAAACTCAACATTGACACGAAAAGCATGAAAAGTGCCGATTTGGCGTTGATGGAGATTGCTGAGGGAGCTGTCAATATAAGCGGGTTTATCGAAAAACAATAGCACTATATTTAGGCATTGCACCGTGAATCATATTGATATTGACAAGATTAAATATCTTCATACGGTCGATGCCGCTACCCAATACCTCTTCTCTCTTATTCCCCAAACCGAAAAAATTTCTCAAGCTCTTGAACTGGCTAAAAAAGCACATGACGGGCAGTTGCGCCGTAGTGGGGAGCCCTATATTATTCATCCGATTCTTGTCGCTTCAATTGTAGCGTCGATTACCGAAGATGAGGCGATGGTAATCGCCGCGTTGATGCATGATCTGGTGGAAGATACTTCGTGTACCACAGAGCAGATTACCGAATCATACGGTCATGACGTTGCGCATCTTGTGGAGGGCATGACCAAAATCGATACGATCCGTGATGCGGAGCTGATCTCATCCAATTCCGATGAAAAATTGGTAGTCTCGGCGCTTTCGTTTCGTAAAATGCTACTGGCATCGATTCAGGATGTGCGGGTATTGGTGGTGAAGCTGTGCGACCGTTTGCATAATATGCTAACTCTTGATGCATTGCCGCCGCACAAACAGCACCGTATCGCCGAAGAAACACTGGTTGTTTACGCGCCGATTGCCCACCGTTTGGGTATCGCATTTATGAAAAAATTGCTTGAGGATTTGAGCTTTAAATACCTCTTTCCCGATGAGAAACATGTAATTGATTCGTATCTGGATAAAAATTACCATGCGATTGAGCTTAAACTCAATGCGTTTCGCCATCGACTCTATCAGATGATGCTTGAAAACGGTTTTAACGAAGATGAGTTTGAGATTTTGGGGCGTGTGAAGCATAACTACTCGATCTATCTGAAGATGCAGCGCAAAGGCATCAGTATTGATGAAATTCTTGATCTGCTTGCAGTGCGCATATTGGTGAAGGAGCCGATTGAGTGTTATAAAGTTTTAGGGTTGGTGCATCTCAATTTTCAGCCGCTCAGTTCGCGTTTTAAAGATTACATTGCGCTCAAAAAAGACAACGGTTATCAGACGCTTCATACTACGGTATTTGACAATACGGCGATTTTTGAAGTGCAGATTCGCACGTTTCACATGCACGAAACGGCAGAGCTTGGAGTAGCGGCGCACTGGAAATATAAGAGCGGCGGCAACGGCATTAATCTTGAGTGGCTGAACAATTTGCAGTATCAAAACGAGTCGGTCGAAGATTTTTATGAGCTAATCAAAAACGATCTTTATAGCGAAGACATTAGCGTGTTTTCACCAAAAGGAAAGGCATTTACCTTGCCACGCGGTGCCGTAGCGCTTGATTTTGCGTATGCGGTACACAGCGAAGTGGGCGACAATGCGCAGAGCTGTCTTATTAATAAAGAGAAGATGAGTCTGCTTAGCGAACTGCATAACGGCGATATCGTCAATGTGACAACAGGCGATGAAAAAATTCCACGATGCAGTTGGCTGGATGCGGTAAAAACCTCCCGCGCTAAATCTAAGATTCGTGCCAACTGCAACCAAAGATTGCGCAGTATCGACAGTGTTACGGGGGTTAATATCGTAGCAACGGTGATGGGGCTGAATTATCAGCGCGTCAACGACTGGTTTGAAAAGAGCAACTGTTGCGAGAACCGTGCGAAGATTGCGCATGATAGTGAAAAACTCAAAGATATCATTCATAAATATGTGGTAGAAATTAGACAAAACAGCCGTTTTCAGAGTTTTTTGGCAAGTCGGCGTTTTAAACTGAAGTCACAACATTTTGGGATGCTGGAATTTATGTCGAATCATGCTATTGGCGATGCGGTGTTTGATTACTGTTGCCATCCCAAGATGGGCGATCAGGTTGTAGCGTTTTTGCAAAAGGGTAAAGCGCATGTGCACCATAAAATGTGCAAAAATGCCGCTGCACTTATTGAGACGCATGAGCCGATGCTGTTTGTCCGCTGGGATTCGCAGACGATTCACCACTACCATCTTATTATCAGTATGCAAAACGCCAAAGGAGCGCTTGCAGACTTTTTGACCTATCTTGCCAAATTGGGATGCGATATCAACTCTATCGAACTGGGCAAGGAAAAAGGGGAGCATGTAAAGCTCTGTGAAATTGAGTTTCAAAACGCAGAAGGTGATATTAACCGCCTTCGCGCTAAAATTGAACAAAAAATTAAAGTGATACAGTTTATCCGTACCGATGACGCGTATCGCAGTTAGAAAAAGAAAGTAAACACCATTATGATTCAAGAAGCACTACGGGAAATTCGCCGCGGGAGCGCGGAAATTATTGGCGATGAGCAGATCGAAAATCTGCTCAAAGCCTATTTTGAAGAGGGCAAAAGTTATACGGTTAAAGCCGGATTTGATCCGACCGCACCCGATCTGCATTTGGGGCACACCGTTTTGCTTCAGAAGTTGGCAACGTTTCAAAAATACGGCGCAAACATTCAGTTTTTGATTGGCGATTTTACCGCGCAAATCGGCGATCCGACCGGTAAAAGCGAAACGCGTAAAAAACTGCTTCCGGCCGATATAGCGCAGAATGCTAAAAGCTATAAAGATCAAGTCTTTAAAATACTCGATCCGCAAAAAACAGAGGTGGTCTTTAACTCCGAATGGATCAATCCTCTCGGTGCGGCGGGAATGCTGGAGCTTACCACCACGTTTAACGTGGCGCGTATGCTGGAGCGCGATGATTTTGAAAAGCGCTACAAAAGCGGTACGTCTATTTCGATTAGCGAGTTTATCTACCCGCTTTTGCAGGGTTTTGACAGCGTGCATCTCAAAAGCGATATCGAAATTGGCGGGACGGATCAGAAGTTTAATCTGCTGATGGGGCGGCATCTGCAACGCACGTATCAGGTTGGCAAAGAGCAGTCGGTATTGATGATGCCGATTTTAGAGGGGCTTGACGGCGTACAAAAGATGAGTAAGTCGCTGGGCAACTATATCGGTGTTGCCGATACGCCTAGCGATATGTTTGGCAAAGTGCTTAGCACCTCTGACGAGCTGATGTGGCGCTATTATGAGCTATTAAGCACACGTTCGCTTGATGATATCGATGCGCTCAAACAGGGAGTCGAAAATGGCAGTGAGCATCCCAAAAAAGTTAAAGAGGCACTGGCACTGGAGATTGTAGAGCGTTTTCACGGTGTCGAGGCGGCATCGTTAGCGCGCGCCGAGTTTGAAAAGGTACACGCTAAAAGCGAGATTCCAAGCGATATGCCCGAGTTTGAGCTTGAAGGACCGATCTGGGTTGCTAAAGCGCTACAAGAGTGTGGCATTGAGGCATCAACCACGCAGGCACGACGCGATATTAAGCAAGGAGCCGTTAAAATAGATCAAGAAAAAGTGAGCGACGAGCAGCTCCAGCTTGAAGCGGGTGAATACATTTTGCAGGTAGGCAAGCGTAAATTCGCACGCGCGAAGGTCAAATAATGGCATATAAATCAGTCAGCATCGGTAAACACACGATTGAAGTTCCGATTATTCAAGGCGGCATGGGTGTGGGAATCAGTTGGGATCAGCTTGCCGGTCATGTGTCGCTAGAGGGTGGCCTTGGGGTGATTTCCGCCGTGGGAACCGGCTATTATGAAAACAAGGCGTATGCTCACAAATTGGTAGCCGACCGTCCGCTTGATGCGGCGAATTTTTACTCTAAAGAGGGCTTGCACAAAATCTTTGAAAACGCCAGAGCCGTGTGTGGCGACAAACCGCTGGGCTGTAATATTTTATATGCCATTAACGATTACGGCCGCGTGGTGGTCGATGCGTGCGAAGCGGGGGTGGATATTATTATTACCGGAGCGGGATTACCCACCAATATGCCGGAATTTACCGCGGATTTTCCCGACGTGGCGCTGGTGCCTATCGTCTCAACGCCCAAAGCGCTTAAAATTATCTGCAAACGGTGGCAAAAGCGCTACGACCGCCTGCCCGATGCGGTGATTCTTGAAGGGCCTAAAAGCGGCGGGCACCAGGGGTTTACCTACGATCAGTGCGCATTAGAAGAGAATCAACTGGAACATCTGGTAAAACCGGTGGTGGAAGAGGCCGCGTTATGGGGCGATATTCCGGTATTTGCCGCCGGAGGCATCTGGGATAAAAACGATATTGACGCCATGATGGAACTGGGCGCGGCCGGTGTGCAGATGGGCACGCGTTTTATCGGTACGCATGAGTGTGATGCGCATGAAAATTTAAAACAGGTGCTCATCAATGCCAGAGCCGAAGATATTAAACTCATGAAATCTCCCGTGGGCTATCCCGCACGCGGAGTGGTGAGCAACTTAACCAAACTGGTCGAGACCCGCAGTGGACCGGATATTAAGTGTATCTCCAACTGTGTGGCACCGTGTAATCGTGGCGTCGAGGCCAAAGAGGTCGGCTTTTGTATTGCCGATCGTCTAAGCGATGCGTATCTCGGCGATCTCGAACACGGTCTCTTTTTCTCGGGAACCAATGGCTACCGCCTCAATGAGCTTATGAGCGTTAAAGCGTTGATGAAAAAACTCACCGAGGGCGAATAGGCCGGATGCTGCGCTTTGTCTGGCTCCTGTTTTTCTTACATGTAAGCCTTTTTGCTACCGATAATGCCGAAGTGCTCAAGCGAGCCGATGAACTTACCAAAAGCGCTTCTAAAACCGAAGTGTTCAGAGCCTATAATGACTATAAAAATGTCTATCTTCGTTCGGTGATGGATAGTGATGATACCCTTAAAAAGAAGGCTTTACAGGGGATTGTGATTACTGGCAAGAAATTGCATATTGACATTAAAAAATATCAAAACGAACTTTCCGATCTTAAAACGAAACCCCACAAAACCGCCGCAACGGTAGCACCCCAAAAAACAGAGCCTACAAATAAGAGTGCGAATGCCTTGCATAAGCTCAAAAGTGCCTCTTGGGAAGATGGAAAAATTATACTGAATTTTAACGAGACACTTTTATCTACCGATGTGAATTACTTTAAGCTGACCGATAAAAAGAAAAAAAGTTACCGCTATATTTTTGATATTCACGCCGTGCGACAAAAGAGCACGGTGTTGACACACCCCAACATTAAGCGTATACGGGTAGCGCAATATCGTTACGATACCATGCGTTTGGTTTTAGAAAACGATGCGGCGCTTGATATTCGCTTTTCGCGTAAGGATAATCGCTTGATTATCAATCCTAATGTGGGAAATACTACGCCTGCAACGGTGCGTACCGACAAAAAAACATTGGCATTTAAAGATAGAGTAGTGGTGATAGACCCCGGGCATGGCGGCAAAGATGTGGGAGCTTTGGGCTATAAAAAATACCGCGAAAAAATCGTGGTACTTGATGTGGCTAAAATGGTGGCGGAGCGTTTACGCAAAGAGGGCGTGACGGTGTATCTGACTCGTAACGGCGATTCGTTTATAAAGTTACGCAACCGCACTAAGTTTGCCAACCGTAAAAAAGCCGATGTCTTTGTATCGATTCACGCCAATTCGGTACCGAAAAAAAATGCAAACAAAGCCAAAGGCATCGAGACCTATTTTCTCTCGCCTTCACGCAGTAAACGTGCCACAAATGTGGCCGCGGTAGAGAACTCTAAAGAGATCGAAGATATGAACTACTTTGGCAAAAATAACTTTTTGAACTTTCTTAACCGCGAAAAAATCGTGGCTTCTAATAAACTCGCCATCGACATTCAGCGTGGAATGCTGGGCAAACTGCAATCGCAATACAAAGATATCAAAGACAACGGCGTGAGAGAAGGCCCGTTTTGGGTGCTTGTGGGCGCTCAAATGCCTGCGGTTTTAGTGGAAGTAGGATTTATTTCGCACCCGCACGAAGCGCGGCGTATGGTGAATAAAAGCTATCAAAAAGTAATGGCCGAAGGATTAGCCGAAGGTATTTTGAGGTATTTTATTCATAATCCTTAGTAGTATTTTTCATCTTAATAGCCAGTGTAGTATTCTCCATCGTAGTTATAAAAAGTGCTCTCTTTGCGTTGCATCGTTTCGATTGTTTGATTTTCTAAAACTTGAATGAGCGCATCCCTATCGCTAGGCGTATAGTCTTTAAAATCCAGCAGTTGTAATTTCTCATTAAAATAGGGTCGATTTGCTGCCGTATCGGTGATACTAAAAAATGCATTGGCTTTTTCTTTGAGCGACGCAGGCAGTAGACTTGAAAATGTTTCGTTGTTGTCTAACTTTGTAAAGCCAATAAATCGTCCAGCATCAAAATACTCATTGGGGTAATTAACTTGTATGCTTGCATATACCGTAGTATCATTAGTTAACTGGTACTGATATGTTACAAAATCAACATTTTCAATATTGTCTTCATCAACATAATAGAGTTGTGCATAATTTTTTACATAAAACGGTTTTAAATTTAATAGAGATGTGGCTTCTGATAAAGTGTAATCATCTTGGAAAAACCAAGTTGAGTTGGCCACGGTTTCAAAGCTAGTCTGTTGTGCCAGTGAAAAGCCGGAATCGAGATTGTAAAGATAGTCAAAATTAAGCCCACCCATTAACGTATTATCTGCCAATAAAAAGTTGTTTGAAGCATCCAACGTATACTCAGCATAGTTGGAGCGTGTACTTTGTCCATCATGAATGAGTGTGGAATAGATGTTGGAATGAGGGGCACTCAACCACCCCGAAGCTTGAGTCATAGTTTTAAGTTCATCATACGAAACAGTTAGATTCGTAGTCGTTGTCGTGTTGATATCGGTAACATAATACATCGACGAATTATCCAAAATTAGTCCAAAATCGATTAAGCCATTGTCTTGTTTTGAAAACGCATAGGTTCGGTAGGTAACATTATAATCGTCCGCTCCATGAACGGAGTCAATAATCTCATTTTCCGGCAAATTTAATGCATCAAAATTCATAAATTCCGGTACCAAGTAGACAAAATTTGATGTAGAGGTAAGTTCTGATGGCATACCCGTTACTGTAATATCAACATAACTCTGCTCTAATCCACATTTTAGTTTTTCATATTCGCTTTGATTGAAAAACCTCATATTGCCACTATGAATATACGCATCCATCACATGCATAAATGCTTTGTCTTTATAGGTATAGCGCGTTACGGGATAGTGCATATTGATCTGAACGTCAAGCGGGTTGACGAGAAAAATCTCACCTTCAGAATGGCTTTCGGGGATCTCTCCCATTTCTATTTTTCCATTGCCGTTGGTGTCTAACCCATCTACTCTTGCACTATAAATTTCATCAGCATCAACGTAGCCGTCACTATTACTGTCGGCACTAGGGTACCTATCGGCAAGCATTTTTCCTGCGTAAAAGTCACATATATCTGCGTCCCAGTATTTTCCTACTGTGAATTTAAAAACCATCTCCTTACTGATCGTAGCGTTTCGATCTAATATCACTGCAAAATTCACATGACTTTTAGAAGTGCTGTAGCGTACGGTACCGCTCTCGTCCGCAATAAAATCGTGCGTAACGTTCATATCGTCATCGTAAATCACCACGTGGTTTCCGGGGAAGGTATCTATTACCAAATCTTGCGGTGTAAGGCTCTGGCCGATGGTTGCCGAAGTTTCGGCGCTTTTATAGAGGTTGGAGACCTTACATGTAAGGCTATGCTCTAGTGCGTCTTGTGGGGTGTATTCAAACGTTTCAGCGTTTGAAACCACACTACCATCGAGTAGCCACTCGTACGTTAAAGCATAAGCCAGATCATGATAGGCTTCGACATTAAACGTGGTTGCATCCGACGTCTGCGTATTCTCAAGCCCTTTGGTAATTATAGGTGTAGGGTAGTAAATGCGGGTGGCACGGCTAATTGTGGTGGTTAAATAATCGTTGGTAACGTTACATGTAAGCGTCAGCTCTTCGTCTTGGTTAAAACTTTTGGTAAAGTTGGTGTCGGTTGAGACGACTTGCCCATTTATAAGCCATTCGTAGGTAAGGTTATCGTCTTGCATGTCTTCTGCTACAACATAAAAGGTGTAATTACCGTATAAAAGTTCTGGAGGAAGTTCACTTAGGTCAATGATTTTCGGGGCTTCGTAATTGGCATCGATAAGGGCACTTTGTGTAATGGTTTCATATTGGTTTGAGACTTCACAGCTAACTTCAAATTTGCCAAGTTGCTCAAATGTGTATGTAAACTCTTCGCTTTCAGATACAAGAACATCATTCACGTACCATTTGTATTGCAATGCCCCACTATACGGGTTGGTGGCATTTAGATAATAGGTCCGACTTGTACCAAGTTGAACTTCTTCTTCAAAGATATTATGATCCTCAATCACAATTGGTTTTGCTTCAACAAAGACATTATGACTGATTTGCACGCTTGTGTAGCCGTCTGAAATCTTAGCGCGGATAGTATGTGTTCCAAGTGCATTATAATCATAGGTGTATGTTTCATCTTCCGATACTAAAACATTGTCAATATACCATTGATAATATAAGGAGCTATGATAAGGGTTTGTCGTAGTCGCATAGTAAGTTTGACTCTCTCCAGCATAAACTCTTACGGATTGTACGTTGCTTTGAGTAACTACAATTTGTTGATATTGAACAGTAATTTTTACTTTTTTGCTTGTAGTGGTGTAGCGGTTTGAAACCGTACATGTAAAGTTGTGATCACCGAGTTGTGTAAATGTGTATGTTAGGTTTTCATCTTCTGATACCAAAACATCGTCAATAAACCATTGATAATGTAGTGCTTCACCATAAGGGTCGGTTACTGAAAAGTAGTAAGTATTAGTGGTGTTAAAATCAGCGGAGTTGTTGTAAACATTGGTTGAACCAAGTATCAACTCTTTTGGAACAATATGCAAAGAGGCTTGTTTTGTATAACTTTTATAGTGATTAAAAATGCTACATGAAATGTTGACATCACTAATTTGGGTAGGTGTATACGTAAAATTGGCATCTGTAGATACAAGCGTATCATTAATATACCATCGATATTGCAACGCTTCATCATAAGGGTGTGAAGCCTCAAAGTAGTAAGTTTTGCTATCTCCAAAATAGAGGGTTTCATTAGCGATATTACTCGCTCCGACCGATAAAATATAGGGTTCTATATTTAGGTTATACGTTTGTGTTACCGTATCATACGCGTCAGTAGCTTTAATGTAAAAGGTGCGTGTTCCGCTTGAGAGTGAAAAATGGTTTTGGTCGCTATAAGCACTGTTAGGATTAAAGGATCCCCATGCCTGAATCGAGTGGCCATTTTTATCGGGAGCGGTCACAATAGTAAGATTATAGTCCGTGTCATAAAGCGTATCATTCAGATCAAATACATCGCCGTATTTATCAGTTAACGTTACCGATAAAATCTCCGGTGGGTAATTGGGGATATAAAGCTCTGCTTCCGATGTAACGCTATTGTGTTCATCTTGAACTTTAATACCAAAAATATTATTTCCCACCATAGTGGCGTTGACATTAAAACGCCAGAGATGGTAGTCGTTTTTCTGCTCCAAAGCGTTGTGTTGCAACTCCAGCGTTTTTTGTGTCACGTTTATATCTAGCCATGCGCTATCATCGAGTGCAATCACATTGAGCGTTTCAAAAAGATCATCGCTCTCTTTGGTAAAGTAGTGGTAAAGCAGAGGCGGGGTATCTACATAATCAAAAACTGCTTCGTTTTGATCGGCACCAACGGCAATCTGCGTACTTTTATAATGCAATGAATAGGCCGTATTAGGCGCAACATAAAACGTAGCATCCCCTAACGCATCCAAATACGCATAACTGTAAAACGAATAATCCTCATTATGAATCCACACATAACCGTCTTGTAGCGAGTACGATCCATTGGTATCGGCGTGTACATGTAAGGCTCTGGTGTAGGGGTTGTTAAAGGTTAAAGAAGCTTCATACTCACAACCTGCTTGTGATGAAGTGCTTACTTCAAAGGTTTGCGTTGCATTGGGGACATAGCGAGTTTGGACACTAAAGTTATAATTCGCAGGGTCTCCATAAACTTCAAACATTTCGCCATCGCCAAGTACGGCGCGTAGGTGTGCGGGGCCATAAGCATCGATTTGGAGTTCATCGAGTGCTTTGGCTTCGCTATCTGTTACGATTGTGGCGTTAATACACACACTGTGATGATCTGAAATGTCTACTTTTCGTGCAGCGAGTACACTGCGTGTTGCGGCTCTATTAAATGCGTATGTCGCTTCCGTGGCTAGATTTCCAAAGGTTTCAAGCGGTGTTTTAGTGAGATGAATGGTGTTGTTTTGCTCATCATAAAGCGTGTAGTTTACATGCTCATGAACTTCATATCCTTGGGTTCGTGGATCGAGTTGCGTGTCAAAAACAACACTAATATTTTGATATGTTTGCGGTATCGCATCGCGTGGAATCTCCAAACGAAAATAGGGTGTAATTGTGTCTGAATTGTCTGAACGCTGCGCTATAAAATTGGAACCGTTCTGCACCAAATCAAAAGTGATGGGGGCATTATCGGGAATATCTTTTAGGTTACATGTAGCGCTATAGAGTGGCTTAAAATCGCTCATATCAATTTTTTGGCTTCCTGCGACAAGATCATAAGTAATAGGTGCAAACCCCTCTTGCTCAAAACGAATGGCATATAAGCCTTTTGATTGAATATCTGAAACCGTGTAATGGTTTTGAAACATGGCGCTAAAGAGTGGAGCGGTAAATTCATTGTCATCGACATAGCCATCATTATTGCCGTCTTTGGCGATAATAACGGCAGTATCACCCGCCGGAAGATTGCCATGAACACTAATGCTATTTCGTGTGAGCGCTTCATGATAGGTGCGTGACGTATTGGCATTGTCAAAACATGCCGTCAGTAGTAAAGTAGCCAAAAATAACAGTAGAGTAAATAGCCGATGCATCATAAATATTCCTGTTCAAAGTAAATTGTGATAGAAATTTACAAAGTTTTATATTGTCTTTCGCTTAAACTTGTTAACATCACGTTTAAAATTCATTAGGATAACAAAATGCTAAAAAATATTAAATCAATACCGTTAATAATATTTACTGTTACTGTTATAATAAGTGGTTGTGGCAATGAGTCAAGCGACCACACCACCCCCATAAAACAAGCATCCTCCAGCACATCAAGCATATCATCATCAACAAGCAGTTTCATAAGTTCAGCATCAAGCAACCCACAGCTTTCAAGCAGTAGCGAAAGCTCTTCATCCTCAAACAGCTCCAACTCCAGCACCGCAACAGTGCAAACAAGCAGTAGCTCTTCCTCTTTTAAACCCGTATATACAGTATCGAGCAGTTCCGTCTCAAGCAGCTC
>JBNKLA010000007.1:0-7207 GCA_050292115.1 Sulfurimonadaceae bacterium | reverse complement strand
AAGATTGCCTGAAATACACGGTCACGCCCCTGTTTTGCCGAACCGCCTGCAGAATCGCCCTCCACCAAGTAAAGTTCGGAAATCGTAGCGTCTTTACTCTGACAATCGGCAAGTTTACCCGGTAGAGTTCCTACCGTCATGGCATCTTTACGGCGTGTTAAATCGCGCGCTTTTTTAGCCGCTTCGCGTCCTTTAGCCGCCAATAGTGCTTTTTGTACAATCGCTTTAGCTTCAATAGGATTTTCTTCAAAATATTTAGTGAGTTTTTCATAAGTGAGTTTTTGCACTAACGGACGCACATAGGTGTTACCCAGTTTACCTTTGGTTTGACCCTCAAATTGCGGTTCGGGAACCCGTGCGGAGATAATGGCAATCAGACCCTCTTTAACATCATCACCGGAAATCGCAACATCTTTCTCTTTTGCGTTACCGTTGTTTTTGTTATAGGTGGAAATCACACGTGTTAAACCCGCGCGAAACCCTGCTTCGTGAGTACCGCCGTTTGGTGTACGAATATTATTGACAAAGCTATACACTTTCTCATCATACGCTTCGTTGTACATTAAGGCAATATCGACTTCGATATCTTCGATCTTATCATTGTATTCGTAAGGTTGAGCTACTATCTCTCTTTTATTCAAATCACTCACAAACTGTGTGATACCACCTTCAAAATGGTAAATTTCTTCTTTATTATCACGTTCGTCTTTGAAAACGATTTTGATCTGGGGATTAAGATAAGCTAACTCTTTAAAACGTTTGGAGAGGTATTCAAAATCAAAGGTAACGGTCTCTGTAAATATAGAAGGATCGGGAGCAAATTCAATAGTGGTACCGTGTTTACGTGTGGTGCCCATAACTTCTAGCGGTGCTTTGGGAATACCGGTATGAAACTCTTGTTCATGAATATTTCCGCCTCTATAGATCGTCATTTTAAGATCAGACGAAAGTGCATTAACAACCGAGACCCCTACCCCATGCAAACCGCCGGAAACTTTATAGGTATCTTTGTCAAATTTACCGCCGGCGTGAAGTACGGTTAAAACAACCGTTGCTGCCGAAACGTTTTCGGTGGGGTGCATATCGGTAGGAATACCGCGTCCGTTATCTGAGACAATGGCTGTTCCGTTTTTAGTAAGGGTAACGTTTATGGTGTCACAATGACCCGCCATTGCTTCATCGATTGAGTTATCGATAACTTCATATACAAGATGATGCAGGCCTCGATGTCCGGTATCGCCGATATACATACCGGGACGTTTTCGTACCGCTTCTAGGCCCTTTAAAACCTTAATATTACTGGCGCCGTAGTTTTGCTCCATGCTGATTCTCCAGAGTGTTTTAAAAAATACTCTATTTTAACGAAAAGATGCTTTGAATCAGGCTAAGCGCCGATCAGATCACGATCGGCATAACGATGGTTTTAAAATTACCGTCTTGAAGAATAAAAGGTAGATTGGGTTCATTTAATCCAATCGTGAAATCGGGGCTTTGAATTTGAGAGAGAAAATCGAGGATATAACGGCTGTTTACGGCAAGAGTAAATGATTCTGTTAATCCGCTATGGTAATCAATAACCGTTTTAGCTTCGATGCGATCATCACTTAAACTCTCAAAAGTAATAGTATTAGTTTCAAAAGTGACTTTCATATCATTGCTGATAGTGGTGATCTGCTTAATGGCCATGATGATATCGGATTTTGGCAAGGAAAGGGTATGCTTAATCTCTTTGGGAATAATACGGGTGTAATCGGGAAATTTACCGTTGATGAGTTTAGTATAGAAGTTATATTGATCCGATTTAATAATAAGATAGGTCTCATCATAGATAATCTGAATATTTTCCACAAAAAGTTTTTGAATTTCTACAATCGCTTTTTTAGGAATAATCATAGAGAGTTCACGCGCATTTTGATTTTCAATCTCTATAAGCGCTAATCGTCTCGTATCGGTAGATACAAAATTGATTTGAGAGGCATGAATGTCAATTAAAGCGCCGTTAAGCTCAAATTTTGGGTTATTGGTATCGGTTGCCGGTGTGATCTTTTTAAGAGACTCTACAAGCAATTGTGAATCGATGGTAATGTTAGAGGTAACATCAAAAGAGGGGAAACTCGGAAACTCGTTACTGTGAAAGGTAGGAAGTTTAAAGTTAGAGTGCGATTGTTGAATATAGAGTGTATCACTTTGTGATTTTAGGGTAATGGCATCATCTTTTAAGATACGGACGATGTCAAGCAGTTTTTTACCGCTTGCCGTGATATTACCTACCTCAGATACATTAACTTGAGTGGTTTGAATACTAAGACCAATTTCATAGTCGGTAGCTTTTACTACTAAAGTGTTATCTCGGGCTTCAAGTAATAGGTGCGATGTAATCTGTGAAGTGTCTTTTTTTTCTAAAAAAGGTTGTGCATGTATTAGGATATTTTCAAGAACCGATTTATTAATCGTAATGTTCATCACTCTTCCTCATATTTATTTTTATTCTATTACATGTAAATAGCTAGTAGCAGTATTATACTATGTGATTACGTGAATAGTGATATAAAGTTCCCTATTTTAGGAGATTATGGATGTGAAAACTAGACGCTATGTTTTTCACAACCGTTCACACAGGCATTATAGCCTTTTTAAAATTTAATGTGTTGCAGTAATTTTATTGTGTAATTCTTCAATTTTAAGGCGAAAATCTTCATCATTTTGAATGAGTTCACCGATTTTTTTCATAGTATGGCTTACAGCGGTGTGATCTTTCATACCAAATTGCTGCGCAAGTTGCGGCATGGTATTTGAGGTAAGTTCACGCGCTAGGTATATGGCGATACGACGTGCATATACAATATTGCGGCTACGGCTTTTAGAGCAAATTTCACTCTGTTTGACATTTAAATCTTTCGCTACGGCTTGAATAATCAGATCGAGTGTGATATTGGCGCGTTTTTCACGAATCTGCTCTTTAAGCACATTTTTGGCAAATTCAATGCTAATCTCGGCATGCATCAGTTGTGAATAGGCATGAAGTTTAGAGAGAATACCTTCGATTTCACGGGTATTGTTTTCAATAATCGTAGCCACATAGTTGATTACATCGGGTTCAAGTTTGACGCGGTTGATTTCGCACTTTTTCTTAATAATGGCGATTTTCGTTTCAAGTTCGGGGGGTTGAATATCGGCAACTAATCCCCACTCAAACCGGCTTTTAAGACGCTCTTCAAGGCCGGCAATCTGCTTGGGATGTTTATCGGCCGTCATGATGATCTGCTTGCCTTCATTACGCAACTCTTCAAAGGTATGAAAAAACTCCTCTTGAATTTGCTTTTTATTACTCAAGAATTGGATATCGTCTATAAGTAGTGCGTCACACTTTCGGTATTTATCTTTAAAGCGATCCATTGTTTTATTGGAAAGATGGCGTAAAAAATCGTTTAGAAACTGCTCTGTCGTAGCGTAAATTACACTTTTATCATGTTGTTGCATCACATTACCGACGGCTTGCATCAAATGTGTTTTACCGAGTCCGACACCGCCATAAATAAAGAGTGGATTATAAACCGTTCCAGGCTTTTTGCTAACACTCATTGAAGCTTTGACGGCAAAAGAGTTGGATCCTCCTTCGACAAAGTTATCAAAAGTGTACGAAGGATTTAGTAGAGCATTAGGTATTTTTTCGGTAATGTTATTTTTAACACTGCTCTTTTTTCGGCTACTTAAATTATCGGTAGTATCAATAATGATTTCAGGAGACACTCCCGTTTTGATCTCAAAAAGATGTGCCAGTTTTTGAGCATATTTGGTCCGGTTCCAATTTGCAATGAGTGCGTTTGGTGCCACAAATACGGCTTTGTGTTTTTTGGATTTTTCTGCATTATAGGAGAGTTGTTTTACATATCGTATATATTCGATTTCGGGTATCTCTCTTTTAAGATTTTCCAAAACCTGCTGACCAATATTTTTTTCGCTCAAAACGACCGCCTTGAATAAGGAGTGAAATAGATGTGAATAGTAGTGTGAATTATACTAGACTTCTTGCAAAACTCCCAAATAGTCTCAGAGCCAAGATTGCTACGTCTCTCGGCTCCCTTCGGGCACTTAAAAGCAAAGCGTGCTCTACGTTAGAACCTTTTTACCGTAGCTACGGCTACGCTAAAAGGAACCTGCCTAGATCGACACGTAGGCGTGTTGGGATTTGCGTCGCGTATATCAAATTGATACGACTTCGTTAATCTGAATCACAGGTGCTATATTTGTGTAGTTAGCAATATCGTTTTGCAGTTCCTCGGCATGGGGTAAAAAGGCCGCAAGAAAATTTTCGATGGAATCGAAATAGTAGTGGCACATTGCCAAATACGGCGATGCAATGCCATGCTCTTCAAGCGCCACGCCCCGCTCTACGCTTACATGTAAGAACCCTTTTGCATGGCCAAGCAGTTCAATCGAGCGCGGCATGTGTGTGTTTAGGTAATAATCAAAATCAAAAGTCGCCTTTTCATCCTTGGGGTAAATACTTGAAACATTAACCATTGCTTTCTCCTTCGATGGTTGTGGCATATTTTTTGGCATAACGTTGTGACCAAATCAGAATTTCATCAATTACCGGCTGTAATTTTTGCCCCGTTTCGCTCAAGGCGTACTCCACTCGTGGAGGTACTTCGGCAAAGACCTTTCGCTCTACAAGATGTAGCGCTTCAAGCTCTTTGAGTTTGGTCGAGAGCGTCTTTTTGGTAACGGGTGCCAATACTTCTAGTAGCGCACTAAAACGCAGCGGATTGTTTTGTAAATACCAGATAATGCTAAGTTTGAGTTTATCGTTGAATATTTCAAAAAAGATCTCTGCCGAGGAGTCGTAGTGTGTGTCATTCCATATAATCATACGAAAATTTTAATAAAAAGTATCTTTAATTATCTTTAGTATATTTTAGTAAACCAATGCAAGGATTACCCTTGCGGTTCAGTTCCTCTTTGTAATAGTCGCTCATCCAACAACCCCTCACACTACAGTTTGATCTATTTTACCCTTTTCAGGCTTCACAAAACATCGGTTTTAGGGTTCTTTCTTGGTATAATTGAAGTTATTTCACAGTCTCTTTGGTTTGTTATGTATTTTCTACTTTCCAACATTAAACATTGGTTGTGCATTACCCATAATGATGTTGATTTTGACGTTACCGTCTTTAGCCGCTTCAATAGCCAACTTCTGGACATCAAGTCGTTTCATTTCCAAGTACTGTGCAGCAGTCATCCCAATGGCTTTCATGTATGCCTTGTCAGCGTTTGCAGAAGCTCTTTCCGCTTTTTCGCGTGACTCTTCAGCTTTGACTCTTTCTTGCTGTGTCTTGACGTTTTGTTTTTGTACAGCAGTCTGAATAGTCGATTCTATGACAGTTTTTGGCGGCATGACTTTGCCAACTGTTGCTTCAACCAGTTCGGTCGGCATCTTCTCTCTGAGCAGAAACTCTCGAATTTCTTTTTTAACCTGTTGCTCCAACTTGTCCGTAATCGCACTATCGGTTGTCATTTCAAACATCGTATGATTCTTGGTAAAGGTTCTGGTGGAGTTTCTTAGCGGTTCACGTACTTTATTCTTGTACCAATCATTACCGAATTTTTCCACGAGAATCGGGGTTTTTCCTTCAATGTGTTTGAACGTAAGGTGGATCTTGAAGTCAACGGGGTTATTGTCTTTAGTTACAAGATCATAAAATACTTCATCGATATTGAAAGGTCTAACATCAACCTTAACGACATTGGTCGTCCAAACTTTCCACACAAGACCTGTCTTGACAGGCACCGGATCAACACCACCATGTCCAAAAAACCATGGTTGATAAATCAACACACCTTCTTGTCCCTGATCGATAGAAGAAGGTGAAACACAACCTCCCAGAGAAAACATTGTAAATATTGCGACGATAAATCCTATGACTTTTTTCAACTTTGTACTCCTTTTGATACATAACGTTTAAAATGAGCAATCAAAAATCCGCTCGCGGTTTTTTGATTGGTCTCCTTTGATTTGTTATGCGTAAATGCTTTCATTAGGAATACCTTCTTTAACTTCTATCACCGTAATGGATGAACATTTAAAGTCAATATCACAATTAAAATGAGCACAAAACTCTACGGCGTAGTTTATGCCTTCTTCTTGATGTGAGCGAATATCTTTAAAACTTACATCTGATAATGAATTTTGGATGCCGAACCCATGCGTTAATTCGAATTCAACTACATCATAGAATTGAAAGATTATTTGAGCATGTTTTATTGTTTTGTAATACCCTTTATTGTCAACTTCATTAGTCATAACAAATGTATGCAGTTTGATTGTGACTGTAGGGCCGTATTGTCCTGATGTTTTTTGACGATCAAGATTCACGGACAATATCTCTGCATCATGAAATGAGGGCCATTCTTCATAAAGTTCAAGAACTTTTTCAGATCCTTCAATGTTTAGATATTTAACCACATGTTCCCCTCTGTATAACGTTTAAAATGAGTAATCAAAAAGCAGCCTGCGGGTTTTTGATTGGTCTCCTTTGGTTTGTTAGGTGTTGTCACTATCTAAGTCCTTATGATTTTTCAACGTCATAAAAAGTAGAGTCATGAAATTTACAGCGACTAATCCTGCCAGTATGAATGAACTTGAACCAAAGTACTCTCTTCCAAATTCAATGGCTTCATGGCGGGTTTGTATGATGGCTCTTTCTATTGAGACTTCATCATTGGAAATATATGTAATGTTCTCTGGATAAACTTCTGCGAATGTAACATACTGTGGAGCTATGGCATAAAAGCAGACGATAACATTCAGCACAGCCAGCAGTAGTAAAATCCATTTATTCATTTTAAACGTTAGGTACTTTAATACAGAGGACCACGTTCATTGACATCCCACCATGTTACTTTATGCCCCTCTATTACTTTGAAATGAATATTTTCACTTTCACTTTTATAAATATATGCCAATACACAGGCTTCGTCATGTATCCGATCTTCTTTAAGGTACTTAGAATCCAGCCCCACACTTGAGAGATGTTTTAGAACTCTACTCATAGAATATTCTCTATTCATGTCACATGGAGTCATTGCCCAATAAAAAAATATAATCAGGCTCAATATAGAAACCAGTCCAGCACTAACTAAAACTTTTATCATTTTAAGGGAGTTCCTGTACATAACTATTAATAGGTATACACTTTAGCATACT
>JBNKLA010000006.1:0-2990 GCA_050292115.1 Sulfurimonadaceae bacterium | reverse complement strand
TTCGCCCGTATGCGTTTTGAAAATACGATGAAAATGAAAATAGGAATAGCCCGAAATTTTGATCACGGTTTCGATATCGATGTTTTCAAGGTCATTTTCAATGGCATTGATCACACGATTCATGCAAAGGTCGTAGCGGTTATTCATGAACAGTATTTTATCTGATAAAACTATACGCTTACATGTAAAGCACTTGCAAATTCAACGCCAAACTGGGGCAATCTAATACACTTCTTTTCTATGAGCTATTTATTGACTCCTCTGAGAGTGTGAAATAACTCCAATTATACCAAGAAAGAACTCTAAAACAGATGTTTTGTGAAGCCTGAAAAGGGAAAATAGATCGAGGTCGAATGAGCGACTACGACAAAGAAGGCCTGAACTGCAAGCAGTAACTTCTATTTCCGCCAAAAAGCACGAACAGTGCCGCAGTATTGGCACCGCTGTTACTGCTACTGCTTCAATAAGGCTTGATATGGTTCCTTACTTCTAGAGTTGTGTAAGCTTTTTCATAATTTCAATGGCAATCATTTCGCTAGACTGCGGGTTTTGTCCGGTAATTAGATTGCCATCCACAATGACATGGTTCGACCAGTTAGGCGCGGCAACAAACTGTGCGCCTTGCTGCGTGAGTTTGCTCTCAAGCAAAAAGGGCATTTTATCCACGAGTCCGGCAGCCTGCTCTTCGCTATTGGTAAAACCAGTCATCTTTTTGCCATCAACAAGATAGTGTCCATTTGTGAGCTTCACATCAACCAGACTAGCAGGGCCATGGCACACGGCAGAGACTACTTTGTTACGTTCCGCAAAAGCGGCAATCGTTTTTTTAACAGTAGCATTATCGGCCAAATCAAACATGGTGCCGTGTCCGCCCGGCATAAAAATGGCAGCATAATCATTAACGTTAATACGCTCTAACGCTACGCTCGATTTGAGTGCGTTTTTTGCTTCATCCCACTCTGGTGGTTGTTTTTGCTGAAGGCTACGCGGGTCAATCGGTACTTCACCTCCATTAATGGAGGCAACTGTCACTTTAATGTTCGCACTTCTAAAAAGCGCATAAGGAATAGCAAACTCTTCAAGCCAAAGTCCAGTAGCTTCACCGTTTCGCATCTGCGAGGCGCTGGTAACAAGAATCAAAATAGTTAACACGGTATTCATGGGGTTCCTTTTAAGTGGTTTCAAGATCTTGAAAAGGTATCCGGATAGCAGTATTATAGTTTGCTATAATACATAAAGCAAATTATATTTTTGATATAAAGGTATAAATATTTCTATGATAAATTTGGAGCTTTACCGTATTTTTATTGCCATCTACCGTGAAGGTACCATATCGCGTGCCGCGCTGCTATGCGGCATTACGCAACCTGCTGCGTCGATGCAACTTGCCGCACTTGAAAAAGCACTGCACCTTAAGCTTTTTGTCCGTATGCCACGAAAAATGGAGCCTACAGATCAAGCGCATGAGCTTTATACCCGTATTGCAGACTCGTTTGACTGGATCGAGCATACCAGCCATACCTTTTTACAAACTGAGCATCAGATCTCCAGCTACCGTTTGGGAGCACCTGTTGAATTTTTTCACGATCTGCTTGTTACAAAAATAAACACTGTAGATTTTAGATGCCATATTACTTTTGACACAACAGCAACACTACTACAAATGCTTCGCGAGGAGCGTCTCGATGCCTGCATTGCAACCTATAAAACTTCACAAAGCGGACTCACGTTTCAAGAACTTTATAGCGAGCACTTTTGGCTTGTAGGCTCCAATACCTTACATGTACCCAACGATTTTGGTCGAGAATGGTTGATGCGTCAGGCGTGGGTAAGTTATGATCATAAACTCTCCATCATCCGACGTTATTTCAAGTCGGTTTATGGGGTTAATCCCGCACTCACACCCCGTTTGATTGTGCCTAATCTGCACGGTATACTTGAATGTATCAAAAGCGATTGCGGCCTCTCGGTATTGCCTGATTATTTATGTGCTAAGGCCGTTGATGAGGGGAGTATTCAACTATTATACCGCCCTGAGCCAACTGTAAAAAATCAGCTCTATCTAGCATATAAAACGCGCCAAAATCATTCTTCGCTTCTGGTGCAAGCGGTTTTAGAGATGTTTGAGAACTCATAGCACAACTAGCACTGCCCCAAATAAGTCCTAATTCATCGCAACATATCTCCAGAATACTGCTACTGGCGAAATTGCACTATGAAGTTAAATGCGGGTCTTTCTTGGTATAATTGGAGTTGTTTCACAGTCTCTGCGTTTTGTTAGACTTTTAGTAAACTTCTTTCCTATGAGCAATTCGTATAAGAGTAATTACTAAAATATCATTTTCTTTTAAGTAGACTATTCTATAGTTTCCAGCTCTTTTTCTAAACTTGCCTTTGTGTTTACCTTTTAAAGCTTTATCTGTAGTGAAGATTCCTTCTTCAAGGTCTTTAATTTTTGAAAAAATAAGTTCTTGATTTTCAGAGTCAACTTTTTCTAATTCTTTAAAAGTAGCTTTGGGAATAATGATTTTAAACATTAACTAAGACCAAGTTTTTGTGCTACCTCTTCAAGTGAGTAAACCTCGGTTTTTCCAGCCTTTAACTCATCAATTCTTTTGTCAGAAATCATTTCATCTAATGTATCAAAATAAGTGCTGACTGCTTTTTCAATAATGTATGTACGAGAACGCTCAAGCTCATGTGCATAAGAATCTAAATCAGTTAATAGTGTTTCATCCATACGAATATTAATTGCTTTTTTCATAATGTATCCTTTTGTATCTACATTATACTACAAAGGTTGAAAAAAACTCAAGTGGTGCCTAACGCCCGCGCTGAGCACCACTAAGTCAGACTTCATAAATCAGCTTGCTGATTTCTGGAGGGTGGCTTGGTGTGTGACTCCGGGCGATTGTTGGTCGTAGCGTAGCGGAGACCGGCAATCGACTGGGGGCACGTTCAGTGCTCAGCGCGGGCGTTGCTCGTTCCCG
>JBNKLA010000005.1:0-16589 GCA_050292115.1 Sulfurimonadaceae bacterium | reverse complement strand
TTATGGCAATACTATTGAAAGTTGAGAAGCAGGAGCGTAAAAAACATGCTCCATTATTGCTGTCAATTTTGGAATTACGCTAATATTGTGAATGTAAAAATGGTCGGTCTAAATGGATACAGGTTTTTCAGGGCTGACTATCTAATAACATACTGCTTTACAGAGGCTTTTTCATGCGTAGTAGCATCAACTATTTTAACTTTAAAGAGCATTTTCCCAGGTGTTGCTTGTTTGTAAAACCAAAAAAGAAGGATAATCGTAAAAGGGACAAAGTATTGAAAAAATATCTCGGCATTGCTATATTCCGGAGGATCAAATAAAAAATCTTGCCCGTAAATCAAAAAATAGGGCGTATATATTGGCAAACTTAAAAGTACCGTATCTATAAGACTAGCCCATAATCTTGTCCAAAAGGTAGCATAAGAAAAATCTTCTTTTTGCGTAGTATTCATTGTATAGCACCCTATTTTTAAAATTGTATCGAGAGATTTTTTACTTCAACTTCTCATACATAATTTCTAGGTCTTCTTGCATCTCCGTCACAATATCGGCATCTAGTTTTCTGGATTTTGCAATCTCCACTCGTTTTGTAAAAAGCGTTTCCGCCTTTTTGATCTCATCGTGCTCAAAAGCCAGAACGGCCAGCTGAAAAAGTGTATCAAGCTCGATTTGCGTATCGTCATACTCTCTGGCAATGTTCAAACGTTTTTCCAGGTACGCTTTTGCTTGCTCAAAATTATGTAGTTCATAGTAGTTTTGCGCGATGTTATTGTAAAGTTTGAATGCATACTCATCTATATGCTTTTTTATCGCATTCTCAATGGCAAGATTGAGTTGTAGTGCCTCTTGGTATTGCCCATTTTCATGGTAGAGGTAGGCAAGTAAGCCCTTTTGATACAAAATCGTATCTGAAGGACTCGAAGGCTCTTGTTCAAAAAAGCGTAAAAACTCTTTTTTGTGCGCTATCGCTTTTGTTAAATCTCCTTCATACTCGTACGTATCAGAGAGTCTAAACTGCGCACGATATTGTGTTTCATTGTCCAAAAACGGGGAGTTTTTAAAAATTTCAAGCATCTCAAGCGTTATTGCAATCGTCTCTTGTGATGCCTCGGGCTTTTTGGACAGTACCAACGAATACAGATCATACAGTTCAAAGCGCGCTTTGGATGTTTCACCGATTTTTTGAGCTAATGCAAACAGATCTTTCAATTTACCCGTAACTTCGGAAAATGAAAAGTATCCGCTCTCATCTAGCACCTCCTCTTTTATCGGCGTAAACGCTTTATAAAAGCGTTTTTCTGCATTTGTTGCACCAAAAGCAATGAAAGAAAAAAACATTATTGCTCCTGTTATGATTGCAATAATTTTCATTGAGCGATTACTGCGCCGCAGCGTCTTGTATCAGTGCAGGAATTGCCACAGCTGAAGCGATACCCAATACGATAATCACAAGTAAAATCACAACAGCCCAATACGACCATTTTTTCTGAACGGCATTAAAATGCTCCACGCTTTCCCACTGTTTGTTTTTCCAAGCCCACTCTCTTCCTTTGAAGCCGAGTACTATGGCCATAATAATGCCGACATAAGGGATAAATGCCAATAGGCCGATCCATGTTTTATTAAAAATTGCCCAGATCCAATTGAGCAAAAATGCCCCCCAGCTCCATCCTTTGACACCTTCGGGAAACGTATTTTCTCCCATACCTGAATTGTTTTCATTCTCCATCTTCATTCCTTTGTTTAATGTGTACACGTAGTGCACTTCAAAAAGTTCAAGCAGTGGTAGCTGAACTTTTTGAAGTGCGCTAATGTCACCAAATCACAAACGGTTAGCCATGCGGTAGGTTATTCAAACCAACTTTTAATAGACCAACCTTTGTACGCTTTACATCCCTTTTTCAGTCCAAGATCACACGCCTGCTTATAAAGTCGTTTCGCCTCTTTCTCATCCTCTTCTACGCTTCTGCCTTGGTCGTAGAAGACGCCAAGATTAAAACAGCCTTCCGCTACTTCGTTATCGCACGCCTTTTGAAAAAGTTCAAATGCTTTATTGTTGTCTTTTTCGACACCCTTTCCATTAGTATACAAATTAGCGGTATTGCTACATCCGAGCATATAGCCGCCATCGCACGCTCTTTTGTACAATGCAAATGCCTTGCTAAAATCTTTCTCTAAGATTTCTCCACGTTCATAAAACGTTCCGAGGTTGTTACATCCGCCTTCATCACCCCCTTTACACGCTCGATCATAGAGTTGGAATGCTTTTTCAAGATCTTTGTTTACGCCATTTCCCAATAGATAGAAATTGGCAAGATTCGCACAACCCATTGCAAATTCATCCTCACACGCCTTTTGGTAGAACTCGCTCGCTTTGTCATAGTTTTGCTCGATGTTTTCTCCTACCTCATAAACATAGCCCATGTAGTTACACGCCTCTGCTACAGAGTGTTCGCACGCTTTTTTGTATAGTGTATGCGCTTTTGCAACATCTTGGCTTACAAGCCCATCTATACCCAAGTCGTAACATTCGGCTACGGTAAGACAGAGCCTATAATATCCTGCTTCACACCCTTCTTTTGCATAATGAAAAATTTCGGCTGCATTCTCAACATTTGGATAGGCATAGAGGCTAGTTATCGCTTTTTCACATCGATCCCATTGTTTAGCGCCACAGCTACTATCAATTGCCGCTCTTATCTCTGCAATAGGCGTGAGAGCAAATATAAAATCGGGCATACTTTTGGGGATATATACGGTAGGTTTTTGCGCATTACCGCTCAACGCTTCTACTCTTTTTACGGTGTAGGTTTCCAGCTCTTTGATATGTACCTCACCGTTATTATCTCTATCTGCTTTGGACTCTCCTACCGCTTCAAAAAGCGCTTGCGTAAAGGCTCCGTTTTTAGCACCCTGCCAAAGCTTTTTTAAACTGTATTGACTACCTGTCGTCGCGCTTACTATAATCGTACCCGTTCCGTTGTTGATGAGTGACATGATCGCTTTTGTGTTGTCTCCTTTGTCACTTCTTGCGGTATCTAAGAAGAGGAGCGTTTTTGAAGGGACGGTTGCGAGTGTATTTTCTATCTCTTGCCACGCCACTGCGCTTTTTTCCGGCATATCGGGATTTGCATCGCTACTTAAGATATAGTATGAATTTTTTGCGTTATTAATCCCGTGTCCGGATATAAAGAGCATCGCTATATCATTGCTTGCAGGTTTTGTTTCGAGCCATTTGAGTGCGCTTTGGATATTTTTTGTCGTAGCTTCGCTATCGGTGAGAATTTTGGAGACTACTTTTTGGTAGCTTTTCCTCTCTTGAGCTTTGAATATCTCTGCAATAGTGTTAGCGTCATTTGCGGCAGTTTGGAGATTAAATAGTGTACTTTTATAGTTGTCTATTCCTATACTTAAAAGGTAAAGCGTCGGCTTTCTTATTGTTTTAGCATCACTCTTTTTGTAAATTTTAAGAAGCACTTCATCACTTGTAGCGTAGTTGCTTTGGGCTTGGATAGCGATGATATTTTCTCCGTCTTCTAGCGCGATTTTTATCTTTTTAGCATTACTTTTTGATTTAAGAAGCGCTTTTGTATCGATTTTGCTACCGTTGCGTAAAATCGTAAGCTTCGTAATATCAGATTTACTCTCAATAGAGAATGCTATCTCTTCGCTCTTTTTCTCTGTCGTAAAGCTCTCTCTTGTTTGCAAAATAATTTGAGGAGGTAGCCTTTTGGCTACATCTACATAGTGCACCTCTTTTATTTTATTTGCCGCTATGATGCCATCTTCTTCGGTGCCGGTTTTTAAAATTGCGCTAATAACATCGGGACGGTAGAGATCGCTAAAATAGCTTTCGCTTTTGACAAAGAGTGCCTCTTTATCTTTTCCACGATTGACGTGGTAACCTATATATCTGCTCCCTCCTACGCTCGCATTGTAATAGCCGCTCTCGCTCCAAAGCACCCACTCCCCTTTTTTATCAATGAAAAGGGTGAGGAGCGGAAATATATCATACTCATTTCCGATCTCCTTGAGATTCCAGATTTTTATCGTCTGATCGTCGCTCCCGCTTATTAGCCTATCGCTGGATATCGCCAAACTTCGCACCTTATCACGATGCCCTAAAAGTTCGGCTACCTCCTCTCCGTTTTTGTCATAAACAAGCAGTTTGCCGTTACTACCGCCTGATATGATGTAGTCGTTGTACCATCCATAGCAGTCGTGTCCGTATCCATTGGTATTATCCCGCGTTATCGAAGCGACTACTTCATCTTCTTTTTTGATAACAAGCGTCCCGTCGTCTCTGCCAAAATCTCCTTCATCGGTATGAGAGAGTGAATAGTCGCCGTTTTCGGTTTTGATGCGCTCATACATACCTAAAAGAAATGAAGAGAGTGAAAAGTCGCTGAGGTCAAAAGAACGGGTCAATTTGCTTCTGCCAAGATTCTCTGTCCATTCGTTTCCAAAGCCGATTTTCTCACCTGATCGTATCCCTACGCTCTTAACTGCGGTTCCCATTCCTTCTATTTTTCTTTTGGGCTTACCGCTATGTATGTCCCAGATGTAGATGTCATTATCTTTTCCACCTATGCTTAGCGCGGTATCGTTATCTAAAAATCCTACGGTTATAGCGCCGCCATCATGCTCGTTAAAGCCGGCAATTTTCTTATAATTAGTGGAATCCCATAACGTAAGATCATCGGTATAGAGATCATTTCCGACAAAGAGCATCGTTCCATCTGGAGAGTATTTTAAACCCGCAGGATCTCCTTCTACCTCTAATTTTTTGATGAGATTAAGATTTGCATCAAAAATCAAAACATTATCTTCGAGAAAGCCGCACGCCGCGATATGTTTTCCATTGGTAGCAAGATTGCGGAGCTTTTGATCGTGTTCGTAGGAGTTAAGCAGTTTGCCTTCAATAGAGTGAAGTGCGACTCTATAGTCTTCCGCTACCGAAACGATATTGCCATTTACGATCTTTACTCCATAAATCGGCTCATCGTGGGCGTCAATGCTATTTTGGAGTTCAAAGTTTTTCCAGATTTTAATCACCCCATCCGCTCCTCCGGATATTAAAAGATCATTATCTCCAAAAGTCAAATCTAAAACGACATTGTCATGTGATTCTAAAATTTTGAGCATCTTACCGCTTTTGTAGTCGTAGATGCGTATCTCGTCGTCACGAAAATAGCCCCCTACGGCAAGATATTTTTCATCTTTGCTTAGTGCAATGGCGTATATCTCTCCAAAGCCATCCTCTATCTCTCCCAATACCTTTCGCTTTTCAGTCCCGTTTTTGCCATCCCAAATTCGGATGGTTTTATCATCCGAAGCGGTGATGATGTCGCCTGATCTTGTAATAATAACTTTACGCGCTTGTGCCATGTGTCCACCGGTATCAAGCTCCAAAACAGTGCTGTTTGCCAAGAGCGAGTAGAGCGAGCACAGAAGTAAGAAGATGATTTGTGAGACTATTTTCATAAATTTTATCCTTTAATCTAAAAAATAAATTTTCAAAGAAGAGCCTTTAATTGCGTTGCGAATCTTCTCTCTTTTTTCTCTGGGCACGACTCCTAAAGGGTATCCGTCCGTGCCCTCGTCGATGACATAGAGTAGATAGCCGCTGTGATTGATACAGCGCAAAATATCAGACTTTTTTCGTAATGCTCTCGTATCGACGAGATCACCAATAGTGTAGTACTCCTCAAAACCATCTTTGCGCAACTCCTTTAAACACTGAACATCTTTTAGCATTTTGTTATTGAAGTTTTGCAACAGATTTTCATCTTCGAGATAGAGCTCTAAGTCATCTTTCCAATCCATATAGATCAAAGCACCATGTCTATTAAGTACGTCGCTTAGCACAATAGCGGGCTTTTCGATAATTTTATCAACACTTTCGATTCCACGGTTTAAGCGCATCTGTGCACGATATTTTTGGTAATACTTTTGCGGTGTATCAAAAAAGAGCTTCAAATCATCAAGAGCACTTGCATCGGAGAGGAGTATCGATGCAAATTCCAAAAAGCTCTCTTTTTCGGTTTTTGGTATCTTTATATGCGTTTTCTTCTCTTGAGGTATCTTTTGCATATAAAAACCCATAAAAGCGACAATAGAGAGTATTATTGTAATTTTTATTGCTTTTATACGAATCGCCCCAAAATAGATAACCGACTTCTTTTGAAATTTCAGAAATGGTAGTTTTATATACTTTGTTAAACGATTTGTTAAGTTCTATTTTAGTGATCGCGTATAAACGAGCCAAAGTACATGTAATGCTTGATCTCTTGGGTATAATGGCAAAAAAAGTTAAGAAACGGTAGCCATGGATATTGCAACAAAAATACGAGTCGGTGAGCGGATTACTTTTGACGAAGCGCTCTCACTTTATGAGATGAACTTTTTTGAGCTTGGCCAATTAGCGGACGAGCGCCGCCAAAAGCTTCACGGCAAAAAGAGTTATTTCAACATCAACCGCCATATTAACCCCACCAATGTTTGTAAAGATGTCTGTAAATTTTGCGCTTACAGTGCCAGTCGTAAAAATCCTCATCCTTATACTATGAGCCATGAGGAGATTTTGAATATTTGCGATGATGCTATCCAACGCGATATCAAAGAGGTACACATTGTCTCCGCGCATAATCCCGATACGGGCTTGGAGTGGTATCTTAAGGTGTTTAAAAAGATCAAAGAACGTCATCCCTCTTTACATGTAAAGGCATTGACCGCCGCGGAAGTGCACTTTTTGGCTGAAGAATACCACAAAAGTTACGATGAAATTCTGGATCTAATGATTGAATACGGCGTAGACTCCATGCCCGGCGGCGGTGCGGAGATTTTTGATGAGGGCGTGCGCGAATACATCTGCAAAGGCAAAGTGAACTCTAAGCAGTGGCTGGAGATTCACAAAAAATGGCACGAACGCGGCAAGCAGAGCAATGTGACCATGCTTTTTGGCCATATTGAAGAGCGTAAACACCGAATTGAGCATATGATGCGTATTCGTGATCTGCAAGATGAAACGGGCGGGTTTAACGCGTTTATTCCGCTGGTGTACCAGAGTGAAAATAATTACCTGAATGTCAAGGAGTTCATTACCGCGCATGAGATTTTAAAAACCATGGCGATTTCGCGTATTGTGCTTGATAACGTGCCTCATCTTAAAGCGTATTGGGTCACTTCAACCGTCAATTTGGCTCTGGTAGCGCAGGAGTTTGGTGCGGATGATCTTGACGGCACCATTGAGCGCGAGTCCATCAACTCCGCAGCAGGAGCCAAAAGCGCTAACGGTATCGGCCTTAGCGATTTTGTAGCGCTGATTAAAAATAGCAGCTTCATTCCGGTAGAGCGCGATAGCCTCTATAACGAAATAAAGGTGTGGTAATCGACGTTTCGGTCATCATCCCCGCTTATAACCGCGTGAGCACCATCGCCCGTGCCATTGAATCGGTGTTGGCGCAAAGCTACAGAGCTAAAGAGATTATTGTCGTGGATGACGGCTCAAACGATGCTACAAGCGAAGTCGTGAAAATGTATCCCGAGGTGAATCTGTTGCGTCAAAAGAACATGGGCGTTTCATCCGCACGCAATAACGGTGTGATGATGGCAGATTCCGAATGGATCGCTTTTTTAGACTCGGATGATGAATGGAGGTATGATAAGCTTGAAAAACAGGTGGCATTTCATCAACAAAACCCTACATGTAAAGCCTCTTATACGGATGAAAAATGGATACGAAACGGAGTACATGTAAGCCTGCCGCACAAATTTGCAAAAGGGTGGGGCGATCTGTATGAGCGCTCACTAAAGCAGTGTATAATTGCCCCCTCATCGGTGATGATGGCGCGTAAAGTGTTTGATGAACTGGGTGGTTTTGATGAGCGTTTGGAAGTGTGCGAGGATTACGATTTGTGGCTACGCATGATGCAAAAGCACGAAATTTGCCTTATCAATGAGGCGTTAATCATCAAACACGGCGGGCATGGAGATCAGCTCTCTACTAAACACTGGGGCATGGATCGCTTTCGCGTGCGTTCGCTTGAAGCGTTATACCCCAAGGGCACTTCCTGCGGGGCGCATGTAAGCCACGATGATGATGAGAAACTCTTACATGTAATGATTGAGAAGTATCAAAAACTTTATAAGGGTGCGTTAAAGCATGGTAAAGATGAAGAGGCATTTCATTATGAGCAGCGTCTAGCGGCACTTACACTAAAATAGGCTAAAAAGGAACCCATTTGCGTACATGCCCCAACTGCTTAAAAGAGACGATCGCATTTAAATGCTTGTTGTTTCCAAAACGGTGCGAGCGTGAGGGTTTTTGCCTAAAGTGCGAACAATGCAATGCCCGTCTTCGGAAAAAACATTTTTTCCTGCTCTCTTTTTTTCTGAATGTGATTGAGGTACAGTTTGTATTTTGGATCGCTATTGCTCTATTTTTGAGTGAGTATATCAATTTTTTTATGGCTTTAGGCATTTCCCTATTTGTTCTAATAGTAATCAACCTCCTATTAAATCTGTTTACAGGCCTACGGGTGGTTGATGAAGCGTATTGCCAGAGTGGTTGGAGTAAAACCGAGGCCGTCATTGCTTGGGCGTTTTTTGGAGTATTTGCAGTGTTAGGCATATATTACGCTTTTGGAAAATAAATGAAATATCTGTTCGCACTCTTATTTGGTATACCGATAACCTGCCTTGATCACACACAGCTTTTAAGTGCTGAGACTATCTGGGAGTTTTGCAAGAAGTCTATTAATAGATGAAGCGTTACTAAGCGATACTTCGCAAAATCATCTCAAGCGGGGATACGGCAGGGCATATGCAAAAAAAGGAGTTTTTCCTCAAGGAGTTTACAGCTTACATGTAAAGCGTCAAAATGTGACATTGCTAACCAAAGGAACTGCTCCTCATAGCCTTAAAAATGGGGATTTTCTTTTTGAACATGATGCGTATCTGCATCGATGGCACGCCGAAACCGACACGACAACGGCTTTAGGCGAAGCATTTGAACGTAGCCGTTTTTATGCCGTTTCACCCAGTGGTAACAAAATAGCGATGTTAATTGCACGAAAGCAACTTTTAATGCATAGTGATTTTTTAACGGTTGTTGATATCAACAATAGCGATAAGCGTTTTATTCTTGATAAGGATTACCGTAGCGGTCCAATGGTATGGGATTAAGCTACTGGTCGTCTTTATAAAGCTCTAAAAATTCATCCATCAGAAACTGAATGGATTCATTCGTATCTTGTTGTGGTGTTTCGGTTTCAATATAATCGCTGTCAAAATAGGTAAATGCCAATGTTTGGATAGCATTGTCTCTTTTAGTTATTACCTCTTCACCTACGCCGATTTGAATATAAATCGTGGTAACGTCACTCTTTTGCATCGCTTCAATTTTTACAAAAAAAGTGCGTGGATCAGTGCCGTTCATACGAATGCCTGCATCGGTAATACGTTTGGAAATGTATGATTTGAGCGCTTCTTCTTGTGCTTTGGTAAAAAAATCGCTCTGATTCATAAACAGAAGTCTAAGGTTGTCTAAATTTTCAAGTGTAAAGGGCAATGCGCCAAAAAGCAGTTGTCCAAACAGTAACAGCGCTATAAAGGGCTTCACTCTTTATCTTCTTTATACATTTTCAGTACGTCATTAAGCGTTTGAAGAAACTCATCTTTTTTTACATAAGCGATTGATTCAAAAATATGCTCTTCGCTTTTGGGGTTAATAAAAAAGATGGTAGGAATACGTGGTACGTCGTAGATTTCGGGGTAGTGTGCTTTGTCTTTATTGCGATCCACAATCATAGGGATGAAGTGCTCTTCGATATTTTCGGCCACGGCATCGGCGCTAAGTGTTTTGCGCTCCATTTTACGACACCACGGGCAGTAGTCGGCTACCATCACCAGCATAATGAGTTTGTTCTCTTTTTGGGCCACGGCAAGCGAGGTGTTGTAATCGCGGTAGTAATCGTGCTCTTGCGCAAAATCATCAATATGCGAAGCTACAAGTGAAAGGGTTAGTGTTATAAATAAGAGTAATGTTTTCATGAAGCGCATTATAGCAAAAGAAAGAAAAATCTGCCTCAAAAGAGGCAAGTTTCAGCGGCCATAGTGGCCTCAGCGGAGTAAAACGGGCTTTGCCCGTTTGACGTTCAATTAAAGTACAGTGACGTTTTCAGCCTGTGGGCCTTTTTGACCCTCACCGATAGTATAAGAGACGCTTTGGCCCTCATCAAGTGAAACGCGTCCGGGGCCTTGGCGGTTAACCTGACGGAAGTGTACGAAGAGATCTTTGTCTCCATTTTCTTGCTGGATAAATCCATAACCTTTTTCGTCGTTGAACCATTTAATGGTTCCTTGCAATGTGTCTGCCATGCAGTCTATCCTTTATGTGGCAAATAGTATTGGAAGAGAAAAGTTAAACATTCTGTAGTGATAGAATTTTATTGCCTGCAAACACAAAACAATATAAAAGCATACTATAGATGAAACGCATATTTGTCTTCAAGGTTGGTATTATACCTCAAGTTGTTCGCTATAATGCTGGTATCTTATAAAAAAGTTACATGTAATATGGTTTTGATGATAGATAACTATGACAGTTTTACTTATAATATCGTGCAGTACTGCCTTGAACTGGGTGCGGATTTAAAGGTAATCCGAAACGATGAACTGACGTTAGATGAGATTATAGCACTGCATCCTGAGAAGATTATTCTCTCTCCCGGACCGGCCACACCTGATGATGCGGGAGTGACGCTTGAGGTTATTGAGTATTTTAAAGACAGCGTGCCGCTGCTGGGGATCTGTTTGGGGCATCAGAGCATTGCGCAGGCGTTTGGCGCCAATGTGGTGCAGGCCAAAAACATGATGCACGGTAAAACCTCGACAATGCAACGTGAAGGCGAGTGTGCCATTTTTAAAAAACTGCCCGAACTCTTTACGGCGACGCGCTATCATTCGCTTATTGTGCAAAAAGAGAACCTTCCTGAAATGATTGTCCCGACCGCATACAGTAATGACGATCATGAGATTATGGCACTGCAAATCAAAGATAAGCCCATCTACGGAGTACAGTTTCATCCCGAATCGATCATGAGCGAATTTGGACATGAAATTTTGGACAATTTCTTAAAGCTATGAACCCACGCCTGCTCTTCTTCCTTCTGTTGGGAGTCGATACGCTACTGCTACTTTTTAAAGCCTCCGATCTCTCCATAAGCTATCACGAAGCACAGATATTTTTTAACTCTGAGTATTCGGTACGATACTATCTTAGTTTTTTTACGCAGCTCTTTGGCCAAAATGACTACGCATTGCGTTACCCAATGATACTCTTACATGTAGGCTCGGTCATACTCTTTTATATGCTTAGTAAACCTTATGGCAAGTATGAGCGTGATCGTTTGTGGCTGAGTGTCATTTTTATGTTACTCCCTGGTGTGACCAGTGCGGCCGTCTTGGTTGATGAGGCCGGAATAGTGCTCTTTATGCTACTGCTGTATTTAGTACTGATACAGCGTTATGAAACACTTTCATATGTGATTTTGCCCATTCTCGGCATGATCGATTCGAGTTTTATGTTTTTGTATCTGGGGCACGCACTCTATGCGATTGAGCAGAGGCGTGCGCTCTTTTTTGTCGCAAATAGTGTGCTGTTTGTACTTACGGCGGGATATTACGGTTTTGATTTTGGCGGTATCCCTAAAAGCAGTTTTCTCGATACCCTCGGAATCTACACGGCGATCTTCTCGCCCATCGTCTTTGTCTACCTTTTTTACACGCTTTATAGGCGTGTTGTTCTTGCCAAACGTGATGCAATTTTTTATATTGCGGCAACGGCGTTTATGATCTCATTGATTCTCTCATTTCGCCAGCGCATCGGCGTGGAGATGTTTGCCCCCTTTTTAATGGCTGCGCTTCCACTGGCTATGGAGACCTTTTTTCACTCCTACCGTGTACGGCTTAAAATGTATCGCACGCTGTACAAACGCCTCTTTTTTATCGCGTTTGGAATGTTACTTATTCATAGTGTGGTAGTTTTTTTTCATAAAGAGCTTTATCACTTTTTACCCGATCCACGGATGCACTTTGCATATCGTTTACATGTAGCCGGCGAACTGGCAGAGCAACTTAAAAACGAGGGGATTACATGCATCAATGCTCACAATCGAGCGATGCAGTTACGATTACGGTATTATGAAATTACAGCGTGTGAGCAGTATCAAATGCAATCCAAACTACAAAACAAAAACGACATAAATGTTACAATTTTACACGATAATATTCCCATATTTCGCACCTATGTTACTAAAAGAAACGAATTGTAAACTTTTCTAATACGTTTGATTGTTTCAAGAAATGCCAGAAGATTGCCATGCTATAATCCGCACAATCTTATTTTTTAACTTGAAGGGGTTGCAATGGCTCAAAGAGCGATTCGTGAATACGACGGAAAAGCAATTTTCTCAAAACATTGGGAAAAATACTTCGGCGGTTTTCATTACGGATTTAAATCGGTACTGGTTAGTAGTGGTGCCGAGCTACTAGCAAAAGCAAACGAACATGGATTTGAGTGGCTAAAACAAGAGCCGCTTGTGGCCAAGCCGGACATGCTGTTTGGAAAACGCGGTAAAAACGATCTGGTTCTTTTTAAAACCAATAAACCCGGAGACGTTACGCTCAGCGATGCGGCATCATGGATTGATGAAAAAATGTCTCATGATATCACGTTGCTCTCAGGCCAGCACGGTCGCCTCACACACTTTGTGGTAGAGCCGTTTACGCCGCATACTCAAGAGCAAGAGTACTACATTTCGGCTACAACCGTCGGTGAAGACGATGTACTTTATATGTCAGCCGAAGGCGGTATGGAAGTCGAAGAGGGCTGGGATGAAAAAGTCAACGAAGTAGCAATTCCGATTACGATGAGCGATGCCGATATGGAACACGCGATCCGCGCCAACGTGCCTGCGGATATTCCGGCGGCAAATAAAGAGACATTTACTTCATTTGCGATTGAATTTTTCAAGTTTTACCGCGATCTCAATTTTGCCTATCTCGAAATCAACCCAATCGTAATGCTTGAAAATAACGAAATGGCAATTCTTGATCTTGTGGCGCGTCTTGACGATACCGCGGGCTTTATGATGGGCGATTCGTGGGGCGATGTGGAGTATCCTACCGCATTTGGCATGGAAGATCAATCACCTGAAGAGAAAGCGATTGCAGAGGCCGATGCCAAATCGGGTGCTTCACTCAAACTTACGATTCTTAACCCGATGGGACGTGTTTGGACCATGGTAGCCGGTGGTGGCGCTTCGGTGGTTTATGCCGATACCATTGCCGATTTTGCCGAAGCAACCGGCGGTAGCGTGAGCGATTTGGCCAATTATGGCGAATATTCAGGCGGTCCGACAACAGGTGAGACTAAGTTTTATGCCGAAACCGTTCTTGATCTTATGACACGCCATAAAGATGCCAAAGGGCGCGATAAGATCTTGATTATCGGCGGAGCGATTGCTAACTTTACCGATGTTGCCAAAACCTTTACCGGAATTATTCAAGCTTTTGAAACGTATGCCGAAAAAATGAAAGCGCACAATACACGCATTTATGTACGTCGCGGTGGGCCAAACTATGAAAAAGGCCTTAAAGATATCAAAGAAGCAGCAGACCGTTTGGGACTGTCTATCGAAGTTTATGGGCCTGAAACGCATGTTACCGATATCGTGCGTATGGCACTAGAGAAGTAAGGAGAGCGACATGGGTGCATTATTTACAAAAGATACACAAGCAATTTTTTGGAACAACAATAAAAGTGCGATTCAGCGTATGCTCGATTACGATTACGTCATTAATCGTGAGAAACCCTCAGTCGCGGCGATTGTCGCACCGACTTCGGGTAACCTTTTTGAGAAGTTTTTCTATGGTCCCGATGAGGTGATGATTCCACTGTATCGCTCTACTAAAGATGCGGCAGCAGCATGTCCAAATGCCGATGTACTGCTTAACTTCGCCTCTTTCCGTACCGCGTATGATGTGACTATGGAAGCCATCGGTATGGGTGATCAGTTTAAAACCATTATGGTAACTGCCGAGGGTATCCCAGAGAGACTTGCTCGTGGTATGAATCAGGCGGCGCGTGATAACGGTGTTACGGTGATTGGGCCGGCAACGGTTGGCGGTATTGCACCGGGCGGCTTTAAAATAGCCAATGTCGGCGGTACTATTGAAAATATTGTTAACTCCAAGCTACACCGTGCAGGCTCTTGCGGTCTTGTAACGCGCTCAGGCGGTCTGTTTAATGAACTCTCAAACATCATCTCTATCAATGCCGACGGTATTGCAGAGGGTGTAGCGATTGGCGGCGATCGTTTTGTCGGCTCGGTGTTTATTGATAATCTGCTTCGTATGGAAAACAATCCGCAGGTTAAATATATGGTACTGCTTGGCGAAGTGGGCGGCACCGAAGAGTATAAAGTTATTGAGGCCGTAAAAAGCGGCAAAATCACCAAGCCGGTCATCGCATGGTGTATCGGTACGATTGCTAAGCACTTTAGTAGCGGCGTTCAGTTTGGTCACGCGGGGGCTTCGGCCAATGCCGATGCTGAAACCGCTGCTGCTAAAAACAGAGCAATGGCAGAAGCGGGCATTTATGTACCCGAGTCATTCAATGACCTTCCGAGTAAAATCAACGAAGTGTACAATAAGCTTAAAAGCGAAGGCGTTATTAGCGAAATTGAAGAGCCGGTACTACGTGAAGTACCCAAAGTTCGTCGTGCAAAACAGTTTATCTGTACTATCTCCGATGACCGCGGCGAAGAAGCAACCTATGCAGGCCATCCAATCAGCTCCGTGGCAACCCCCGATACCGGTTTTGGAATCGGCGATGTCATGTCGCTTCTTTGGTTTAAAAAACGCTATCCAAAATGGGCAACGGATTATATTGAAACCGTTGTTAAAACCGTTGCCGATCACGGTCCTGCCGTTTCGGGTGCTCATAATGCCAAAGTTACCGCGCGTGCGGGCAAAGATGTAATCAGCTCGCTTGTTACAGGTCTGCTTACTATCGGTCCACGCTTCGGGGGAGCTATTGATGACGCGGCGCGTTACTTTAAATACGCAAGCGATAACAACATGAGCCCCAAAGAGTTTATTGCCTACATGAAAAAAGAGGGCAAACCGATTTCTGGTATTGGTCACCGTATTAAGTCGGTTCGTAATCCTGACCTTCGTGTTTCCGGCCTTAAAAAGTATGCCGCGGAAAACTTCCCTGCAACGCCGCTACTTGATTACGCGCTTGAAGTTGAAAAACTGACAACGTCTAAAAAAGACAATCTGATTCTTAACGTTGACGGCACTATCGGTATTTTAATGGTCGATATGTGGCGCGCGCTTGGATACTGCGAAAAAGAGATCGACGGGTTTATCGACGCCGGCGCGCTTAATGCATTTTTTGTCGTTGGCCGCTCTATCGGTTTCATCGGTCACATTCTCGATGAAAAACGCCTAGGTATGCCAATGTACCGCCACCCAATGGATGACATCCTTTACAATGTCGAAAAAGCAGAAGAGCTTTAAGCTCTTCGCACCTTCAATCATAAATTTACCTCCACTTCGTAATCTTCTGCTATAATCCCTACATGTAAACTCAAAGGCCAGCCATGCTTCGTCGCGCTTTTACCATGATAGAACTTGTTTTTGTAGTTGTTGTAATCGGAATCCTTGCCGCTGTTATTATCCCTCGGACGCAAAGAGATCTTTTAACCGAAGGAACACTACAACTAGCATCACATATTCGTTATGCCCAACATCTTGCAATGGTAGATGATAAGTTTGTACCTAGCCCAGCAATGTCAACATTCCCTAATACTGGTGCATGTACAGGTGTTGGATTGACATGGGATGTTTGCAATGCACAATTTTGGTATTTAGGACGATGGCAAGTAGCTTTTGCAAATGCTAATGGCACATGGTCATATCGTGTTATGTCAGATTCACCCATATCTTCTTATGACGGAAATCCAAATGCAGTTATTGGAACTTATTCTGAAGTTGCCGCTGATCCACTTGACTCAAGTAAATATTTAATTGGTACCAATAATGCTGCTTTTGACGGAAATAGTCGTAATCGTATCAATAACAAACTTGATTTAAGCCGTTATGACATTAGTGCAGTGAGTATTCAAGGCGGTGGTACCGGATCAAATGCAAATAGAATTTTATTTGATCATGTGGGTAGACCCTACAGGGGAAATCCTAACTTAGGTGCCGCAACTGTTATTAATAGCCCAGTCAATCGGTTGGTAGTTACACCAGTAACAATTAAGTTGTGCAAGAATGCGTGTAGTGCTCCATTGAATACAAAAAATAATGATGATGAACGCTTAATTACCATAGCCCCAGAAACAGGTTATTTGTCCTTAACATTGTAGAAAAGACAAATTCCCCACAAATTCCAAAATTCTCCCAAAACGCTCTTGACATTGATCATAGATTTCTCTATAATTCCCGTCCGCAAACAGAGAGACCTCGAGTTGAGGTGTTAAGAGTGCTTTGTTTGAGATCATTGACAACTAAGT
>JBNKLA010000004.1:0-22389 GCA_050292115.1 Sulfurimonadaceae bacterium | reverse complement strand
AGAGAGAACGTTACAATCAAGACGGTACTTTGAAAGCCTAGCCAAAGCTAAGGTGAAAAGTACCAACGCAGAGTGTGGCGTTCTCTCTATCGCCCGAAGGGAAGCCAAAAGAGCGCCAATCTCGCACCAAACTTTTTATCGTCATAGCTACGGCTATGACTTAAAAAAGCTTTTGCACGATCTTAGCACTCTTTTGGCTTCTGAGCGTGTTTAGGGTTTTTGGTGGTGCCCTTCAGTAAGGCAACAATACTATGCTTCAAAAGGCTCTAGGAAAAATCTTTGGTACCCGCAACGATCGAGAACTGAAAAAATATAAAAAGGGTGTCAAAAGAATAAACGCGCTGGAGAGTACGTACGAAGCGATGAGCGACGACGCACTCAAAGCGGCATTTAACGAACTTAAAACGGCGGTGCGCGAAGGCGCCAAAACGCTTGATGACGTGTTACATGACTCATTTGCCATTACGCGCGAAGCCAGTAAGCGCGTGCTGGGAATGCGTCACTTTGACGTACAACTCATCGGCGGCATGGTGCTTCACGAAGGGCGCATTGCCGAGATGAAAACGGGCGAGGGTAAAACACTGGTAGCCACACTGCCCATTGTGCTTAATGCCATGAGTGGCAAAGGGGTACACCTTGTCACGGTTAATGATTACCTTGCCAAGCGTGACGGCGCTGAAATGGGTGCGCTTTACGAATTTTTGGGCTATTCAGTCGGCATTATCCTTGAGGGAATGTATGATCCGTTAGAGAAGCGCAAACAGTATGGCGCAGACATCACCTACGGTACCAACAACGAGTTTGGCTTTGATTATCTGCGCGACAACATGAACTACTCGCGTGAGCAGATGGTACAACGCAACCACAACTTTGTGATTGTCGATGAAGTGGACTCCATCTTGATTGATGAGGCGCGTACACCGCTGATTATCTCGGGGCCGGTGGATCGCCAGATGAAAGATTACAACCGCGCCGATGAAGTGGCTAAAAAACTAATCAAAGACGAACACTTTACGGTTGATGAAAAAGATCGTGTCGTGCTGATGACGGAAGAGGGGATTACCGAAGCCGAAGCGCTTTTTGGCGTAGATAACCTCTATAGCATCGAAAATTCGCGCCTTTCGCACCATCTCGATCAGGCGCTTAAAGCCAACTATCTCTTTGAGCTTGATGTTGATTATGTTATCAAAGAGGGCGAAATCGTCATTGTCGATGAGTTTACGGGTCGCCTTTCTGAAGGGCGTCGCTACTCCGAAGGACTGCATCAGGCGCTTGAGGCGAAAGAGCGCGTGGATATTAAAGAAGAGTCGCAAACCCTTGCCGACATTACCTTTCAAAACTACTTTAGAATGTACGACAAACTCGCGGGCATGACCGGTACGGCGCAGACCGAAGCCACAGAATTTTCGCAAATCTATAGCCTTGATGTTATCTCTATTCCTACCAACGTGCCCGTGATTCGTGATGATTTTAACGACCTGATTTATAAAACCGAAGCCGAAAAATTTGATGCGGTCATTGCCAAAGTGCGTGAGCTCAATGCCAACGGCCAGCCGGTGCTAATCGGTACGGCCTCAATTGAGAAGTCCGAAGCCTTACATGCGCTTTTGAAAAAAGAGAAGATGGCGCACACCGTGCTTAATGCTAAAAACCACGAGCAAGAAGGTGAAATTATTAAAAATGCGGGCGAAAAGGGTGCCATTACCATTGCCACCAATATGGCGGGTCGCGGTGTCGATATCAAAGTAAGCGACGAGATCAAAGCGCTTGGCGGGCTCTTTATTTTAGGTACCGAGCGTCACGAAAACCGCCGTATCGATAACCAGCTTCGCGGCCGTTCCGGTCGTCAGGGCGACCCTGGGGCAAGCCAGTTTTATCTAAGCCTCGAAGATAATCTGTTGCGCATCTTCGGTTCAGACAAAATCAAAAGTATTATGGATCGTCTGGGCGTTGAAGATGGCGAATATATCGAATCTTCAATGGTAACGCGCGCCGTGGAAAAAGCGCAGAAAAAGGTAGAAAACCTGCACTTTGAAGGGCGTAAATATATTGTCGAGTACGACGACGTGGCAAACGAACAGCGCAAGATTGTCTATAAGTTCCGTAACGACTTGCTTAATCCCGAGTACGATATTGCCGCCAAAGTGGATGAAATCCGCGAAGCGTATGTGGATTCGCTTCTTCTTACATGTAACGTTTTTGACGGCGCGGCACATGAGGACTTTGACCTTGAACAGCTACAAGCACGTCTACTTGAAGAGATGCGTTATGAGCTTGATCTTGAGGCGCTCAAAGGTTTGGAGTACGAAGCGCTACACGAAAAACTGCTTGAGATGCTTAAAGCCGTTTATGATGAGAAGATGTCGGTGATTATTGAGGAGATGCGCCATAATGTTGAGCGTGAGATTTACCTTAAAACACTCGATACCGCATGGCGTGAACACCTCTATCAGATGGATACCATGAAAACCGGTATTCGTTTGCGTGCGTATAACCAAAAAGACCCACTGGTTGAGTATAAAAAAGAGAGTTTTAATCTTTTCCAAGAGTTGGTGGAGACGATTAAGTTTGATACCATCAAAACCTTGCACATTATTCAGTTTTCCATAGAATCGGCAGAAGAGGAAGCCGAAGCACTGGCCGCACAGCGCGAGTTGGAGCAAAAACAGCAAGAACTCGCCCAGTCACTTCATCACGGCGATGAGACCACCGAACCGATTACGGCGGATAAAAAAATCGCCCGTAACGACCCGTGCCCTTGTGGTAGCGGTAAAAAGTACAAGCAATGCTGCGGCAAATCAGGCCCTAAAAAAGGTGCGTTTGCCTCTTGAGTATCGTAAGCTATCTTGTTAAACGCTTCTTGCGCTTTGATAAGGAGCAACCTTTTATCTTTCTTTCGGCACTGCTGGCATTTTCAGGAATTGCCCTTGGCGTGATGGTGCTTATCGTCGCCATGGCACTGATGAACGGTTTTGACAACGAGTTCAAAAAAAAGCTTACGGTAATGAACTATCCGCTGACCATCTTGCCCAAATTCTGGGGCGGTGTTAATGAGGCGTTGCTGATTGACCTTGAGCAAAAATTTCCCCATCTGCATTTTAGCCCTTATGTCTCCTCTCCGGTTATGGCACGCTCCGGTGCGCGTCTTGAAGGCGGGTATCTTTTTGGTGTGAACTTTGAAGCGGAGCGCAAAGTCAACAGTGTGATCGACAAAGCGCTTGGCGACGATACGCTCCCCAGACGTTATGATGTGCTCATCGGAAAGCCGCTACAAGAGGAGTTTGGCCTCAAAGAAGGAAAACTCACCTACGTCTTTACGCAGATGGAGCCGGGCGGTTTGGCGGTAGCGCCGCGCATGAAACGCTTACGTTTTGCAGGAGTGTTTGACTCGGGATTAAGTGCGTACGACAAAGCCTACAGCTACACCACGCTAGAGTCGTTGCAAAAAATTTTGCGCCTGCCCGCAAACCAGTATGACGGCATTCATATCTACTCTGAAAATCCGCAAGACGATATTATAAAAATCAAAGCCGAACTGCCTATAGCCGTTGCTATAAAAGGGTGGTGGGAAGAGAATGTCAACTTCTTTGCCGCACTTGAGCTTGAAAAGACGGCGCTATTTATTGTATTGATGCTCATTATTTTGATTGCGTCTATCAATATTATCTCTTCATTGCTGATGACGGTGATGAATCGTCGTAGCGAGATTGCATTGCTGATTTCACTTGGCGCTTCAAGTGCAGAGGTGAAAAAGGTTTTTTTATATCTGGGAATCGTTATCGGTATCGCAGGTATCGTAGCCGGTACGATTTTTGGATTTAGCCTGCTGTGGATCTTGAGCAATTTCGAGATTATTTCGCTTCCTAAAGATGTCTATCCCACTTCAACATTGCCGCTTGATCTTAGCACTTTAGATTTCTTTTTAATCATTGGCGGCGCGTTTGTGATTGTGTTGCTCTCGTCGTTTTATCCGGCTAAAAAAGCAAGTGAAGTTGATGTTTTGACGGTGCTTAGAAACGAGTAGGGTCGGGTTTTACGGTAGTATTTTGCTCCTCACCTAACGATTTGAGCACATGAAACGGGTAGGTAACGGCTCGAAAGAGCATATTAAACGGCGCAATGATAATATCTTCGGCGAGGGCGTTTTCGACTTTAGGATCGTCGAGGTTTCCGCTGATATGAAATGAAGTAGCCGCCGTACCGTCATCGCCTACAAGAATATAGCCCACTACGGGAAGATTTGAAACGTTTTTACCCAGATCGGTTTTAAGATTGAGTTTCATGTCTACATGGTTGTTAATAAAGTCCGCTTCTCCCTTGCCGTAAAGATCAAACTCTTTGGTGTCAAATTTAATATCGCTAAAGTGCATCATATCGTCGTAATAATCAAATGCGGCGTACGCTTCGCTGATTTTGAGGCCCTTTTGCTCATACGAAGGAAACGAAAAGCTGGCAAGCGAGGGAATAGTGTTGATAAAAGCAAGCAGGTTGTTAAACAGCACATAATCCGTAATGCGTGTTTTTTCAACTTTGGTCACACCGTGAAAGCGCTCGGGCGTACCTTTGAGCGCAAGCGAAAACTGGCCGCCTTTATGCTCGGATAGTGAAAAGAGGGCATTCATAAAGGTGTCGCCAAAGTGCTGGCCGTAAAGGTAAAAAAGTCCGTCACGCATCTCCAATCCCGCGCCGCCTTTGCCGTGTATAAGCGAAGCAAACGTTTCATTGTTATCACAGGAGTAGGTAAGGCTGTCGGCAAGCGCTTTTCGCGTCGGCGTAAAATAGAGATAGCTCTCGCCGGCCACCAGTGAGAGTGGGGGCATTATAGTAGTATCGTTATGTTCGGGTCGCGATTTTAAAAAGTCCGATAGAGCTATGAGATTAAAGCCAATGTTGCTACATGTAATGTCGATTTTATCAAAATACTCTACATGTAGCGTATCGTTGACATAAACACTGGCACGACCTTCGTCGTATTCGCCTGCAAAATGGTAGCGATACTGCGGCTGATTATTTGCAACCAAAATGCCATAAGGAAAATTGAGTAGCCCTGAAAATACGATACCGCTCTGCACAGGCGTACTTGAGAGAGTCATATAACCAGACGTTACGTTGTAGTCGCGCATAAGCGTGGAGTAGGGCGCAAGTGCCTCAAAAGATTGCAGATCCATCTTCCAGCCTTGCCGCATTAATTTGAGGCCAAAGTGAAGCTTGGATGCTGAGAGTTCGGTAATGCCTTCATCGTGGCTTACATGTAAGGCTAAAGGCTGGGGATGCGAAAACATTTTCCCAAATTTCGAGGTGCTAATATCGAGCATGGAGAGCATAAATGTACCGTTGCGATCACTCCATGCGTAATCGCCCGTGACATTGCCTTCGATACGGTTGTCAAGTTTAAAGCGCGCATCGTTTACATGTAAGGCTTCATCTTTGAATGAGAGTGCCAGCGGTGATGCTTTGAGCGGCAATCCGGCGACTTCCCAGCTGCTGCTTTTTGGGGTGCTAAGCGTAAGGTTACTGTCGTATTGTGCATGTACATGTAAGTGCTTATCTTGTTGCTTTAAAGAGGCAAGGTTAAAACCCTCAAGCTTAAAATCGAGATTGGCAAGGTTGTCTCTAAAGTTAATCGTGCCGTTGACGTCGGCACTGCTGTTGTGATCGAACCAGAGGCGAGTTTTTGGAAGGTATCCGCTAAGCGTATGGTACTCAAAAGGGGTTTTAAATGCATCTACTTTAAGGTAGTGCTTTTCGCCGACACGCCACGAAGAGGGTGCTACACTTAAAATATCACTACGATGTTTTGAAAATCTATAGTTTACATGTAAGCGTTTTTGATTGAGCGAGACTTTGGGATGATCGAGAAGTTTCGCGGATGTGAGTTCAATGTCGAGTCTGCCTTCGTCATTTTGGGCGTCGATGCGTCCGTTTAAGAGGCCTTTGGCGTAATGTTGATAGCTGGCGTTGATATCACGCAGTGTCACCATGGCATTTTCAAGTTCAATAACGCCGCTTTTGGCCATAATGGGTTCGTTGTAAAGCGTCAGATTTGCATCTTGTAGCGTAAAACGCCCCAAAGCCGACGTATGCTCATTTCGGAGATTCACGTTTAACGTCAGATCGGTTTGCGTACGGCCGCCGTATTGGCGTATCGGCAGGTGAATGTGGTAGTGTCCAAGCAGGCTAAGCATATCGCCATCAAGCGTGGCGTTGGTGTCAAGATGCAGGCTTAGTATCGGGTCTTTGGGGTTAAAATCGATGTAAAGATCGGTATTGCCGCCGTACTGATCGTAAAAGCGTCCTTCGATTGGCACAATAAAGAGTTTGCCCTCTTTAAAAAGCAGATCGGCCTGTTTGGCGTGTGCGGGCTCAAAACCGCGGGCGAAGGTGTAATCCACATCTTCCCAACGCGCCTTGGCAACGATGGAGCGAAGAATAGTATCGGGAGCATTGAGGTCAAAATCGCCATGAAGCGCTTGCAATAGTGGCGCATCGCCTTTGGCATAATCCACAATCCACGGTGCGGTCGCTTTGTGAAGCCGTAAAAAACCGACCAATTCGCGCAGGGTGCTCACGGGCGCATCGGCACGCGTGTTAAAGCGTACGCGCGAGTTGTGCGTCTGTACATAGCTTTCAAAGCTGTTGCGTTGCGCTACATGTAAGCTAAGATGGGTATAGCTGTCGTTGGATTGCGGCAGATAGAGAGTGCGGGCATGTAGCGTCAGTGGATCGCCGATAGCATTTAGGGTGACATTCTCAAACAGGAGTTTGTCGGAGCGGCTAATAATGCGGGCATTGGCATCAAAACGTTCCGAACGCAACTGTACGACGGCAGTGTTATCGGCATAGTGCACACTACCGCGATATTTTTGGGTTTGAAATGCATCAATATCAATACGCTTAAAAAGTGTCAGATAGGATCGCAAACGTTCATAGCGTTGCGGCAATTGCTCAAAATTAAATGCAGAGGAGGTGGTGGTTTTAGTATTACCTTTTATAATACTTAGTGATTTTGCCGAAAGAATCAGGCCATTATCGCATTTGATGTATAATGCGTCAAATTTTAAACCGCCGACACTAAAAGCTTTAAGCTGTACGCCGTATTGCAAGGCAATAAACAGGGAGAATACGATTAAGGTTATAAATAGAAGAAACGTTGTGATCACAAAATGGATCATTGAGATTACATTGGTAAGTCTGATATCCATTTTGTATTACCTGAATTTGCCGCTAAACAGCCCGAAAGTGCTCTATGTTCCGCAAGGAAGTATAAATAAGATTATAACACACCTTAGCCGCCGAAACCTCGATTTGACCCCACTTGATGCCTTCTTGATGCGATTTATCGGTTATCCTCAGCACGGTTGGATCGAATTTGATGCTACCACGCTGAGTCATGCTGATTTTTTGCACGCTTTAGCGACTCAAAAAGCCGCGATGGTGTCGGTCACATTGATTCCAGGGGAGACTACCTATTTCTTTTTGCGTGAGATCGCACATAGATTGGCACTTGATGAGCAAAGCGTTCAAGCCGCGTATAGTGCCAATGCCACTGAGGATGAAGGCCTTTTTGTGCCCGATACATATAGCCTTCCTATCGGTATTACTTCAAAGCGGGCGATACGACTACTGCTCTATCAGTCCGAAGTCAAAATGAAACAGTGGTCGGAGAAAATATTTGGCACCTATGATAAGGCAAAATGGTTTCGTTTTGTAACACTGGCTTCGGTAATTCAAAAAGAAGCAGCCGATATTGACGATATGCCGATGGTGAGTTCGGTTATCTACAACCGCCTTAAAAAAGGGATGCCTTTGCAGATGGACGGAACCCTAAATTATGGAAAATATTCGCATGAGAAAATTACCTCAAAGCGCATAAAACAGGATAATTCAACCTATAATACCTATAAATATAAAGGCCTACCGAAACAGCCGGTATGCAATGTGAGTCTCGATGCCATGAAGGCGGCCATATTTCCGGCAAAAAGCGATATGCTCTATTTTGTACGAGGCAGAGACGGCAAGCATCACTATAGTCGTTACTATTCTACACATAAGCAGAACATACGCAGTGCTACAAAGTGAAACATAGTAACTGATTCTCCCTGTTCTTTGTTACGCTTACAGAAAGTTTTGCCCTCTTAAGTGATACACTGCTTCATAAATTTATCAATACCTACAGGAGCAATGATGTCAAAAATCATTTGGTCAAAAATTGACGAGGCCCCGGCGTTAGCCACATACTCTTTCTTTCCTATCGCATCGAAATTTTGCATGGCAGGCGGTGTAGAGCTTGTGCAGAGCGATATTTCGCTTGCAGGTCGTGTGCTTTCGGCAATGAGCAAAGCCGAGGATGAGCTTTCAAAACTGGGAGAAGAAGTGCTTCAGCCAGAAGGTAACATTATCAAATTACCCAATATCTCGGCGTCAGTTGGTCAACTGAAAGATTGTATCGCGGAACTTCAGTCACAAGGATTTGATATTCCTGCGTATCCTGAAAATCCGGCTAATGATGACGAAAAAGCGATTCAGGCTAAATATGCCACATGCTTGGGTTCTGCGGTAAATCCGGTACTACGCGAGGGTAACTCTGACCGTCGCGCGGCAAAAGCGGTTAAAAACTACGCACAGAAGAATCCACACCGTCTTAAAGCGTATAGCGATAACTCTAAAGCTTACGTGGCGCACATGAACGGAAACGGCGATTTCTACGGTAATGAGAAAGCCGTAACCATGCAAAAAGCTCAAAAAGTAACGATTGCGCTAAACGGTAACACGCTTAAAACAATCGACGCACTGGAAGGCGAAGTGCTTGACGGTACATTTATGTCGGTTAAAGCGCTTCGTGCGTTTTACAAGCAAACGATTGAAGAGGCAAAAGCAAAAGGCGTAATCTGGTCGGTACACCTTAAAGCCACCATGATGAAAATCTCTGATCCGATTATGTTCGGTCACGGTTTTGAAGTTTTCTTTGAATCGGTATTCGCAAAATACGGCGAGACGTTCAAAGCACTTGGCGTCAATGCAAACCTTGGAATGTCGGATTTAGAGAAAAAGATTGCGGGTCATGCGCAAGAAGCGGAGATTAAAGCGGCATTTCAAGCAGTGGTCGAAGCGGACAGTCCAAAAATTGCGATGGTCGATTCTGATAAAGGTACGACAAACTTCAATGCACCAAATGACATTATTATCGATGCTTCCATGCCGGTTGTAGTACGCGAGGGCGGTAAGCAGTGGGATCGTAACGGTGACGCGGTTGAGTGTGTCGCGGTCATTCCCGATAGCACGTATGGCATGTTTCATCAAGAGATGGTAGCTGATTGTGTCGCAAATGGACAGTATGACGTGAGCACTATGGGGACTATGCAAAATATTGGCTTAATGGCTCAAAAAGCAGAAGAGTACGGCTCACACCCAACCACTTTTGAGCTTGCAGAAGCGGGCAAAGTGACTGTAACAGCCGAAGACGGCACAGAGCTGATGAGCTTTGATTGTGAAGCGGGCGATATCTGGCGTATGAGCCGCGCAAAAGATATTCCTATTAAAGACTGGATTCGTTTGGCGTTTGAGCGCGGCCAGATCGAGCAGATCCCTGTTGTATTTTGGCTTGATGAGAACCGTGCACACGATGCGCAAATGATTGCAAAAGTCAAAAAGTATATGCCGGAGTTCAATACCGACGGCCTTGAGATTCATATTATGGATATCGCGGCGGCAACGCGCTTTACCAATGCGCGTGTGAGAGAGGGTAAAGATACGATTGCCGTCACCGGTAACGTGCTTCGTGACCACCTCACCGACATGTACCCGATTCTTGAGCTGGGTACATCGGCTAAAATGCTCTCAATCGTTCCTCTTCTTGCAGGCGGCGGTCTGTTTGAAACGGGTGCGGGCGGTTCAGCGCCTAAGCACGTGGATCAATTCCTTGCCGAGGGTCACCTTCGCTGGGACTCTCTGGGTGAGTTCTTGGCTCTTGCCGAATCACTACGCTATATCGAGCAAAAACACCCCAGTGCGGCGCTTAAAGCGGTAACGCAAGCGCTTGATGTTGCCAATCAAGGCTACCTTGACAACAACAAAGCACCGAGTCGTAAAGCCGGTGAGCCGGACAATAAAGCGTCACACTTTTACGTGGCACAGTACTGGGCTAATGCACTTGCTACCTGCGGTAATAGTGATCTTGAAACCAAATTTGCACCGGTTGCTAAAGCTTTAGGCGAGAATGAAGCCAAAATTATGGAAGAGCTTCTTAGCGTTGAGGGCAAAGCGCAAGATATTGGCGGCTATTATCATCCTGATGATGCCAAAGCCGAAGCGGCAATGCGTCCTTCAGCAACACTTAACGCGATTATCGACGCGATCTAATCATCTTAAAACAGGAATCTTCCTGTTTTTTGCTTTTTTAGTCCTGCTTTTGGGCATGACTCAAAAGGCTAAAAACCTTTACATGTAGACGATATCCAAACTTTTATACTTAAATGGTGTGTGTTCGCACGCAGTGCTTAAGTGTATAGGAAGGGTATCGCCAAAAATATACTTATTAAGGAGTGCGCATGAACCAAGGTAAAAGAGTCGGTATTGTCGGTGCTGGAAATGTCGGTGCAACGGTTGCTTATTCATTGGCGATGCTGGGGACGTGTCATGAGATTATTCTTAGAGACAACAAGATCGACGTAGCCAAAGGCAAAGCGCTGGATATGTCGCAAGCGGCAGCGGCAGTACGCTCGCATACGGTGGTAAGCGTGGCCGAGGATATGTCGCAACTCACCAACTGTGATGTAGTCGTCGTTACCGCCGGAAGTCCGCGTCTGCCAGGCATGAGCCGTGACGATCTGCTGATGATTAACGCTAAAATCACTAAAGAAGTGATTGCCGGAATTGCCAAATACTCCCCCGAAGCAGTAGTGATTATGGTCTCGAATCCACTCGATGCCATGACCTATGTAGCCCTCAAAGAGAGCGGATTTGACCGCAATCGTGTGATTGGCATGGCAGGCATTTTGGACAGCTCACGTATGGCAGCGTTTATTCAAGAAAAACTAGGCTACGGTGGTGGTCAGATCCGTGCGTCGGTGATGGGTGGTCACGGCGACGATATGGTACCGCTTCCACGCTACTCCACCGTAGCGGGTGTGCCGCTAAGCGATGTGTTGACTGACGAAGAGATTGATGAAATCGTACATCGTACCCGTCACGGCGGTGCGGAAATTGTAAGCTATCTCAAAACCGGTTCTGCGTATTACGCACCTGCAAAATCGACCGCAATCATGGTCGATGCGATCTTAAAAGATACCAAGCAGATTCATCCATGTGCCGTCTATCTTGATGGCGAATACGGCTATAACGATGTCGTTTCCGGTGTGCCGGTAATGCTGGGTGCCAACGGTGCGGAGAAGATCATTGAAGTGACACTCAATGAAAAAGAGAAAGAGATGTTTGCGCGTTCATGCTCATCAGTGCAATCACTAATCGACACGCTCAATGAGAATAAATTTTTTGAAGGAGGCAATGCGTGAGTTTTCGTATCGAAAAAGATACTATGGGGGAGATACAAGTCCCTGTAGATGCCTATTGGGCGGCACAGACACAGCGCTCAATTCGGAACTTTGCCATTGGTGAAGAGACGATGCCCTATGAGATTACCCGTGCGTTTTCGTATCTTAAAAAAGCGGTAGCGTTGGTGAACAAAGATCTCGGCAAGATTGACGCTGCCAAAGCCGATGCCATTGCGCAAGCTGCGGATGATATGTTAGCAGGCAAACTCGATGGTAACTATCCACTGGTTGTGTGGCAGACCGGATCGGGAACGCAGTCGAACATGAACAATAACGAAGTGCTTGCCAACCGTGCTACCGAAATTCTTGGCGGCGATTTTCGCAAAGAGAAACTGGTGCATCCTAACGATGACGTAAACAAATCGCAAAGCTCTAACGATACCTATCCTACAGCCTTACATGTAGCTTCGGTGATTGCGGTTGAAGCGCGTCTGTTACCGGCAATTGCCAAACTCAAAGGCACCCTTCAAGCCAAAAGTGATGCCTTTAGCGATATTGTCAAAATTGGCCGTACCCACCTGCAAGATGCCACACCGCTTACTCTTGGTCAAGAGATTAGCGGCTGGGTTGAGATGCTGCATAAATGCGAGAAAATGGCGCAAGACTCTCTTGATGCGGTGCGTGAACTGGCTCTTGGCGGTACCGCCGTGGGAACAGGGCTCAATGCCCACCCCGAACTGGGCGAGCGCGTTGCGGCGAAATTGAGTGAACTTACAGGACATCAGTTTGTAACCGCGCCCAATAAGTTTCATGCGCTTACTTCGCATGATGCACTCACCTTTGCTCACGGCGCGCTTAAAGCGTTGGCGGCGGATATGATGAAAATTGCCAACGACGTGCGCTGGCTGGCTTCGGGACCGCGTTGCGGCCTTGGCGAGATTGAGATTCCGGCCAATGAGCCGGGCTCATCGATTATGCCGGGTAAAGTGAATCCGACACAATCTGAGGCCGTCACAATGGTAGCGTGTCAGGTAATGGGCAATGATGCTACGATTGGCTTTGCCGCAAGTCAGGGCAATTTTGAGCTTAATGTCTTTAAGCCCGTGATTGCTTATAACTTCTTGCAATCAGTGCGCCTGCTTGCCGATTCGATTGTCTCGTTTAACGACAACTGCGCGGTCGGTATTATGCCGGTAAGCGATAAGATCGATCATTTCCTGCACGATTCGCTAATGCTGGTTACGGCGCTCAATCCGCATATCGGTTACGACAATGCGGCCAAGATTGCCAAAACGGCTCATGCGAATAAATCAACACTCAAAGCAACGGCTGTAGAACTCGGCCTTTTAAGTGAAGAAGAGTTTGATAAATATGTAGTACCGGAAGAGATGATTGCGCCTAAAGCATAGTGGTGCGCATACTTTAAAATAAAGGAAGAGATGAATGAACATACATGAATATCAGGCAAAACAGATTTTTGCCAAATACGGCGTTCCCACGCCGCGCGGTATTGTGGCCAACACATCGGCTCAAGCCGCAGTCAATGCTTCTGAACTTGGCGGAGATATCTGGGTGGTTAAGGCACAAATCCACGCAGGCGGCCGCGGTCTTGGCGGCGGTGTTAAACTGGCGCGCTCTATCGATGAAGTGCGTGATTTGGCCAATGAAATTTTGGGAATGCAACTCGTAACGCACCAGACAGGTCCTGAGGGCAAACTGGTTCAAAAAGTTTACATCGAAGAGGGTGCGGATATTAAAGATGAGCTCTATCTTGGTGTCGTGCTTGATCGTGCGAAAGAGATGCCGGTGATTATGGCTTCAACCGAAGGCGGTATGGAGATTGAGAAAGTTGCCGAAGAGACTCCCGAAAAGATTATTAAAGTAGCGGTTGATCCGGCGGTTGGCTTTCAAGGCTTTCACGGGCGTGAGCTTGTGTTCGCTCTTGGCATTAGCGACAAAAACGAACAGCGCAAATTTATTGACTTTGCCTCAAAACTCTACAAGCTTTACATGGAAAACGATGCGGAGCTCATTGAGATTAATCCGCTTATTAAAACCGGAGCGGGGGACTTCTTGGCACTGGATGGCAAGATGGGATTTGACGATTCTGCATTGGGACGTCACCCCGATATTGAAGATATGCGCGACATCTCCGAAGAGGATGCCGATGAGCGTGAAGCAGGGCAGTATGGCCTAAGTTATGTTTCGCTTGATGGAGAGATCGGATGTATGGTAAACGGCGCGGGTCTTGCTATGGGTACGATGGATACCATCAACTACATGGGCGGCACTCCTGCAAACTTTTTGGATGTCGGCGGTTCGGCCAATGCCGAAACGGTTGCTAAAGGGTTTGAGATTATTTTGAAAAACCCCAACGTCAAAGCGATTTTTGTCAATATTTTTGGTGGGATTGTACGTTGTGACCGTATCGCCAACGGTATTTTAGAAGCCACGAAGATTACAGACGTACATGTGCCCGTTGTCGTGCGCCTTGACGGTACCAACGCACCCGAAGCGGCAGAGATTTTGAAAAATGCCAATATTGCTAACATTATTACCGCAACCGATCTTGCTGATGGTGCTGCAAAAGCGGTAGCTGCGGCGAAAGGAGAGTAGATGAGTATTTTAGTTAATAAAGATACCAAAGTCATCGTTCAGGGCTTTACCGGAAAAGAGGGCTCTTTTCATGCAGAGCAGTGTATGGCATACGGCACCAAGATTGTGGGGGGCGTAACCCCTAACAAAGGCGGTCAAGAGCATCTTGGCAAACCGGTTTTTAATACGGTAAAAGAGGCGGTTGATGCCACGGGTGCTACGGTTTCCATGATTTTCGTTCCCCCTGCTTTTGTGGCGGATGCGGTTATGGAAGCGGCCGATGCGGGGATTGAGCTTTCAGTGATTATTACCGAAGGTGCGCCGGTGCGTGATATGCAAGCGGCCAAAGCGTTCGCAATCAAGCACGGCATGATGACTATCGGGCCAAACTGTCCGGGTATCATTACCGCCGAAGAGTGTAAAATTGGAATTATGCCGGGGATGATCTTTAAAAAAGGTCGCGTGGGACTGATCTCTAAATCGGGAACGCTTACTTATGAAGCTTCTAATCAAGTGGTTAAAGAGGGCTTTGGTATTACCACGGCAGTTGGTATCGGCGGCGATCCGATTATTGGACTAAGCTACAAGCAACTGCTCCCCATGTTTGAAGCCGACCCTGAAACCGAAGCGATTGTTATGATCGGTGAAATCGGTGGCGATCTGGAGATTCAGGCGGCTGCTTTTATTAAAGAGAACATTACCAAACCCGTTGTGGCGTTTATTGCAGGCCAAACCGCGCCAAAAGGCAAACGTATGGGTCATGCCGGTGCGATTGTAAGCGGTTCTGCGGGTACGGCAAAAGAGAAGATGGACGCGCTCGAAGCCGCCGGCGTAAAAGTGGTGGTTTCTCCGGCTGAAATCGGCAAAGCCGTTGCCGAAGTGCTTTCAAAGTAAACAGATGACGCAAACATTTGAGGTAGCCAATATTCGTTGCGGCGGTTGCGCCGCGACTATTACGAAAGCACTTGAAGCGGAAGGGTTTAGCGATATACATGTAGACCTTTCGTGTGAGCCTCGTACGGTAACACTTACTATCGAAGATGATGCGCAAGTAGCACAATTTAGAGCTGTTTTAAGAAAGCTAGGTTATCCTCTGTGCGATGAAGATATTAGTTTTATTGATTCAGCAGGACTTAAAGCTAAAAGTGTAGTTTCATGTGCAGTCGGCAAGTTTTCAGAAACTAAAGAAACAAAATAATATTAACTTTGCTTAATAAAGGAGAATAGATGGCAAGTGGTATGGTTGAATATCCGGGTGATGTACCCGTATGGGTAAACAGAGGTAACTGTAAAGCGTGTGACATCTGCGTATCGGTTTGTCCATCAGGCGTATTGGGTATGCGTTATGATTCAACATCGACTCTTGGGGCAATGATCTCTATTGATCACCCCGAAGCGTGCATTGGCTGTAGTGAATGCGAGATATCGTGTCCTGATTTTGCTATCTATGTTGCGGATAAATCGCAGTTTAAATTTGCGAAACTTACCGATGATGCGAAAGCGCGTCAAGCAGAAATTATTGCAAACAACTATATGTCACTAGATCAAAAAGGAGCGAAATAATATGGAAACAAGAGAAGTCATTTCAACGGGTAATGACCTAGCGGCTCGTGCGGCAGTCGATGCCGGATGCCGTTTTTTCGGTGGTTATCCTATTACCCCATCTTCTGAAGTTATGCACACGATTTCGGATCTGCTTCCACGTGTTGGTGGCGTTGCCATTCAGATGGAAGATGAGATTGCAGGCGTTGCCGCTGCTGCCGGCGCCGGTATGTCGGGGGTTCGTACCCTAACGGCTACATCAGGCCCAGGCATCTCGCTAAAAGCCGAAAACCTTGGCCTTGCGCAGATGGCAGAAGTGCCGTTGGTAGTTATCAACGTTATGCGTGGCGGCCCTTCTACAGGCCTTCCGACTCGTGTATCTCAAGGCGATATCCGTCAGGCGAAAAACCCCTCTCACGGTGACTACCGCTCAATTACCCTGTGTGCAGGAAGTTTGGCGGAGTGCTATACCGAGACGGTACGTGCTTTTAATCTTGCCGATCGTTTTATGCAACCGGTTTTTGTACTGCTAGATGAAACCATCGGCCACATGCACGGAAAAGCGATTATTCCAACGCAAGAAGAGGTACAAAACGGGATTGTAGGACGTAAAACGTTTGATGGCGCTCCCGAAGATTATCTACCTTACGAATGTGAGCCGGATCAGCCCGCAGTGCTTAATCCAATGTTTCAAGGTTATCGCTACCACTTCACAGGGCTTCACCATGATGCCAAAGGCTTCCCGACTGAAGAGATCGAAACCTGTCGCAAGCTGATTCAGCGCCTTGAAGATAAAGTGATGATGCATACCGATGAGCTTGAGCTCAATGAAGAGTATATGCTTGATGATATGACGGGCGAAGAGGGCGAAGTACTTCTTATTGCTTACGGCTCTGTCTCTTTGGCGGCTAAAGAGGCGATTCGTCACTTGCGAAAAGACGGTATCAAAGCGGGACTTTTCCGCCCTATTACCGTATGGCCAAGTCCGGATAAAGCGATTCGTAAATACACCGACATGATCAAAAACGTGTTGTGTGTTGAGCTCAATATTCGCCAATATACCGAAGAGGTAGAGCGCGTTTCGGGAAGACTTGATATTGAAGGTCTTTACAAAGTAAACGGCCGTGCAATCTCTCCGTATGAAATTGTAAATAAAGTAAAAGAGGTATTCTAAGATGGCATTTAATTACGATCAGTACTTAAGACTTGAAAAGATGCCGACACTCTGGTGTTGGGGTTGTGGTGACGGTGTTATCCTCAAAGCGTTTATTCGTGCGATTGATAAAATCGGCGTGAAACAAGACGATGTGTGTGTCGTATCGGGAATTGGCTGTTCGGGACGTTTTTCGTCATATGTCGATTTCAACACGGTACACACCACGCATGGCCGTACGGTAGCATTTGCAACCGGAATCAAGCTGGCAAACCCCGACAAACACGTGATCTGTGTAGCCGGTGACGGTGATGCGCTTGCTATCGGCGGTAACCACACCATTCACGGTGCGCGCCGTAATATTGACATTACTTTTATTATTATCAACAACTTCATTTACGGGTTGACCAATTCGCAAACCTCTCCTACCACACCGCAAGGAATGTGGACGGTTTCGCAAAAATCGGGCAATATCGACCCTACGTTTAATGTAGCGAATCTTGGTATTGCCGCGGGTGCTTCATTTGTAGCACGCGAGACGATGCTTGATCCTAAAAAACTTGAAAAAGTGCTGGTTAAAGCGCTACAGCACCGTGGGTTCTCTTTAGTTGAAGTCATGTCAAACTGCCATATCAACCTTGGACGTAAAAACCAGATGAAAAATGCGATGGAAAATCTTGAGTGGATCGACAGCATTACGATGGCAAAGAAAAAATACGATGCACTTCCAGAGGAAGAGAAGCTGAACTATTTTCCAACAGGTGTATTAAAAGAAGACACCGAAGCGCGTGAATACTGTGATATGTATTATACAAACGTTATCGGTTACCACCAAGGTAAACGCGGTCGTACCACGCAAGACGACTTTGAGAAAAAGATCTAAGGAGCACACGATGGCTAGACAAATTATGCGTTTTACAGGTGTAGGCGGGCAGGGTGTTCTTCTTGCCGGTGAGATCTTTGCTGCGGCAAAAATCAAGCTTGGCGGTTTTGGGCTTAAAACAGCGACCTATACGTCGCAAGTGCGCGGTGGACCGACTGTGGTTGATATCACGCTTGATGACGAAGAGATTTTCTATCCGTATGCCAATGACGGTGAGATCGACTTTATGCTCTCTGTGGCGCAAAAAAGTTACGATCTCTTCAAAAGCGGTGTATCTAACGGCGGTACGATTGTGGTTGACCCTAACTTGGTACATCCAACCGATGAAGACCGCCAAAAATGGAATATCATTGAGATTCCTATTATTACCATTGCCAAAGAAGAAGTCGGCAACGTTATTACCCAATCAGTCGTGGCTTTGGCTATTGCCAACACTTTGCAAAATGCAATTGATCGTCAAACATTGATTGATACGATGCTCTCAAAAGTACCGCCAAAAGTTCATGAAGCGAATAAAAAAGCGTATGACCTTGGCGAAAAATATGCTCAGGAAGCTTCAGCCGCTAAAGCGAGCTAAACCAACAGAGCAGGGCGGCTACGGCCGCTTTTTTATTACATGTAAGTAATATTATTTAATATCTTCCCTATTTTTCATCAATTACATACTACAATACCACAGGTGTAACATTTGACAGCTTGCTTAGCAAGAGGAAAGTCCGGGCTGCCGTAAGACAGAGTTCCATCTAACGGATGGCCGTAGCAATACGAGGGAAAGTGCAACAGAGAGCAGACCGCCGTTACATGTAAGTGTAGCAGGTGAGGGTGAAAGGGCGGTGTAAGAGACCACCAGTCTTTGTAGCAATACAGAGAGCTTGTAAACCCAACTCGGCAGCAAGAGGCATATGGTTAGCGTCTTACAACTGCTAATGCCTCGCTAGAGCCCCATAGTGATATGCGGGAGTAGATTAATTGTCAAATCCACAGAACCCGGCTTATGTTGCGCCTATTTTTTTTAATCCCTATTATTTATAAGCACCTTCACGCGTCGTTACATGTAAAACCAAAATCACAAGCTTTTCATCCTCTTTTTTGTAGATAATACGATAGCTTCGGAGTTTGAGTCGATAGAGCGTCTCTTTTTGACCTTGGAGTTTTTTGATCTTTCCGGTTTGCATGAGATTTGTTTCGTACGCAGCAGAAAAATTTGAAGCAAAAAGGAAGAGAGAGTCATACAGATATTGGATATCGGCTCTGTTGATGTTCTTAAAGTCTTTTTTTGATTGATTGTTAAATTCAATCGTGTACATTGGCACCCAGTTCCTTGAAAAGCTCATTTAAACCGACACGTTCGCCGCTCTCCTCACTGAGACGTTTTTCGGCCACTTTGAGATCGAGATAATCCATGTACATCTCAAGTGCAGAGGCAATGATATGGCTCTTTTTTTCATGAAGTTCTTGAGAATAGGAGATCAGTTCTTCATGTAATGAGGTAGGTAGGGTGATATTAAGACGTGTAGTTTGCATGGTGGCACTCCTTTTTGATGTATAATTATACACACTTTATGACAATGGAATGTTTTTTGTATAGTCTTGCAAAAAAAGATTTTACATGCCTCAAAACACTACACACCCCAAAATTATTCTACTCAAAGGAAACGGTCCGATTACCATCAACAATGAAATGATGGAGCTGTTTACGATCACTTTGTCGCATGGTCTTGTCGGTCTGCCGCTCAAATCGTTACATGCTGATACGGTTTATATTGTCAATGATCTTAGGGTAAATTTTCAAGAGAATATATATTATGTTAACCAATTGATGCATACGGTTTTTCGTATGCGTTGCTTTACATGTAAACGTTCAGTTGTTCCCCGTATCCGTATGTAGCACTTATGCGCTCTCTTCGTGCATCGCTTGCGCGTAAGTTTGGTTTCCGCTGATTTTGGCTTGTTCTTGGCGCATCTGTTCGGTGCGTGCTTGTATCTCCATCACCATAGCCGAAGCGGCAACACGATAATCTTGTGGGCTTGGATCGGCGGGTGCCATCGCCGCTGCAACAATTTGGCGCGCTTTTTGAATGGTGGCTTCGGGTGTGCTTGCCTCCCCGCTATCAATGGGAACTTCGCCGGCAACAGCATACATTTTACCGTCACTGCCACGTTCGTAACTAAAATTTGCGCCTCCGGTAACAACGCCTCCACCTGCGGCGAGATGAGCAGCTTCATGAGCTCTTACGGCACTGTCTGTCGCTTGGAGCTCTTTGAGCGTTGGGTCAACCTCTTGTGTGTTGTGCTTATCAATCAACGGCTTAGCACCCTCTTTTGCAATGTCGCGCTGCTGATTAAAATCGTATTGATACGTGTTGTTCGTTTCGATTTGCATACATCTATTATAACACTTTTAGAATCCATTAAAGAGAGCTACTATAAGATAAACCGAGAGAACTCATCTCAAGGAGTGCCGCTATGGCTACAATAACACTAACTGATAATCGTAATGGAAAAAGTTACGAGTTTGAAATTCTTTCGCCAACCGCAGGGCCGGACGTTATTGATATCCGTTCGCTTTACAAGCAGACGGGGATGTTTACCTACGATCCCGGATTTACCTCTACGGCGAGTTGCAGTTCGGATATTACCTATATTGACGGTGAAAAAGGCGAATTGCGCTACAGGGGTTATGATATTAGTGATTTAGCTTTAAAGCGCGATTATCTTAGTACGCTGTATCTATTGATTACAGGTGCACTCCCCTCTTCTCAAGAACATGCCGATTTTGATCATGAACTGCGTAAGCGTTCATTTGTACATGAAGGCATTAAAGAGCTGTATAAATCTTTTCCTGACCAGGCGCACCCTATGGCCATGATGGCTTCGGCCGTATCGGCACTCTCTACGTTTCATTTTGAACATTTACAACTGAGTTCCAAAGCGGAGTATCAAGTGATGGCACGGCGCATCATTGCCAAGATCCCTACTCTTGCCGCATTTGCGTACCGCCGTTCACTGGGGATTCCCTTTGTTTATCCGAGTATCGAGCGCTCATTTACGGAGAATTTCTTGTATATGATGCGGGCATACCCTAATAGCGAATGTGATATCCCCGAAGTCGAAGTCCGTGCACTCGATACGATCTTTACGCTTCATGCCGATCATGAGCAAAACGCTTCAACTTCGATTGTACGCGGCGTGGCTTCAACCGGGGCACACCCTTATGCTGCAGTATCGGCAGGTATTGATGGCCTTTGGGGGCGTGCACACGGCGGTGCGAACGAGTCGGTAATCGCCCAGCTGGAGTATATCGGTTCTGTAGAGAATGTGGATGATTTTATTGCTAAAGCGAAAGATCCCAATGATGCGTTTAAACTGATGGGATTTGGGCACCGCGTGTATAAAAATTTTGATCCGCGCGCCAAAATATTAAAAAAACTGCTTGATGAGCTCAAAGATGAGTTGGGTGTTAATAGCGAACTGCTTGAAATTGCACAGCGAATCGAAAAAATTGCTCTTGAAGATGAGTATTTTATTTCACGCAAACTCTACCCCAACATCGATTTTTATTCAGGGCTGATTTTAACCGCACTAAAAATTCCCAAAGAGATGTTTACATGTATCTTTGTTATTGGTCGTACCGTAGGCTGGATCGCACAATGGATGGAGCTTAAAGAAGATACAGAAATGAAAATAGCCCGTCCACGTCAACGTTATGTTGGGCCAAAATCGAAGGAGCTTTGATTGAGCGATAAAGAGCAACTTATTAGCGATATACAGACACTGCTTAATAGTTATGACGGTACCCCTACAACGCAGATCAATTCTGAGTTACTTGCATTTATGGATGAACAGACGCTAAAAAGTATCATAAACGATCTGCTCAATCAAAAAGAGCAAGTGAATGAAGATAATATGGAATGGTTGGAACAATTTAAAACGTATCGGGATTCCTAGTCACGGTAACAGTTCGCTAAAAATTGGTGTTTTCTTATCACACTATTTTTAATCGTTAACTTTTTATAAATCTTTTTTAGTGTATGATGACAGTTCAATTTATCAAGAGGATTGTATATGTCAACAGTTGATTTAGTTCGTTTGACCGAACAAACCAAAAAGCTTACGGCGATGGTCGTAGAAGATGAAAAAGTAGCGAATGAACTTTTGAGTTCAACGTTTAAAAACTTTTTTTCGGATGTTACCTCCGCTTTTGACGGTAAGGAAGCATTAAGACTTTATGAGGAGAACATACCTGATATTGTTTTCGTCGATATCATTATGCCGGAAATGGACGGTATCGAGCTTTCACGCCGCATTAAAGAGATCAACCCGAACCAGATTATTATCGTTATCTCTGCGAGCAATGATATTCAGAAAATTTCCGAGTCTATCGAAATCGGTGTGAATAGCTTTATCCAAAAACCGATTGATACCAAAAAAATCATTGAATTGCTTGATAGCATTACATCATTGGTGAATAGAAAGAAAAAGATTGAGACTAAAACATTCTCAATCTCTTTGCCACTCGACATGTACGAGTTAGTTGATGATAACGCAAAAGCAGAAAGCATCTCTAAAAATGCGGTCATTATTCGCGCTATCCGCGCCTTTTATAAAGAGTCGTAAATTATTTAAAACTCCATTAATTTAATGGAGTTTTAAGAAACATAAAAATATAATTTCAGCCTAACAAAATAAGGCCCCATCGTCTAGCGGTTAGGATCCATGGTTTTCAT
>JBNKLA010000003.1:0-10277 GCA_050292115.1 Sulfurimonadaceae bacterium | reverse complement strand
TTCGCCCGTATGCGTTTTGAAAATACGATGAAAATGAAAATAGGAATAGCCCGAAATTTTGATCACGGTTTCGATATCGATGTTTTCAAGGTCATTTTCAATGGCATTGATCACACGATTCATGCAAAGGTCGTAGCGGTTCATACGATTTAGCGTTCCAAAAGGGGTGACATTTTTAAAATACAGCCCACTTCTTTAATGGTCTCAATGATTTCGACACCAACTTTTTCGCGAAGCCTATAAATTAGCGTACGTCTTGTTGTAGTAGAAACTTCTTTGTCGGGCCAAATTTCGTACTCAATGGTTCCAAACGGAACTACGTTATTTTTATGTGTCAGTAAGAGTCGTAGTAATGAGCCCTCTTTGTTACTTAGCATAATCGTTTCGTTGTTGCGTTTGAGTGCTGAATGTTTAGGATAATATGTGCAATTATCGCAAAGTGTAATGATCTTTTCCTCTTTGGAAGCAGTATTAAGTGCAATCAAAACTGCCGCATAGAGTTCACGGCGTTTGAACGGTTTAATTAGATAGCCTTTTGGATTACTTTGTATGGCTTTATCAATGGTTTTTTTGTCATTATAGGCCGTTAAAAAAATCAGTGGAATATCATATATTCTTTTGATTTGGCGCGATGTTTCAATACCGTCAATAGCACCGTTGATATTAATATCCATAATAATCAAGTCCGGCTGTGCGTACTCAAGAGCACGAAACGTACTGCTACTATCTTCTGCAATATCAACAACCTCATAGCCTTCTTTTCGTAGTGCCGAGGCGATATCAAGTGCCACAACCGATTCATCCTCAACTATTAATATCTTATTCATGTCTCCCCTCCAAACCGAATAGTAAATATAGTGCCTTTGAGTGTGTCAATCTGCACAGTTCCTTTGAGCTGTTTGGTTACCAACGTTTTTACCAGCATCATTCCTAGACCCTCTTTCGTTTTAGAACGCATACCGATTCCATCGTCAGAGATGGTAAGTCGATACTCGTTTTCATAAGCCAATGATATTGTTACGTTACCTCCATGATCTCCAAAAGCATATTTGTAAGCATTGGTGACTAACTCGTTGAGAATCAGTCCGCAATAGATTGCTTTGTCCATAGGCAGGGAGGGTTTAGCGTCGATAGAGACAGTGATTTTATGTCGTAAATCATAAACGTTTTGAATATCATTGCAAAGATTTTGAAAATAGGTTTGTGTATCGATTTGCTGTAGTGAATCGTTTTGATAGAGCATCTCATGGACGCCGCTAATGGCACGCACACGATTTTCAGACTCGGTAAGGATCTGTTCGAGTATCTCGTTTTGTGATTCGTCTGCCTGTAGTCGCAACAAAGAGATAATCATCTGAAGATTATTTTTGACGCGATGATGTACTTCTTGTAGCAGGAGTTGTTTGTCCTTAAGAGCCGTTTCAAGCTCTTCGGTACGCTCTTGTACGCGTTTCTCAAGTCTAATGCCTTCGCGATTTTTTTGCTCAAACAAATTGTGCACTGCTTGATCTTTTTCACGCTGTAAAGAGCGGATGCGGGCCGAAAGTGCCATAGAAAAAATCAGTGCGTCAGAAAATATGGTGATCTTATTTATAAATGGAAATTGATCCAGCCAATCCGCCATTCCCATCTGATTTAAGCCGACAAGTACAGACGAAAAGAGTAGCATTGACCAGCCAAAGAGATAGTATTTCGCCTGTGCAATATGCTTGGTCGCATAAAACCCTATCCCGACAATCACTGCAAAAAAAGAGAGCGAATAGATGCGCTGAACACTTGTAGGTATTATATAGGTAACAGAGAGCAACATCACCAGTGTCGAAGTGACCAAAATAAACACTATAGGCCTATACAAACTCGGCCATACGGTGCGAAGTCGCAAAAATGTTGCCGTGAACATGGGGAGCGTGATACCTAAAATGTAAAGCAAAATGTCGAGATGCCATTTGTATAGCGTATAACCTATATGTAAAAGCATAAAATAGCCTGAGAGAAACAGTTCCATTGCAGTAAAAGCCGCCATGGAAGCCGAGTAGAAGAAATAGGCACTGTCACGTGTCATAAAAAAGAGAAAGAGGTTGTATAAAAAGAGCCCGCTCATGCCTCCGAAAAAGAAGAGCAATATGTGTTGGCGTCGCATTTCATTTTGCTTGTAAGCATCACGCTCCCATAAAAACAGCTTTGCAATCAGTGCGACTTCAGTTGAGTTCGATTTGAGCAAAAACGTTTTAGAAGCGTGTGGTGGTATGTGCAGTTCAATCGGGTCATTGAGTGTGATTTTTTCTTTTGTCGCATGTGCATATCCGCCACGATAGCTTTTGCCGCTTTGAATATCGCGTAATTCAAACGACTTAAGAATCGGGTAGTCGTACTCGAAGATTTTGATAATGGTGCTGTCAGTTGGATTGGTTAGGGTAAATTTTATCCACAACGTCGAATCATATTCGTATCCAAACATCAGTTTTGTACGATTGGAGTCGCTGAAATGTATTGCACGGATACTCTGTTGATCATAGTTAGAATCATGATCAAAGTAATACTGTATAAAAGGTGTAATATTTATTTTAGGGCTGTCAGTAACTATGATGTTTTGAGAAAAAAGTTGAATTGATACACATACTAGAAACAAAAAATAACGCACAACAAATCCTAATGATTTAACTATATCTTATCAATGTAATAATAATGAAGCGTTAACGTTTGTAAATGGGGTGGTACCACTGGGCGGACTCGAACCGCCACACCCGAAGGCAACGGATTTTGAATCCGTCGTGTCTACCGATTTCACCACAGTGGCATAGAGGGGTGAAAGTATAGTGGGTTTATACTTAAATTTTTTTAAAAAGCCTCAGATTAATATCTTAGAGTTTTTGACGATATTACATGTAAGAAATTTGGTATTAAAATTGCTAGATTATTAAAAAAAATTGCGAGGTGCCGTATGCGAGTCACTAACAGTATGTATTATCGCGATATGTATGGCGAAAATAACAAAATCGGGCAAGCACTTTTTGATGTTAACAAACAGATATCGTCGGGGCAAAAGATACAGTACGCGTATGAAGATGCAGTAACATTTATCGACACGATGCGTTTGGATAACGAAGTTACCACACTTACACAGGTTAAAGCGAGTAGCGAAAGCGGCTATAAGTTTAGTACGCAGACCGATACCGTGCTTGGTGACTTTACCAAAACGCTGGATTCGATTAAAACCAAACTCGTCCAAGCTGCAACCGCATCACACTCTGTAACCAGTATGCAGGCTATTGCCAATGATTTGCGGGGGCTTGAAACCCATCTGAAAAACCTTTCCAATACGTCTATTAACGGCAAGTATCTTTTTTCAGGTTCACAAACCTCAACCAAACCTATAGGTAGCAACGGAGAGTATCAGGGGAATAATGAGCAATTGACCGCGTTTTTAGGCTATGGAATTTCCCAGCAGTACAATATCAGCGGCGTTGAACTGTTTTTAGGTAACGAAAATACCACTGCGCGTAAAGTCAGTACCAATGTACGCCATCTTGACTTGGCCGCGCTTTATCCTGATGTGATGGAAAATACCGATACGGCGCGTTCTGCGAGTGAAGAACACTATATTACGACCGAGAGTACGATTCGCGATCTTATGGGAGATATCGACACCGACACTACCAATGATTCGCAAAGCTACTTTTACATCCGCGCTACGGGTCATGACGGTACGGCGTTTAAATCCAAAATTGCTATGAATAGCGATGAGAGTGTTGGTGATTTGATAGATCAGATCGAGAATGAATTTCTTGCTAACGGCAATACCAGTGTTGATATCACTATCAACGAATACGGTCAGTTTGAAATCGAAGATAAAAATGCAGGTTCAAGCAAGCTAGATTTTCATATAGTCGGTGCCGTCGATTTTGACCAAACAAACGATGTTAACGGCGATGGCAACAACGACGATGCCGATGTAGATGATATTGACCTTTTAGCACAAGGCGAAACCGACTTTGGCAATATTGCCGATGGGGTTTCAACGGCTACCAATACCTCTTTACATGTAAGAGAATTTATTAAAAGCGATTATAAAGACAGTGCCGGAAACGATATACTTGGCTACCACTATGACCGAACGGCATTTGAGGTAGATGGCGCATTTTTAAAATCGAGTATTGCCCAGATTGTCAAAAGTGACAATAGTTACGCCGTTGACAGTACGCTACTCTCCGAGGTGGCATCGGGCAGTTCGCTTGACGGTACGACGCTGATGCTTGAGGGTACCGACATCAATGGCAGCGCGTTTACGCTACAAATCGACCTTCAAACCGCCGGGTCAACATTTTCACTCGATGGCGGTACGACAAATTACGATATCTTTAATAATGCGTCACCGCGTGTTGCTACGCCTGCCGATGAGATGACGTACCGACAGCTTATGGATGTGGTGAATATGGTCGTTACCGACAATCTGCCTGCTACCGTGTCAACCGATACCGATTATGATGCGGCAATAGAAGCATCGTATGCCGAAGGTGCTACCACGCTGAAAAACGGTAAAATTGTTTTTGAAGATTTAACGGCTACTGCTACTCAAGCAACGATGACGCTTTATGACAGTAATACTAATGACTTTACCGCCAGTGCGTCTACAATGACATTTAATGCCAATAATGCACTTACCATTCGTGACCCTCAAACCGATTTTTTTGCCCAGCTTGATGAAGCGATCAGCGCGGTTGAAGAGATGCGTTATCGTGCCGATGGTGACAATACGGATGATCCTCGCAACGTCGGCATTCAAAACGGTATTCAAATTATTGATGATCTTAATGAGCATGTTGCCCGTATGCAAACGAAAGCCGGCTCTCAATCGCAATCGCTTGATGCGTCTGTGACGCGTACCGATATGCTTTTAATTAATACCAAAACACTACGCTCCGAAGTGCTCGATACCGATATCGCCGAAGCGACACTCACGCTTCAGCAACTTCAATTAAACTATCAGGCTATGTTCTCAACTATCTCCAAAGTCTCCAAGCTCTCATTGGTAAATTACATTTAAAAGTTTGACAAACTGCCTTAAAAGCGCTTTGTTTGCGCTTTTTTGTTATACTCCGCAACATTACATGTAAGGACACGCTGTTTTGCGAGACGCACTGCTTATCACATTCACGGGCATACTATTTTATTTAGCACTAGCCACTATTATCGGCACTTCGGGGCTTATCGGCTCTTTTGGCTCTACTTTTGCCCAATTTAACCATACCACGTTTGGATACCTCTCTTATATCTATCTTTTTGCCATGATGGCACCGCTGATTTACTGGTATCGCAGTCACGACTTCTCTTTGCGCAGTATCGAGATTACCGTAGCGTCACTGCTCTTTTTCTTTGCGTGTCTGATTCTGCAAGGAATGCTGATTGATGATGTGTATCGCGGGGTGGTCGGAGCAGGTTTTGTAGATTTTCTAAGCCCGTATATCGGCTTGTTTGGCGTTTGGGTATTTTGGTTGATAGCTACGCTGGTTTCTATTGTGATTATCGTCAATAAGAGTGTTGATGAGATGTTGGTGCGCATCAAATCGTTTTTAAACTTTCAAGAGCTACCCAAACCCGCTATCGCGCTAGAATCGTCAGATGATGCGTACGAACCTGTAGCACTGCAAGAGGAGTTTGAAACATTTGAGGATTCGCTAGATACACCCGCTTTTGAACGCAAGGCGGCGGCACAGAAAAGTGCACCAAGTACGCAAAACGAACCTTTACATGTAGAGCCTTCAACCATTGTTGAACTCTCCAATAAAATCAAAGAGAACAAGCACGCTTTAGTGGTTGATGAACTCGAAGAAAACACAAAATTGCTTGAACAGATCGACAAAGGCAAAACCGAGAAACCCAAAAATTTCAAGTTGCCGAAAATCGACTTTTTGCAGGCTCCGCCCAAACGCAAAGGCGGTATCGATGAGGGCGAGCTGGATGAAAAGATTGGCGATCTGATTGACAAACTGGCACACTTTAAGATTGAAGGCGACGTGGTGCGTACCTATGCAGGGCCAGTGGTATCGACCTTTGAGTTTAAACCCGCGCCCAATATTAAAGTCTCCAAAATTTTGGGTCTTCAAGACGACCTTGCTATGGCACTTCAAGCCGAAACCATTCGTATTCAAGCACCCATTCCGGGTAAAGACGTAGTGGGGATTGAAATTCCCAATAAAACAGTCGATACCATCTATCTGCGTGAAATTTTTGAGAGTAAACTCTTTAGAGAAGCCGGCTCACCTTTAACTATTGCTCTTGGTAAAGATATTGTCGGCAAGCCGTTTATTACCGATCTTAAAAAACTGCCGCACCTGCTGATTGCCGGCACAACCGGAAGCGGTAAAAGCGTGGGCATCAATGCGATGATTTTAAGCCTGCTCTATCGCAACTCACCCGATCAGCTAAGACTCTTGATGATCGATCCGAAAATGCTGGAATTTTCGATCTACAACGACATTCCGCATCTACTAACTCCCGTGATTACCAAAGCCAAGCAGGCGATTGTGGCGCTTAACAATATGGTGGGCGAAATGGAGCGTCGTTACCAAAAAATGAGCGAGACACGCACAAAAAATATTGAAAACTACAACGAAAAGGCCAAAAAAGAGGGTTTTGAAGCATTTCCCTATATTGTGGTGATTATCGACGAATTGGCCGACTTGATGATGACCAGCGGCAAAGACGTGGAGTACTCCATTGCAAGGCTGGCACAGATGGCACGTGCAAGTGGAATCCACCTTATTGTCGCCACACAACGCCCTTCGGTTGATGTTGTAACAGGGCTTATAAAAGCGAATCTTCCTTCACGCATTAGCTACAAAGTAGGGCAGAGGATCGATAGTAAAATTATTCTCGATCAACAGGGTGCCGAGTCGCTGTTAGGGCGTGGAGACATGCTCTTTACTCCTCCTGGAATCAGTGGTTTAGTACGCCTTCACGCGCCATGGAGCAGTGAGGATGAGATTGAAAAGATTGTGGAGTTCATTAAAATTCAACGTGAACCACAGTATGACAAAAGTTTTCTCTACGAAGAGAGTGAAAGTGAGGCAAGCGGAAGCGAGAGCGATATCGACGAGCCGCTTGATGAGCTTTTTGAAGAGGCAAAAAATATTGTTCTCAGCGATAAGAAGACCTCTATCAGCTATCTCCAGCGCCGCTTACAGATCGGCTACAACCGTTCGGCGCGCATCATTGAACAGCTTGAACAGCAAGGTGTGCTCTCTGCCCCCAACGCCAAAGGCAACCGCGATATTTTATAAATATCATTACATGTAAGCCACTTTGTTACGAAATTATACATAAAAATAAAGAAAAAACAATTCTTTGAGTAGAAACGTAACATTTGATAATTTGCGTGAAATATTTTCAGATATAATCATCCGAAATAAATTTACGCAGGAGTCATAATGGCTTTTTTAGATGATTACAAAGCGCACGTAGCAGAGCGTGAAGCGCTAGGTGTTCCTCCACTTCCACTTTCAGCACAACAGACGGCAGAGCTTATCGAGCTTATTAAAAGCGACTGTACCGACGAACTTCTTGAGCTTTTAACCAACCGTGTTTCTCCGGGTGTTGACGATGCGGCTTATGTGAAAGCAGCCTTTTTAAACGATGTTACCTCTGAAAAAGTAAGTGTTAACGGTATTGCTCCTGCGGATGCCGTTAAAATGATGGGCATGATGCTTGGAGGTTACAATGTGAAGCCGATGGTTGACGCGCTTTCTTCTTCAAACGAGAGCGTTGTTGACGCGGCAAAAGAAGCGCTTAAACATACCCTGCTTGTTTATGACGCATTTAACGACGTAGAAGCGCTTCACAAAGCGGGTAATGCCGCGGCTAGTGAAGTGATGACCTCTTGGGCTAATGCCGAGTGGTTTAGCGCAAAACCGAAACTCTCAGAAGAGATTACGGTAACCGTTTTTAAAGTTCCGGGTGAAACCAATACAGACGATCTCTCTCCGGCATCTGAAGCGTTTACACGTTCAGACATTCCTTTGCATGCCAACTCCATGCTGGTTGCCAAAATGGATGATCCGATCAATACCATTAAAACCCTGAAAGAAAAAGGCCATCCCATCGCTTATGTCGGCGATGTTGTGGGGACGGGTTCTTCTCGTAAATCGGGTGTAAACTCGGTGCAGTGGCACATGGGTGAAGACATTGCTGGCGTGCCTAATAAACGTACCGGAGGAGTGGTACTTGGCGGCATTATCGCTCCGATTTTCTTTGCAACCTGCGAAGATTCGGGCGCATTACCGTTGGAGCTTGACGTTAGTGCTATGGAAACCGGCGATGTCGTAACGATCTACCCTTATAAAGGCGAAGCCCACAAAAACGGTGAATGCATTGCCACGTTTAAACTAAACCCCAACACCATTACCGACGAAGTGCGCGCAGGCGGTCGTATTCCGCTGATTATCGGGCGCGGTTTAACAAGCAAAGCACGTGCGGTATTGGGCATGGATACAGGTGATATCTTCTTAACGCCCGAGCAGCCGGCCGATACAGGCAAAGGTTACACGCTGGCTCAAAAAATGGTGGGCAAAGCGTGCGGTATGGAAGGTGTGCGCCCCGGCATGTATGTGGAGCCGATTACATCGACCGTAGGCTCTCAAGATACAACCGGCCCTATGACGCGCGATGAGATCAAAGAGCTTGCGGCTCTTGGATTCTCAGCCGATCTTGTGATGCAGTCGTTTTGTCATACCGCGGCGTATCCCAAGCCTTCTGATGTCTTGATGCATCATACGCTTCCCGATTTTATCTCAAACCGCTCCGGCGTTGCGCTGCGTCCGGGTGATGGCGTTATCCACTCATGGCTCAATCGCATGGTGCTTCCCGATACCGTGGGAACGGGCGCGGACAGCCATACCCGTTTTCCTATCGGTATTTCGTTTCCGGGGGGATCGGGTATTGTGGCGTTTGCGGGTGTTACCGGCTCCATGCCGCTAACCATGCCCGAATCGGTACTGGTACGCTTTAGCGGTGAATTGCAACCGGGTATTACCCTGCGCGATTTGGTAAATGCCATTCCGTATCAAGCCATTAAAGAGGGGCTTTTAACGGTAGAGAAAAAAGGCAAGAAAAATATCTTTGCCGGACGCATTTTAGAGATCGAAGGTCTGCCTGATCTTAAAGCCGAGCAGGCGTTTGAGCTCTCCGACGCATCGGCGGAGCGCTCGGCGGCGGCATGTACGGTGAAACTTAACAAAGAGCCGGTGATTGAGTATCTAAAATCAAACGTGGTGCTGCTGCAATCCATGATCGACGCCGGATACGAAGACAAACGCACCTTAGCGCGCCGTATTGAAAAAATGAATGAGTGGTTGGTTAACCCAAGCCTGATGGAAGCCGACGGCGACGCCGAATACGCCGCGGTTATCAACATTGATCTTAACCAGATCAAAGAGCCGATTTTGGCCTGTCCAAATGATCCTGATGACGTGGCGACGCTGAGTGAAATTTTAGCCTCAGATCGCCCAAGCAACATTGATGAAGTGTTTGTGGGTTCATGTATGACAAATATCGGCCACTACCGCGCACTTGGCGAAGTACTAAAAGGCGAGGGCGCCGTACCGGCACGCCTTTGGGTCTGTCCTCCGACAAAAATGGATGAAAAACAGCTTACCGAAGAGGGCTACTACGCACTTTACGGCGCGGCGGGCGCACGTACCGAAGTACCGGGCTGTTCGCTTTGTATGGGGAATCAGGCGCGCGTTGCGGATAATGCAATCGTCTTCTCAACCTCAACACGAAACTTTGACAACCGCCTTGGAAAAGGCGCGCAAGTCTATCTCGGTTCCGCCGAGCTTGCCGCCGTATGCGCCATGCTAGGACGCCTCCCAAGCGCAGCTGAATACAACGAGATCGTACCCAAAAAGATCGCGGGCAAAGAGAGCGATATCTACAAATACCTCAACTTCAACCTTATCGAGAATTATAAACTCGGTTAATTTTGATGATGCGTTACATGTAATGTTTTTACATGTAATGCCTGCTTTGATGCTACTTCTCTTTTGCAAATCCTCTTATGTTGTTTGATATAATGTTCATTTACTAAGGGATTTATTTTTATGAGAAATACGCTAGAACTTTTTAAAATTGTTATTGTTTATTTAGTCAGCCCTGAAAAAGCGAGCAGAGTCCTAAAAACAGGCATTTCAAAGCACTTTTCAAGTAAAATAAAGACCAAAAGAGACCAGTAAAGTAGCAACTTTCTGGTCGAAACGGACGAAGATTTTGCTCCCTCATGTGCC
>JBNKLA010000002.1:0-26701 GCA_050292115.1 Sulfurimonadaceae bacterium | reverse complement strand
TCATGACCTCAATACAGTTACTGACTTCATGGATAGAGTGTGGTTTTATAAATTCAATATCACCATGTTTAAATAATCTACTTGCCTGATTGAAGCTCAGCTCATCAAAATAAAAAATCTTAAATTTCATATCAACAAATTGTTGCATTAATAAGGCTATAAATTTTATATATTCATTATCTTCAAAACTTTTTTTCGTCACAAAAAAACCAACACTCTCTTTTTCATACGTTGCGAAAGATGCCTCACTTAAATCTTCTAGTGTTTCACGAAACTGTGCTGATTCTTTGTTTGATTCAAGAAAAAGTGCTTGCGTCGGCATTCCGGTTATAATAATATTGCTACTGTTTTCCCTAATTGAGAGATCGTGTACCCTATTATCATAAAACTTTGAAGGTATATAAAAAGTAAAATTTTCTTTATCGTTGCTTTGCGCGTCTATATGCTTTGATAGTGCGACTTCATTATCAACGTAAAGTTCCAAATCAAATGATCCCTGTTTTCTACTAGCATCTCCAATATAACCTGTAATACTTTCACCTTCATCACTTAATTTCGCTTTATTTAGAATATTACTCATCGCTCCCCGCCGCTCAACCGCCACCTTCACAGCATTAATCAATCCCGAAATACTAAAAAGCCAATGCCGGTGCGCAAAAATCCAATCCACCAGCAATTTACGCTTATCATCATCACTCTCAAGCGGCCGCACCTGTAGTTTGGCCAAATCAAGCTCTTGGTGAATAATTGTCGCCTGCAAAGCATCAATAAAAATATTAACAAACTTCTGATCGTCAAAGTGGGTTTTAAAGGCATCAAGCCGCTCTGCAAGTTTGCTTAATGCTTCATGATCAGCGGTTTCAGGTCTCTTTTGTGCATCAAGCTCTTCAAGTTTTTCACACGCTTTTGCGACATCTTCAAAAAGCACTTTGGCTTCCTCGTAAACGGTATCAACAAACGACTCCATCTCGGCTATTTTATGGGTTACGATTTCGCGGTTTTTGGCAATAATTTCTGGTGTTGGCAACTCCAAAACGATACGCTCTTTGTTCACGGCAAGGTCAACATACTGCGCACATGCCTGCACAAAAGGCATCTCCACCGTTCCGTTAATACGCGCACCACCTTCGGTTGCATTAATCGTCACTAGGTTCTCTTGATTAGCCGCGTGCACATCAGATTCAAAAAAGTTTTTAAACATACCCCAAATACGTGTTGTACGAACCACCCCTTCGCCACCATAGGCAACCACGTTATAATCGTCATGACGCTCTTTTCCCTGCGTGCCGTAAAGATGTCCATCACTATGGCTTGCACCGTCTTTACCATACGCTAAATCCTGACCAATCAATATACAGGTTTTGAATTTGGAGTGGTAAATAAGCTCAAACGCCAAATTGGCCGCACTCATTCCAATACCGACATACCCGTACTCTTTAAGCCCGAAATAGCTGGTATATCCAAAAGGCCGCAGGCTCATCTGAATGGTTCCGGCTTTAATGGTATCCGGCAGCATTGGATGTACCAATGTCGGCATGGCGAAGATCACATCTTCTTGAAATTCTTTAGAAGTATCTTGATAAAACTTTGCGGTTTCATAGATGCGTTCAATTGAAACGACAATATCGGGTTTGATTCCCTTTCTCTCTAAAATGGGAAAGCTTGCATCAACACAAAAAATCGTTACATGAGCTTTGATCTTTTCAAGCTGCTCCAGCTGTTTGCCTAATGAAGGTCCGGTTGAGACGATAACGGCAACCTCGCTGTTTTTCGCTTTTTGAGTCAGTTTAACAAGCGTAGGTGTTTCAATCATCTTGTAAATATTGGCAAGATGGTGTTCGAGCCCCACTAATGCATCGGTGGCATCATTACCGAGTCCGGTGACAACATGCTCGATAGATTGAATAAAGATACGGTTACATGTAAGGATCTGCTCTGTGTAGTTTCGTTCATAAAAATCATTCAAAATCTCAAGATTGTAGGTTTTGACAAAAACCTTGGCATCTTTATGGGCAAAAAGTTGTACCGCCGTGGGAAAATCAATCTGCGATACTAAAAACAGTTGCAATCTCTCGCTCTCAATCTCTTGGGTAAAATCAATTAAATTCAACGCAATATAGAGAATTTCAGGCTCCGGTTCAACAACAACGATTCTTACATGTAAGTCGTTTTGCAATAAAAGTTTAAAAAGTACGCCGTTGCCAAAACCAAAAAAATAGAGCATCGGATAGCGCTTAAACGTCTTTTCAAAATGATCGTGCCGTTCAATCGTTTCTTGGAGCGGTTGAGTGGGATAAAGCGGCTGATTGGTAGCTACATGTAAAAGGTTTATATTAAGCTGATCGCTCTTATCAACAAAAACTTCAAATGCATGGTTTTCCGCAATGGCAAAAAGCTGTGCGGCAAGTTGCGGATTTTTTTGGGCTAATGCTTGAAGGTTTTGTTCATAAAGCGACATCATAGCCTTTCGTTATTGATTGGACTTTTAAAAAAAGCAAAATTAATACCAAAGTGAAGCATAAAACCGCCTATTGCGGTTTTATTGTATTGAGCGCAATACGCCAAAAACTATTGAAGAAGTCTAAGAACGTTTTGCTGAACGGCATTTGCTTGAGACATAGCATAAGAGCCAGACTGAGCAAGAATGTTATATTTACTAAATGCTGCAGATTCAGACGCGAAGTCAACGTCACGGATCTGAGATTCAGCCGCTTTAACATTAACTTGAGTCACAGTAATATTGTTGATCGTAGAGATCATCGCATTTTGCACAGAACCAAGGTCAGCACGAACCGAATCAAGACGCGCAATAGCAGAGTCCGCAATTGTCATCATCGCCATTGCACCACGAAGCGTTGTAACACCCGCTGCAACATAACCCGCAGTTGAAGCCGCAGAAACAGCAACAGTATTTGCATTCGCATTAAAGCCCATTGCAGATGCCTGATCGGTAGTCAATGTACCTTTCATATCACGAAGATTCGCTGTAGTCTCCATTTGTGTAGAAAGCGCCAAATTGCTACCTGAAATTTGAATATCCGCGGCACCGACACGTGTTAATGTCAAACGACCGGCATTAAAGTCAGTATCGCCGGCAAGACCGGTTACGGTACTAAGACTACCGCCTGAAATTTGAATACCACGACCATCACGGCTAGTCAACTCAAGGTGTCCACGGCTATCGACAGAAGCTTCAACCCCTGTAGTATCTTTAAACTGATTGATTGCCGCAACTAAAACACCGGCTTGGTCACTGGTATCTTCAACTTTAACATCACCGATGGTAACGCCATTAATAGTTAAGCCTGTAATCGTACCGGTTGCAATAGAAGACGTACCCGTAGTTACAACTTGATAGCTAGCGTGGATACCTCCAAGCAGATCAGAGTTTTTATTAATAACTTCAGCTAACACCCCAACACCGGTACCGGCGCTGTGAGAAAGTGTAACGCTTTCAAGTGTATATGATTGCGCGCCCACCGCATTAGTAAACGTCAAAGACTCAGTCGAACCGGCTGATGTAATACTGTTATCGCCAAAATCAATCGTTTCAAAACGTGCTGTACCGATTTTATCGGATCCGGTTGCACCGATTGAGGCACGGATAGACTGATTAGAGTAAGCACCGACTTGAAACTCTTTATTGGTAAAAGAACCTGCAAGCAGATTTTGACCGTTGAATGTTGTAGTTGATGCAATACCATCAAGTGTTTCCATCAAACGGACGATGTCGGCCTGAAGTGCATTACGAGAAGCAGTCGTTTGACCGTCTTGTGCTGCTTGAGTTGCTTTAACTTTGATGGTGTCAAGAATTTTAAGCTGCTCGTCCATCGCTTTGTCGGCGATTTGAATCATTGATACACCGTCGTTGGCGTTGGCAATTGCCTGTCCGAGAGCTGAAGCTTGTGAACGTAGTGAGTCGGCGATTGACATACCTGAAGCATCGTCTGCTGCCGTGTTAATACGAAGACCTGAACTCAATTTTGCAAGAGAGTTATCCAAATTACGGTTGTTCATCATTGCGTTTGTGTGTGCGTTTAGCGCCGCAATGTTTGTATTAATACGAAAACCCATAATAAATCCTTTTAGGGAAGAGCGCTTGGCTCTATCAAATTTAGCATCCTTGCTGTTACAGATACTATCGGCAACTAAAATAGCAGCTTTAGGGTTTTGGCTCTTTTTTTCGCTAAACTTTCAGAATTTTAACTATATATATAGGAACGTTTTTGAATCTGATTATTGTAGAATCCCCCGCCAAAGCCAAAACGATCAAGAACTTTTTGGGAAACGAGTATGAGGTCATCGCCTCCAAAGGTCATATCCGCGATTTGCCTAAAGCGCGCTTTGGCATTAAGATCGAAGATGAATCATTTATCCCCGAATATAGTGTCGCCAAAGAGAATGCGGCCACTGTTAAGCAAATCAGCACATTGGCCAAAAATGCCGATACCATCTATATCGCGACTGATGAGGATCGCGAAGGTGAAGCGATCGGTTGGCACATTGCCCATGCGCTCAAGCAAGACCCCGAGGCACTGCCGCGCATCGTTTTTCATGAGATTACCAAAAGTGCCATTACCCATGCGCTTGAGACGGCGCGCAGTATCGATATGAACCGCGTCAATGCCCAGCAGACCCGTCGTCTGCTTGACCGTATCGTCGGCTATAAACTCTCGCCGCTACTAAGCCAAAAGATTCAAAAGGGGCTCTCGGGTGGACGGGTGCAGTCCTCGACACTCAAAATTGTGGTAGATCGTGAACGCGAGATTAAAGCCTTTGTGCCCGAAGAGTACTGGAGTATCGATACGCTCTTTGCGCCGGGCATCGAAGCCAATCTTATTGAGTATTACGGCGACAAGATCGAAAAGCTCTCCATAAAGAATGAGAAAGAGGCGTATGAGATTGTAAAAACGCTCAAAAGTGATACGTTTAGTGTCGCATCCATCGAAACCAAAGAGCGCAAAAGCAAAACACCGCCGCCGTTTATGACCTCGACGCTACAGCAGACGGCATCCAGCAAACTGGGATTTTCTCCAAAAAAGACCATGATGATTGCACAAAGCCTTTATGAGGGGGTAGCTACGCCGGAAGGTACCTCGGGGGTTATTACCTACATGCGTACCGACTCGCTTAATCTTGCCAAAGAGGCTGTAGAAGCGGGGCGTGAGCATATTCTTAAAACTTATGGCGAAAAATACCTGCCCAAAAGCCCAAAAGCGTACACTAAGACCGCAAAAGGAGCCCAAGAGGCGCACGAAGCAATCCGCCCGACCATGATCGGCTTTACGCCTGAAATTGCGGCCAAATATCTTAAAGCCGACGAGATTAAGCTCTATCGCCTTATCTACAACCGCTTTTTGGCCTCACAGATGAATGATGCCAAATTTGAGCAACAGAGTATTATTTTCAAAAGTGAACATAGTCAATACCGTGCCAGCGGACGCAAACTGCTTTTTGACGGCTTTTATATTCTTGAAGGTAGCGATGACAAAGACAAACTTCTGCCACCGCTAACGCAAGACCAAGCGATGCGCATTGAGAGCATCACGCCCACACAGCACTTTACCGAACCGCCGTCACGCTACTCCGAAGCGAGTCTCATCAAAAAGCTCGAAGCCGAAGGCATTGGCCGTCCCTCTACCTATGCGCCGACCATCTCAACGCTTCAAGCGCGAAACTACATTACCATCGAAAAGCGCCAGATTATTCCGACCGATGTGGCATTTACCGTGACCGAAGTGCTGGAAAAACATTTTGAAGAGATTGTCGATGCCGGTTTTACCGCCAATATGGAAGAGGTGTTGGACGATATCGCCGAAGAGGGCAAAGATTGGCAAAACGTGCTACGTGAGTTCTATTTTCCGTTTATCGAAAAGATCGATGCCGGAAAAAAAGAGATCAAAAGCCAGAAAATGGCCAAACCTATCGGGCGCAACTGCCCTAAATGTGGTTCTGAGTTGCTGATGCGTTCAGGGCGTTACGGCGATTTTATTGCCTGTAGCGGCTTTCCCAAGTGTAAATATACCGAACAGATTGACGAAGAGGGCAATGCGACCCCTAAACCCGCCGATGAAGTGAGTGATGAAAAGTGTGAAAAGTGCGGTAGCGATATGCTTATTAAAAACGGCCGCAATGGCAAATTTCTGGCGTGTAGCGGTTATCCAAAATGTAAAAACACACGTTCATTGGAAAGCGAAGTCAAAGAGTCTCAAGTTCCTTGCCCCCAATGCGGCGGCAAACTGCTCTGGCGCACATCGCGTCGCGGTGCGTTTTGGGGGTGTGAAAATTATCCCAAATGTAACTTTATCTCTAAATTTGAGCCCACCGATAAAAAGTGTCTGCAAGAGGGGTGTGGCGGCGCATTGGCACAACGCACTTACCGTGGCAAAGAGGTGTATGAATGCCTTACATGTAAGAACCGAATTGCTGTTGAGGACTATCCAAGCAGATGAAAATTGGCGTTTTGTCAGATACCCATACTCAAATCAGCTACTCTGAGCGCGCGATAGCCCATCTCTTAGATGAAGGCGCGGAGTTTTTGATTCATGCCGGAGATATTGGACAAAAACGCATCTTGGAACAACTCAGTGAAAGCGGCAAGCGCTACGTTGCCGTGTATGGCAACAACGACGCGGCACTGACGCATTATCATAATCTTTACAATCTGGTACAAGAACCGCACTATTTCAAACTGGCCGGTACCACATTTAAGCTGATGCATCTGCCGTTTTATATGACACCCGATACCGATGTGGTTCTCTTTGGACACACACACGAATTTGAGTGCGACTATAAAAACAATACACTGTTTCTCAATCCCGGCGAGAACTGCGCACGCAACAAAAACGTGAGCGAGTGCGCCATGCTTGAAGTGCTTCCCGAGTATTTTAATGTCACCTACTACACCCGCAATATTAAAGAGACGCACTTTAGTGCCCGACATCTCAGTTTTGAACGAGACAGCGTATGAGCACAAAAATCTTTTTATGCTCCATTAGCAACATCAATAGCGGTACATGTAACGAAGATTGCAAATTCTGCTCGCAAAGCGTCAAATACCGCGCCGATATTGAACGCTATACCCGTAAACCGATCCCGACCATTATCGAAGAGGCAAAGCAGATGGATGCACTCGGCGCGCTCGGCTTTTGTTTGGTCACGGCGCATAAAGGGCTTGATGACAAAACGCTGGAGTTTGTGTGCGAGGTGGCACACAGCGTCAAAAAAACCGTGCCAAGACTGCGGCTTATTGCCTGCAACGGTACCGCCACGCTTGAGCAGCTACGCGAACTTAAAAAAGCGGGTATTTCAGCGTATAACCACAATCTTGAAACTTCTGAAGCGTTTTATCCCAAAATTTGCACGACCCACTTATGGGCTGAGCGTTATGAGACTTGCTTACATGTAAACCGTTCCGGCCTCAACCTTATCTGTGGAGGAATATTTGGCATGGGCGAAAATCACGCGGATCGTATCGCTATGCTGGAGTCTATCGCGTCGCTTAAACCGGTTTCGGTACCGCTGAATTTTTACCATCACAATCCGGCTCTGCCGCTCAAACCCGAATCCCTCTGTAGCGATGAGGCATTGGCAATCATAGGGTTGGCGCGCAAAATGCTACCCGAAGTAGAGCGCATTATGGTGGCGGGAGGACGCGAGATTACCTTTAAAGAGCGTCAGCATGAGATCTTTGAAGCGGGTTCCAATGCGATTGTGATCGGCAACTACCTCACGACTCAGGGACGAGACGGCCATCAAGACCTTGAAATGCTTAAGCATCTCGGCTTTGAGATTGCAACCGACACAAAGGCGGGATAATCACGATGACACCGGAAATCATTCTTATTGTCACCCTCTCTTTAGTCGTTATCTTTTCACCTTTTTTTGCCAAAGTGTTACACCTTCCCACGACTCCGGTCGAAATCATATTTGGCGCACTGTTGGGATATCTCGGTTTTTTGCACGAGGAGCCTCTTTTTGAACTCATTGCCGAAGTCGGTTTTTTGTACCTGATGTTTCTTGCCGGCACCGAAGTCAATCTCAAAAAAGTTATTAAAACCGATCCCAAGCTGATAAAGCGCATTCTTTTCTATCTCGCTACACTCTATGGACTCTCAGGACTTTTTCATCTCTATTTTGATCTGGGCAGAATCTTTATTGTGTTATTGCCGCTTATTTCGGTGGGGCTAGTGGCCACGCTCTCTAAAGAGTACGGCAAAACTCCTTGGCTCGAACTCTCCATGACGGCAGGCAGTATCGGCGAGGTCATCTCCATCACGGCACTCACACTCGCTTCGGCGTCGTTGGAATACGGCCTAGGCTTTAAATTTGTCCAGATCATCATCTCGCTTATTGCATTTATTATCTTTATTATGCTTCTTTTTCGCGCACTGCGGCTCTTTTTTTGGTGGTTTCCCGAAGTCGCCGTGGCGCTTATGCCGCATCAGGATAACAAAGAACAAGATATCCGCCTCTCTATCGGCCTGCTCTTTTTGCTGATCGCAGGAATGCTCTATCTTGATCTCGAACTGGCCTTTGGCGCTTTTATCGCCGGAATTTTTCTGCCGACATTTTTTGAGCACAAGCAAGAACTCCCTGAAAAACTGGCCAGTTTCGGATTTGGGTTTTTGATTCCTATCTTTTTTATCTATATCGGAACCTCATTTAACCTTGACGCGTTGTTAATGGAGGGTCTGATTTTTAAAGCTGTACTCATTACCGTGGCCATGATTATGATGCGTCTGATCGGTTCGCTGGCATTTAGCGCGTCACTCGGCTTTCGTGACGCTTTGCTGATGGGGCTAAGCCACTCTATGCCACTGACGCTCCTAATCGCGCTTGCCACACTCGCCTATCATGCCCACAGTATTGACAAGCTTCACTATTATGCACTGATTCTTGCGGCGCTCTTTCAAGTACTGGTGGTTACGGTTTTAATTAAAATTATAATGACGTATTGGAAAAACACACCCAAAGAGGTTAAAAGCGTTTGACAATCTTTTTGATATAATGGCTTATGTCACAATCAATCCTATTGCAACTGGCACGCCAATCGATTCAAGAGGTTCTTGATGCAGAGCGTATTATTGACAAAGCTTCGTTGATTCAGGAGCACCCCGTTTTAAACGAGCCGCTTGCCGTGGCGGTCACACTCTATCTTGGCAAAAAAGTACGTTCGCACTTTTGTGTTCTTGATGCGGAGCGTTCGCTGATTGAAGCCATCATCTACAACGCCAAAGTCGCCGCCTTTGAACTACCGCAATATCCGCCGCTTACAACATCGGAATATTTACATGTAAGCATTGAGCTTTCCCTTTTAACACCGCTTGAAGCCGTTAATTTCGACTCACTGGAGACGCTTTATGGTGCATTTCGACCCCATATTGACGGCATTGTTATCAAGCACCATGACCAAAGCGCTTACTTTATGCCCGAAAATTGGAACGAGACTGAAACGATCGATACTATTATTTTAAGACTCCATGAAGCTTTACATGTAAGCCCTGAACCGCAAAACGACACGATTACGTTTTATCGGTTTCAGACGCAAAAAGCCCAAGACGACCCTATTCTCTCCGCCTAACATATTTTGGAAAATTCTGTCGCAGTTTTTCAACTTTCGGTGCCACGACCATACGACAATAGCCCTGATTAGGGTTTTGCGTAAAGTACTCTTGATGATACCCTTCGGCCTCATAAAACTCAGGTACCGGTGAGAGCTCCGTCACAATCGGATCGCGAAGGCGTATCTGCTGTTGATCGATACTCTCTTGGGCAACGGTTTTTTGAGCATCGTTATAGTAGTAGATCACCGAGCGATACTGCGTTCCGGCATCGGCACCCTGACGATTCAAGGTGGTCGGATCGTGAATGGTCCAGAAAATCTCCAAGATCTCTTGAAATGTAATAATTTCGGAATCAAAACGAATCGCGACCACTTCGGCATAACCGCTCACTCCGGTGCAGACCGTTTCATAGTTTGGATCGGGTCGATGACCGCCCGCATATCCGCTAATTGCAGAGACAACCCCTTTTGTTCTGCTGTAAACGGCTTCGATACACCAAAAGCATCCCCCACCCAACAGTGCCGTCTCTATCCGCGCCATATAGATCCTTTTTTCCAAAATTATGGCACTTTGAGCTTAAATGTGATAATTCATCAAGAGAGTTTAATTATATTTTAACTATTATTAACTCCTTAAGGAGCCGTCAATGGACATTACCGCTATTATTCTTATTGCCGTGTTGGTTCTTTTGAATGCAATATTATTGTTTCATGTATTTAAAACACGCCGCAATTTACAGGAGTCACAACTACAAAACGAAACGTCTGCCGCATCACACCTTGAAGAGATGGAAGATGCCAAAAACGAGGTTGCCGCAGTTAAAAGCCACTACGATTTTCTTGAAATGCTTATCGCCTGCGAACGGCTTATCAACCACTCATCAGATGCCGGAATCATGTGTAAAGAGCTCTGCGAAAAACTCTGCGAAACGGAGCTATTTGATGTGGCATGGATCGGTTTTGCCAAAGAGGATGCCGACGAACTGCCGGTCTCGTATTTTTGCGACCAAGCCGAACCGCGCTTTTTGTTTAACGAGTTTAAAACGCCGCTCAATCCTCAAGATATTTATGCCAACGGCCCTTCGTCACAGGCCATGCTTAGCGGCGAACGCGTACTGATTGAAGATGCGCTTAGCGATGCACGTTTTGCACTGTGGCGATCCCGTGCAAAATTTTCCGCTATTGTATCGGTAATTGCGTTGCCGTTTAAACAGAGAAAAGGCTACAAGCCGTTGGGTGTTTTAACCTTATATGCTAAAAAAACAATCGAAGAGAGTAGCCCTTATATCAGCCATCTCGAAACACTCGTGCAATCCGCTACCCAACGCATGATCGAACACGGAAATGAGGCCCGCAACAACAAAGAGGCGGAGTTTTATACGAGACGTGCTCATATTTTCCAGCAGGTACTCGATACGGTACCCGCCAACATTTACTGGAAAGATTCACAACTGCGCTACCTTGGCTGTAACCGCACGTATCTCGGCTACCGCAACGTTGAACACTTCAACGCGCTACTGGGCAAAACCGACCAAGAACTCGGCTGGATCGAAGCAGAAAGTCCGCAAACCGCCGAAGAGGTTAAGATCATTACTAAAGACGAAACCGTTAGCAACCGTGTCGAAAGAGACGGCGACAAATGGATACTGGCCAATAAAAAGCCTTTTAGTGATTCGCTAAATGATACACGCGGTCTGGTCTGTGTTCATATCGACATCACCGCTCAGCATAGCCGCGTCGTTGATCTTGAGCGTCATGAAAAGCATTTTCGCGAACTTATCGACAATCTTCCCGGCGTTGCGTTGCAAGGGTTTGATGAGAGTCGCCGCATCACTTCGTGGAATGCACAAAGCAGTGCCATGTTTGGCTACACCAAACAAGAAGCACTGGGCACCAAAATCGATGAACTGCTCTATGCGAAAGCCGATCGCAATCCTTACATTGCTAAAATCGACCGCTGGCTGACGCAAAACAAACCTATCATGCCGGCTTACGCCCAGCTTACATGTAAAGACGGTTCATCGCTAGATGTGCACGTTTCGCATATTTTGATAGACCGCCGCGGCGATCACCCTGAATTTTTCTGTGTCAGTGTTAAAATTTAAAGGTTAAACCTTTTTTTTAAGTATCTTTACTATAGATTATAACTATTATTAGAGTTCTTGCCAAAAAAGGTTTTGTGATGAAAAAAGTTTTAATTCTCGGAGGCGGATTTGCCGGTGTTGAGAGCGCCATTTATCTTAGAAAATACCACTACGACGTTACACTGGTAAGTGATCGAGACTACTTTTATATCTACCCGACATCGATCTGGGTACCCACCAAAGATGCCGAATTTGAAGATGTTTGCGTTGATCTTCGTGATCTTCGCAAATCACACGGCTTTAGTCTTGTTATCGATAAAGTAACTGCTATTCGCGCCAAGGCGAACGAAGTTGAACTTGAAACGCTTGGCGTTATACACGACTACGACTACCTCGTCATTGCTCTGGGTGCGCATAAAATGCAGCATGAGGGTCTTGAAAATACGCTATCCATCTGCGGAGCACCCGAAATGGCGCTTGATATTCGCCATCAGCTCAACAAACTGGTAGCGCAGGGTGGCGGAAAAATCGCCATGGGCTTTGGCGGAAACCCCAAAGACACCACATCGGTACGCGGTGGGCCTGGGTTTGAACTGCTTTTTAACGTCCATAACATGCTTAAGCGCAAAGGTATTCGCAATAATTTTGAGCTCACTTTTTTTGCCCCTATGGCCGAGCCGGGCAAGCGTATGGGGCCGCAAGCGTTGAGCATGATGGAAACCTTTTTCAAACGCCTCAATATCCAGCGTCAATTTGGCAAAAAAATTAAGCGTTTTGATTCTAAGGGTGTCGTATTTGAAGATGACAGCGTTTTAGAATCGGACTTTACCATGTTTATTCCCGCAGGCAGGGGACACGATGTGATTATAAACTCTGATCTTCCCACCGACGAAGCGGGCTTTTTAAAAGTGAATGATCATTGTGAGGTTCTTTTGGACGATACGATCAGCAATGTGTACGGCGTTGGCGATGTTGCGGCTATCGAGGGGCCGGAGTGGCGTGCCAAACAGGGTCATGTTGCCGAAGTGATGGCACGCAATAGCGCCTATAATATCTACCACCGCGATCTCGGCAATCCCGACCGCAAAGGCTACCAGAGCCATATCAATATTTTATGCGTTATGGATAGCGGCAACGGGGCGGCATTTGTCTACCGCGACGATAAGCGCGCATTTATGCTCCCCATGCCCATTATCGGCCACTGGCTCAAAAAGGGGTGGGGCTGGTATTGTCGCTACTCCAAACTCGGTAAAATTCCCCGCATTCCAGGGATGTAATCTTATTCGTCGATATCATCCGCCATCAGCTCTTCGGCGGTGACGTTGTTTTCTAAAAGCGGCAGTTTTCGACTTTTTTGAATAATCTTTTTGGGATGCAGATAGATCACCTCTTTGTCCCAAAGTTTCGCTTCATCGAATGCCGCAAGACGGTTGTAGGCGATCATGCTTTTAAGGCCATTGACATACTCCATCCCGCGCTCGGAGTATTTATCAAGCGTCTCAGCCAAAACGAGTCCCGTTACCTTTTCGCCCGCACGGCGTAGCGCTTCGCGTTTGGCGCGTAGTTTTTTATATGCGGCGTTGGTGTTGAGATTGCGCATATAGGAGTTTACCGACTCTTGCGGCGTGTTAAAACGTTTTAGGCCGTAATTACCAAGTTCACTGCGCTGCTCTTTGGGCACCATCGCATCTTTGCCAAAGGTCCACTGCCCAAAAAGTGCATTGCCTTCCGCGGCAAAACGCGAGGTTCCCCAGCCGCTCTCTTCGGCACCTTGAGCCAAGGCCAATGAGAGTGGAATCGTATCGACACGGCGCAAAAGCTCATCCATCTGTTTGCTACCAAGCGCACTCGTCTCATCGCGACGAATCACCTTATATTTTCGCGCTAAATTCATCAGCCATTCGTACCCCGCTTCCTCAACATCGACCGGATTATCCATTAAGCTAATCAAACGGTTGCGCTCAAGCTGTATCAGTTCGTTAGAACGTAATATTTCCGGAGTAATCAGCTGAAAAAAGATCTGCTTTTTCGTTTTTACCGGAATCGTACTCGATTGCGATTGCCAACGGCACGAGACTCGCTGCAAATAGAGCCTTGGAATCAGCAACTTTTGCGCATTCCAAGATTCATGGGTATACTCCAACTCTTCAAAAATGTCATAAATATCCTGAAGCGACGATGATTCTACAGAGCGTGTAGGCAGCTTAGATTCGTCGATAACCGCTTTGATTGCGGGAAATTGATTGCTATTTTCATCATCTTGAGCGACTCTGTCACCACACCCTTGCAGCATCAAAATACCTGCCGTAGCGATCTGAAAAAAGTACTTCATTTCATTTCTCTCCTATAATACCAACTTCAGCTAACCCTGCATACGCAAAATAAAAAAGAAGCTAGTAGCTACTAGTAGCTCCTGCGTCATTTTGCCTTGCCCTCTAATGCACGATGAACGTTTTACGTATGCAGGGTTAGCTGAAGTTGGTATAAATCCACCACTGAAATTATAGCTTACATGTAACCGTATACCTTTAGATGCACTTTGTTAAAATGTCATTTAAGTTTACATGTAAAGAGCATTATGAGCACCAAAGCCGCCATTTTAAACACCCTCAAAACCCGTCCGCTTATTATTGATGGCGCGATGGGAACCCAGCTTCAAGAGCGTAGTGAGCAGATTAGCGACGCGGCGTGGGAGGGCAAAGAGGGGTGTAACGAACTACTCAACGTGACTGCGCCCGAGGTGATGGAGTCGATCTTCTCCGCTTATCTTACGGCGGGTGCCGATCTGATTACCACCAACACTTTTGGTGCCTTTAGCTGGGTATTGGATGAGTATGAGATCGCTCACCGTGCCTATGAGCTCTCTAAAGCCGGAGCGGCGGTTGTGCGTAAAATGTGCGATCAATTCGCCACGCCCGAGCAGCCGCGCTATGTGCTGGGCTCTATTGGCCCAGGAACCAAACTCCCCTCTTTGGGACACATTGGCTATGACGAAATGTTTGAAGGGTATCAAGAGTGCGCACTCGGGCTGATTGACGGCGGTTGCGACGTTTTCTTGCTAGAGACCTGCCAAGATCCTTTGCAGATCAAAGCCGCACTTCACGCTTGCGAAGCGGCCAATAATGAGCGAGGCAGTAATCTGCCCGTTATGGTTTCAGTCACCATTGAGCTTGCCGGCACCATGCTTATCGGCACCGACGCCCAGACGATTGCCGCGATTTTAGAGCCTTTTGATATTCTCTCACTCGGTTTTAACTGCGGTACGGGACCCGAGCAGGTCGCCAAACATGTGAAAACCCTCTCAAGCGTCTGGGGTGGGCTGATTTCGGTTCACGCTAATGCAGGATTGCCGCAAAACCGTGGCGGCTACAGCTTTTATCCAATGGGACCCAATGAGTTTGCCGAGCGTCAAGATGCTTTTTTGGAACTCGATGGCGTAAGTTTTTTGGGCGGTTGCTGCGGTACGACACCGCAACACATTCGCGCGTTGGTCAACAAGGTTACATGTAAGACTCCCAAAGCACCATCAGGTAGCCAGCCCAAAGCCCTCGCTTCGCTTTTTCATACCACTCCCCTTATGCAAGACCCCGCACCGCTACTGATTGGCGAGCGCTCCAACGCCACGGGTTCTAAAGCGTTTCGCGAACTGCTTTTAGACGAGAATTACGAGGGCACGCTAAGCGTAGGCCAACAACAGGTGCGTGCAGGTGCGCATGTTTTGGATGTCTCCGTCGGTTTTGCCGGACGCGACGAAACGACGGATATGGAGCACGTGATCGATCTCTATTCCCAAAAGCTCTCTTTGCCGCTTATGCCCGACTCTACCCAGCTACCCGCGCTTGAAGCCGCGCTCAAACGCATCGGCGGGCGTGCGATCATTAACTCCGTGAATCTCGAAGACGGCATTGAGAAGTTTGATGCCGTCTGTGCTTTGGCTAAAAAATACGGCGCGGCGCTGGTGTGTCTGACGATAGATGAGCAGGGCATGGCCAAAACCAAAGCGCGTAAGGTTGAGATTGCCGAGCGCATCTATGAACTGGCCACCACCCGCCACGGCCTTGATCCGCGCGATCTGGTCTTTGACCTGCTCACCTTTACCGTGGGAAGCGGCGATGAGGAGTACCGCGATGCGGCTATTCAAACCATTGAAGCCATCCGCGAACTGCGCACAAGACATAGCGAAGTGGGTGCCGTTTTAGGACTCTCTAACATCTCGTTTGGTTTGGACAAAGATGCCCGTCCCTATCTCAACTCCGTCTTTTTAGACCACTGCATCCAAGCGGGACTCACGGCGGTGATTATCAACGTCAAACACATCATCCCGCTTAACAAGATCAATAATGCGGATCAAAAAGCGTGTAACGACCTGCTCTTTAACACTCGACCTAACGGCGAGGCACTTTTTGCCTTTATTGAGCACTTTTCCAAAAAAGAGGCCATCGACACTGCGGCTGAGGATGAAGCCTTTAATGCGCTAGGCGATGAAGAGAAGATTAAAAAACTGCTGATGGACGGTGATAAAGAGCGGATGATTCCACTGGTGGAGCGCGTACATGTAAGCCTTGGCGCAGAGCGAATTGTTAATGAGATTCTGATTGATGCCATGAAAGCGGTCGGCGAACTCTTTGGCGCGGGGCAGATGCAGCTACCGTTTGTACTGCAAAGCGCGGAAACCATGAAGATAACCGTCGATTTTCTAAACCCGCACCTTCCCAAAACCGAAAAAGCCGTCGATACTACGCTGATTTTGGGTACCGTCAAGGGCGATGTGCATGACGTGGGTAAAAATCTGGTGGACATCATCCTCACCAACAACGGCTTTAACGTTATCAATCTTGGTATCAAGGTGCCACTTGAGGAATTTATCGAGACGCTCAAAACCTCCAATGCCCAAGCCATCGGCATGAGCGGTCTGCTGGTCAAATCCACGCAGGTAATGCAAGAGAACCTGACCGCCATGCGTGATGCCGGCATTAAGATCCCTATTTTGCTGGGTGGCGCGGCGCTAACACGCAGTTTTATCGACGATTTCTGCCGTCCTAACTATGAAGGCCCCATCTTTTACTGCAAAGACGCATTTGACGGCGTGACCGCCATGAGCCGCATTGAGAAAGGCAACTTTGATACACAGCTACATGTAAGGGTTGAACACGAGGAGATGCCGAGTGAAAAAGAGGCCATCATTGTGCCTTTTGAGCAGATTACAATGCCTTCTCGTGACGTGCGGGTACCGACCCCACCATTTTGGGGACGGCGCGTTATAACGCTAAGCGAAGCGCAGATAGCGATGGCATTTGAGTGGATCAACCATAAGATGCTCTTTAAGCAACGCTGGGGTTATAGCTCCAAAGGGATGGAGAAAGCGGCGTATCAAAAACAGCTTGATGAGGTTGTATGGCCTGCATATGAGGCGCTTAAAGCCGAATTTTTGGATAAAAGACTTTTTGAGCCGAGCATTGTGTACGGCTACTACCCCGTGCGCTCAAACGATCAAAGTCTCTACATTTTCGATGAGCACGAAGGCTTTACATGTAAGGATGATATCAACACTGAAATACTGGAGCATATCATCGGCCGTGCGGTGCACGAGCTACACTTTCCGCGTCAACGCAAAAAACCGCACCGCGCGCTAAGCGACTTTTTTCACCGTGAGCGCCACGACGTGCTGGCAATGAGTTGCGTAAGCGCGGGAGCGAAACTCAGCGCCTATGAAAAGGAGCTTTACGATGCGGGCAAATACACCGAATACTATCAGGTGCACGGTCTTGGTGTAGAACTAGCCGAAGCCCTTGCGGAGATTGCCCATAAACAGATTCGCCTCGATCTGGGAATCAGCGAGGGCGAGGGTTCAACGCTAAGTGATGTTCAGATGAACCGCTACCAAGGCGCACGCTACAGCTTCGGCTATCCGGCGTGTCCCGATCTGGAGCAGAACCGAGTATTGTTTGATCTGCTAAAACCCGAAGAGCTTGGGATTACGCTAAGTGAAACCTATCAGATTCATCCAGAGCAGTCTACGTCGGCACTGATTGTGTATCATCCGAATGCAACGTACTTTAATGTGTAACTTGCACTACTCGTAAACAGTCTACTTTACCGCTCCTCTTTGAGCGCCTCAAACCACGCCTTCATCTTCCCTTCATAACCAACATCTTTAAGCGCTACAAATTTCAGCGGTTTGCTTAAATACTCCTGCTTGACCCAGCCTCCAAAATCGTGGGGGTACATGTAACCTTTATTCCACTGTTGTATGGTTTCGGGAATTTCCAAAATTTCGCCATTTTGTATCGCTTTTTGAGCCTCATTGATAGCGACATAAGCGCTGTTGCTTTTGGGTGAGCCGCAGAGGTAGATGACGGTTTGAGCGAGAATTATGCGCGCTTCGGGATAGCCGATCTGTTTTACGGCAGTGAGGCACGATGTGGCAAGCGTAAGTGCCTGCGGGTTCGCGTTGCCCACATCTTCGCTAGAGAGTATCACCAAACGTCTGGCAATAAACTCCGGCGGTTCGCCGCCTTCGATAAGACGCGCGAGGTAGTAGATTGCCGCGTCAGGGTCGGAGCCGCGGATACTTTTAATAAGCGCACTGGCCAGATCATAATGCACCGTAGCTTCGCTACTACCGTCATTTAGAGCGGTAGGTCGGAGCTGTTTGAGAATTTCTAACGTTACATGTAAAGAGATGGCCGAAGCAAATTCAAGCAGTTTAAGCATGGCTCTGGCATCGCCGCCGCTACCATGTACCAGATATTCTCTCGCCTCATCCTCTACATGTAAACCTGCTTTTTTGGTAGCACGATCAAGTAAAATCTCCAGTGCATCACTCTTAATAGCATAAAGTTCAAACAGCATAGAGCGCGAACGCATCGCCGCGGTAAGCGAAAAAAAGGGGTTTTCGGTGGAAGCGCCGATGACTAACACGCTGTTAGTCTCCATAACAGGCAGTAAAACTTCTTGCTGGTTTTTAGCCAAACGGTGCACTTCGTCAATAAAAATCAGCGGGCGTTGCAGTGCGCCTTTGTAGCGCTCAAATATTTTGCGCAGATCATCAATTTTAAGTGAAGTGGCGTTAAATTCGTGAAAGGGCAAGTCCATCGTTTTGGCGATAATGCGCGCTATCGTGGTTTTGCCGGTACCGGGCGGGCCGTAAAAAAAGCTGTGCCCGAGTTCGCCTTTTTCACACAAAATGCGAAGCGGCGACTCTTGTGAACTTAGGTGCTCCTGCCCCACCATGCTTTCAAAACTTTGCGGACGCAAGAGGTGGGTGAAATCGCTCAAAATCTATCCGGCGATTACTTTGATCATCACTTCGCGCGCCTGACGCGGCCCGTCGAACTCGCCAAAAAAGAGTCCCTGCCATTTGCCAAAGACCGGACGCCCGCTCACGACGGGAATCGTCACCGATGCCCCCATGCGTGAACTTTTTAGATGCGCCGCCGCGTTGTCGCCCGAGTGCAGGTACTCGATATCGCTCGGTGCGATGCGCGAGAGGGCATTAAGCAAGTCGCGGCGCAGTGCGGGGTCGTGGTTTTCAAACAGAAATACGCTGGCCGTGGAGTGTGGCGTAAAAATGGTGCAGATTCCCTCTTTTACGCCGCTCTCGATCACCGCTTCGCTGATCTCTTTGGAGATATCCATCAACTGCGTCTTATGACTGGTTGGAAATGTCATGCTCTTCATCTAATCTTTTCCCTCTTCTTTTAAAAATTTTCGCAACAGATTGTACTCGGTGCGCGACAGATAGCGCGTTTTTCCCGTGGGCAGGTTATTAAGCTCAATCCCGCCAAAACTGAGCCGCTTCAAATCGGCCACTTCCGCGCCAAAATGGGCAAAAAAGCGGCGTACTTCGCGGTTTTGCCCCTCACCGATAGCGATTTTGAGCACCGAGTAATCATGACGATTTTTGAGCACCTGATAGGCGTAAAACGGGGCAAAATTCATTCCCATCACTTCGCTTTCGCTATGACCGCCCGCCGTAGCATCTTCAAGATTGAGACCGTTTTGCATGGACGCTTCCATCGCTTCGGTAACACCACCTTTGATTTTTACTTTATAAATACGCTCAAGCCCCGACGTCATCAGCGCCGTAGCAATGCGCGAGGCATCGGTAAGAATCAACACGCCCTCGGTGGCAAAGTCAAGCCGTCCCACCGGAATAAAGTGTTTAAACTCTTTGCCAAGCGAATCGTAAATAGTGCGGCGTCCCTGCGGATCGCTTTTGGTCACCAGTTCGCCTTTGGGTTTGTTGTAGACGATAACGGTGTATTTTTCGCTTGCCGCCACGCGCTTGCCGCTGACATAGACGCTATCGCGCGTCTCATCCACCTGCGTGGAAAAATCAGTCACGACTTCGCCGTTGATTTTGACATAGCCCGCCTCAATGGCACGGTCGGCCTCGCGGCGCGAATAGGTGGAGTAGTGGGCAATAAATTTATTGAGCCGCATTATTTGATGCCGGCCTCGACCAGATCGTGCAGGTGCAATACGCCTTTGATCCGTTTTTCGCTATCGGTCACGATAAGGAGTTGAATCTTATAATCTTCAATCAAAATGAGCGCGTCACTCGCTAGCATCTCGTCATCTTCAAGCGTTTTAGGCGCGTGCGTCGCATACTCCATAATGGGCTTATCAAGCGAAAAGCTCTCGTGCATCAACGCGCGGCGGATATCGCCGTCACTCGCCAGTGCAACCAGCCGGTTGGCACTATCGACAATCAGCACCGTACCCAGCCGCCCTTCGCTAATGGCGACAATCGCCTCTTTAAGTGTGGTGTTATTGCCGACGATGGGGAGGTTTTGGGTGCGCATCAGGTCTTTGACTTTAACAAACAGCTGTCGCCCCAGCGAACCGCCTGGATGAAACGACGCAAAATCCTCTTTTTGAAAATCGCGCGCCTTCATCAGACAGATCGCCAGTGCATCGCCGATAGCCAAAGTAAGCGTGGTAGAGCTGGTGGGTGCCACGTCCAGCGGGCAAGCCTCACGCGTTACATGTAACGGTACCACTACGTCGCTAAACTGCCCTAATGTCGAGGTGTGAGCGCGCGTCATTCCAATAAGCGGAATCTCAAAACGTTTGATATGCGGAAGGATTTTGCTAAGCTCCTCGCTCTCGCCGCTGTAGCTGATGGCCAGCACTACATCATCCTTGCCGATCATTCCCAAATCGCCGTGTAGCGCTTCTGTGGGGTGCAAAAAGAAACTGGGCGTTCCGGTCGAGGCAAACGTTGCCGCCATTTTAGCCCCGATCAGCCCCGATTTTCCGACTCCCGTAACAATCAATTTGCCACGGCACTCCAAAATCATTTTGGCGGCTTCGGTAATCTCATTGGAGAGGTGTTGAGCGGCTTGAAGCAGGGTATTCCCCTCAATTTCAAGCGTCTCTTTTGCTATTGCAGTAAAATCGTAATTCATAATGCGATTATAACCCAATACGGCTTATAATGGTTTCACAAACATTTCTAATAAGCCAATAATATACAAGATCGCATAATGGGAATATTTTATAAAATTACTTTTTCAATTTGGTGTTTTTTATCTCTTTGGTCAACATTAGCAAAAATCATAACAATGAACTTTTCAATGTATGGGATTATTTTAATTGGTTTTAGTCTCTATCTTTTGGTTACGACCGTTTTGCTTCTAAAAAACAATCCTAAAGCGAAAAAACTTTCTGAAATTGCTTTAATTCTTTTTTGGGTGTTGGTAGGATGGAAAATAGTATTTATGTTTATCTACAATAACTACATGTATTATAAAGGCCATGAAGTTTTTTTAGATTCGCCGGCAACTATCATTGTAGTTTATATCAACACTTTTTTTACACTAACCCCCCCCTTTAATATTAACATTCATGGTGCTAGTAAAACGATGGCAAAATAAAAAAAATTATGGTGCCTAAGATTTTTAAAGTGCTATGAGCGGGTATTACGCTTTATGAGATATCTCAAAATGATCTTGCAAATATTCGCACTCTGTTTAGATAATGCAACTCTAATCCTATACGGCTTATAATGGTGCCATGCAGTACCTATATGAAGAAGTCGGCTCGCTGGATGCGCGCTGTTATGAACACTTTGCACTGAGTGAAGAGCTTTTAATGGAACATGCGGCGGACGGCATGAACGATTTTATCCGTGCGCGTTTTAAGATGGATTCTAAAATCATTATTGTTTGCGGTGCCGGAAACAACGGAGCCGACGGCATTGTGCTTGCGCGTCTTTTGCTAGGCGATTATGATGTTGCCCTGATGCTACCGCACGGCACAAAAGCGCCATTATGCCAACTCCAACTAAAGCGTGCCAAAGCTTTACATGTAAGCGTGATTGATGCGCTTGAGCCTTGCGATGTACTGGTTGATGCCCTTTTTGGCAGCGGTTTTTCACGCGCTTTTGATGCAGATACCTCCATCCTTTTGGCGCAGATGAACGCACTAGAAGCTTACAAAATCGCCTGCGATATGCCCTCGGGGCTACACCTTGATGGTACACATGAGGCCAAGAGCTTTATTGCCGATACGACACTCACTATGGGCGCGCTCAAACGGGGAATGTACTCCGATGCGGCCAAAGAGCTTGTGGGTGAAATCCGTGTGGTTGATCTGGGGATTTCGCGTATGCTTTATGAAATTGAATCGCCGTGGCAACTTTTGGATGTCGATGATCTGAGCTTACCCGTACGCACACGTCACAATACGCACAAAGGCAGCTACGGCCATCTGGGTATTGTTTGCGGCGAAAAAACGGGTGCCGCCGTGATGAGTGCTCTGGCCGCGCTACGTTTTGGCGCGGGGCTGGCAACGCTAATCTCCAATGAAAATGTGGCGATTCCTTTTGAACTGATGCAGTCGCATCTACTACCGCAAAGCGCGACGGCATTGGCGCTTGGCATGGGATTGGGGCAGGAGTTTGACGATCGTGAGCTGAGCAGTTTTTTAGATAACGATCTGCCGTTGTTGCTTGATGCCGATATCTTTTATCATCCAATGCTTCGCACGCTTTTGCAGCGTCAAAACCTTCTGCTCACACCGCATCCCAAGGAGTTTGTGGCACTCTATGGCGCTTGCGGTCTGGGCACGATTAGCGTGGATGAACTTCAATCAAACCGCTTTTTACATGTAGCGCGTTTTTGCGTAGCATATCCCCATGTGACACTGCTACTAAAGGGGGCCAATGTAATCATTGGCCAAGATGGACGCTTTTATGTCAACCCGCTAGGCAGTGCCATTTTAGCCAAGGGCGGCAGCGGCGATGTGCTTGGCGGGCTAATCGGCGCGCTACTGGCACAAGGATATGCTCCGCTTGAAGCCGCGATTCAGGGCTCACTCGCTCACACGATTGCCGCATCAAAGCTTACATGTAACGATTACGCCATGACGCCTAATGATTTAATTACAAGTGTTGCGTATTTAAGAAGCAGTGTGTTATAAACCTGTAAACATTTTGGAGCATCTTATGGAACTTTTAAAAATAGGAAAATATACCCTAAATAGCCGTCTTATCGTGGGAAGCGGCAAATATAAAGATTTTGAAACCACCAAAGAGGCCACGCTTGCTAGCGGTAGTGAACTCATTACCGTTGCAGTGCGCCGTTTAAACATTACCGACCCCGATAAAGAGAATCTACGCGATACCTTTGCAGGTACGAATGTGAAATTTCTGCCCAATTCGGCAGGGTGTACTACGGCCGAAGAGGCGATCACCACCTTTCGTCTGACCCGTGAAGCGACGGGAATCGATCTGATTAAACTTGAAGTGATCGGCGATACGCAAAAAACGCTCTATCCCGATGTGCTTGAGACTATTAAGGCGTGTGACGTACTGGCTAAAGAGGGATTTACCATTATGGCCTACACCAGCGACGATCCCATTATGGCAAAACGGCTTGAGGATGCCGGAGCGCACGCCGTGATGCCGCTTGCCGCACCGATTGGCTCGGGGCTTGGCGTGCAGAACCCTTACAATGTTGTCTTTATCCGCGATGCGATTAACGTTCCGGTCATTGTCGATGCAGGCATCGGGTGCGCGAGTGACGCGGCGTATGCTATGGAGCTTGGAGCGGATGGGGTGCTTACCAATACGGCGATTGCTCAGGCACAAAACCCCCTACAGATGGCTGAAGCGATGAAGCACGCCGTGATTGCCGGACGCATGAGTTATCTCGCCGGACGCATCGCCAAACGGCCGTACGCTACTGCCAGTTCACCCGTGGATGGCATGATACAGTTTTAATCGAGGGCGATATGTTAGAAGAAGAGGTATGCCGGCTCTATCGTGAACTTCCGATATCGGTGCTGATCTTCAAAGACGAGACGCTCATTCATATCAACAAATACCTCTACGAAGTCTTTTCGGTTGATGAGCTGATCGTCAAACTCGAAGAGATCAAGCATGAGCTCTATTATGAGGTATTTGCGCGCAGTTTTGGCATCTCGGTGCAACGCGATGAAGACATTCACCACTTTCTCTCGGAGCATTCGCATCTCTTTTATGCCCGGCAGACGATTCAGGTCAATGTGCACCGACTCAACGACTACCACATCTTCGTGCTCACCTTTCTCAAAGAGCCCACCACGGCAACGCCGATTCATATCAATGATACCGATGCCAACGGACGTAAAATCCTTAACCTCTTCTCCAAAACCAAGCAAAAACGTTTTAAGCTTTTTTCAATGTATAAAGGCTTACATGTAAAGTCCGATAGCGTGTTTGAAGGCATTAGCGACACGATGCTGGTGTTTCACGTCTCTAAAAAACATCTTGCCAGTTTTGATGACAACAATGAGTTTATCGTCGATCCCAATCCCGATACGCCGCGTGTGATTGTGGGAAATGCGCATCACATCGATAGCGACAAAAGCCTTATCTATCTGCATAATCTCAAAATTGCCGACCAGAGCGCTAAAGAGCGCAAAACCATTCGCGTGAAATGCGCCGATGAGGGGATACTGCTCACCATCAACAAAAGTTACCGCTACGGTCTTTATGATCTTTCGCTCTATTCGCTTGCCATACTCGTGAGTAAAAAAGCCAATCCGTTTAACGTTGAAACCAATACAACCCATGCGCTTAGTTTCACGTTACATGTAGATGCAAGCGAACACTTTGATATTATGATTGACGCACGCATTACCAAGATCATGGATTACTCTCAAAACCAAGTGAAAGTGGTCTTTAGTTTTGTCTACAACGAACACGATTTTGACCGGCTCAAACGTTATATCAACCGGCGCCAGATGAAACTGCTTCGTGAACTAAAAACCTTTGTAACGGAGCTTTAACGCTCCATAGAGCGCAGTAGCAGTTCGCCCATAGTCTCAAAATAGTGTTGCACACCCGTTTTGCCTTGTGCAAGCGCCTTTTCAAGCGCAGCCACAAAGATGGCTTGTGATTCGGGTGATGCTTGCATGTAGTGCTCTGCAATCTCTTGCAGGCGCATTACATGTACGCTTCCGTTGACATCATATTCGATGGTACTGGCGGGATTGATGCCGTGATCGAGTAGCATCGTTTTTACGGTTTCTATCAAAAGCTTATCACTCCCATTAAATTGAGCATCACAATCACCAGTGCTACGGGCGCCACATAACGCAAGATAAAATACCACAGCCCAAACCCACGCCCCAGACCGTTTTGAGTTGCGGCAAAGACTTCGGTTTTAGGCAAGACATAACCCACGAAAATCGCCATCAACAATCCACCAAACGGTAGCATGAATGTGGCTGTGATGTAATCGATCCAATCAAAGAGATTTTTACTGCCAAAGGTCAGCACCTCTTTGTACGCGTCGGTGCCGGAAAGAATCACAACAATCCCAACCACATAGAAAAATCCACTAGCGGTCAACACTGATTGCATCCGCGACATCTTAAAGCGGTCGATAAGATACTGCACCATCGGTTCGGTAAGTGACACAGCCGACGTGAGCCCCGCAAACGCCAGCGCAATAAAAAAGAGCACGGCTAAAAAAGTACCCAAAGAGCCCATTTCATAAAAAACGGCAGGTAGCGAAATAAATACCAATCCCGGCCCTTTGGCAGGTTCTGCACCGTATTGGTATAAAAACGTAAAGAGCGCCAAGCCCGCCAAAAGCGCAATAGCCGTATCAAGACCTACAACCATCATTGAGCTAAATGCAAGATTGCTTTCTTTGGGCAACGACGCTGCATAAGTTACCATAGTACCCATCCCTAGCGAGACCGTAAAAAATGCATGACCTACTGAAACAACAAAGGCCTCAGAATTCAATTTCGACCAATCGGGCGCAAACATAAAGTGCCACGCCTGCACAAAGCCATCGAGCGTGGTTGCATACAAAAACATTCCGCCAATGATAAGAAACAGTAGCGGCATCAAGATTAGATTGAGTCTTTCAATGCCCGACTTGATCCCCCGAACCAAAATCGCGGCAATAATCACAAACGAAAGCGTATGAAAGACGATTTGTGTAAAGATGCCTGCACCCAACATTTGGCCAAAGTGTGTTTCGGCTTCACTCACCGAAGCAGGAAGCGCCGTAATCGCCACAACGATATAGTGCAAAATCCAGCCGATAACAACCGAATAAAAGGTCATAATAAGCAGTCCCGCCCAGATGCCCATCATTCCTGCCAAGCGCCACGTTTTTTTATTCTTTGGCGCTATTTTTTCAAAACTTGCCGCCGCATCAAGCCGCCCCAGATAGCCGATAAGCATCTCGGCTATCATGATCGTAAACCCGATTACAAACACCGTAATCAGATAGACCATCACAAATGCGCCGCCGCCGTACTCTCCGGTAATGTAGGGAAACTTCCAAATGTTTCCTAATCCTACCGCGCTTCCTGCGGCGGCCAATATAAATCCTATGCGGCTAAAACGGGCTATTTTCATTGACAATCCTGACTTTTCGCGAATCCTTAATTATACATGTAAAGTTTTAAAGTGCTCTTGTGTTGACATCACAAAAAAAATTGACTATAATTTCGCCCTCGCTAAAGAGTAATCACTTTTTAGTCGATCGGTCGGGGTGTAGCTCAGTATGGTTAGAGTACTTGGTTTGGGACCAAGGGGCCG
>JBNKLA010000001.1:0-50207 GCA_050292115.1 Sulfurimonadaceae bacterium | reverse complement strand
TGTCGGTATCTTTACTTTCGTAGCATCGTTTATCGTATGGTACATCCTTAAAATGGCGATGGGTATCCGTGTAAGCGAAGAGGAAGAGTATGATGGTGAAGACCAGCATGAGAGTGGTATTGAAGCGTATCCTGAGTTTGCGAAAAATCTGAAATAAGATTATAATTGCCTGAAATTTATGCAGTGCCGGTGAAAGAGCATTACGCTCTTTTGCTATAGTTTAGATAAGAGTAAACTCAAATTAGCGCACATGCGGCTAAAATTTTTAGATGGAGATTATCAATGAAAAAAATTGAAGCGGTTATCAAACCTTTCAAACTTGAAGATGTAAAAGATGCACTGGCTGAGATCGGTGTGACAGGTATGACGGTTAGCGAAGTTAAAGGTTACGGCCGTCAAAAAGGTCACAGCGAACTGTATCGTGGTGCTGAGTATGTGGTTGACTTTCTTCCAAAAGTTAAAATGGAGATGGTTGTAGATGACGATCAGGTTGATCAAGTGGTTAACACGGTTGTTGAAGCGGCACGTACCGGTAAGATTGGTGATGGTAAAATCTTCGTTAGCGCGATTGATAAAATTGTCCGTATCCGTACCGGTGAGACCGATAGCGAAGCAATTTAAGTTCCTACTACTACCTTTCATTTTTTGCAAGTTGATTAGTTTTTAATCAACTTGCAACTTCTATTCCTACATTTTTGTGCTACCATCGACGCTTCTTGATTTAAAATTGGAGTGTAAAGAATGGAAGCAGTCGATATTCCTTATGTGATCGATACCCTTTTTGCATTATTTGCAATGACGTTAATTATATTTATGGTGCCTGGATTTGCCATGCTTGAAGCGGGGCTGGTGCGCACCAAAAATGTTACGGCAGTGTTGACGATCAACGTCATGATCTATGTGGTTGCCTCAATGGCGTTTTTTCTTTTTGGATATACCCTCGCATTTGGCGCATGGGGTAGTGAAAGCATGAGTCTTTGGGCGGCATTTTTGTTCCAGATGGCATTTGTCGGAAAAACGATCAACATTATGAGCGGTGGTGTGAGTGAAAGGGTGCGTATTATTCCACTGACTATTTTTGCGGTCATTATGGGGGCTTTAATCTATCCTGTAGTGGTCAATATTTCATGGGGTGCCGATTTTCTTGTCGGTACGCCGCTGGATCTGAGTATGTATGATCTTGCCGGATCGACGGTGATTCACTCCACGGGTGGCTGGGCGCTTCTTGCCGCAATTTTAATCATCAAGGAACGTAAAGGGCGCTATCAAAACGGAAAAATCAAGGTTATTCCCGCATCGAATATTCCGCTTGTAGTGCTTGGTGCGCTACTGCTTTGGATCGGATGGTTCGGTTTTAACGGCGGTTCGGTCGGATCCATCGCTTCAAAAGAGAGTGCGGACGCTGTGGCGCTAACCATCTTGAATACCAATACGGCGGGACTTGCAGGCGGCATTATTGCCGCTGTTTTAATGTACATACGCTATAAACTTTTTGATATTACGATGATCTTAAACGGCGCACTCGGCGGTTTGGTAGCCATTACGGCGGGACCGGATCTGTATGATATTTATACACCTATTATTGTGGGTACTATCGGTGGTGCACTGGTAGTATTTGCCGTTCCGCTGTTTGACAAACTTAAAATCGATGATCCCGTTGGAGCGCTTTCGGTGCATCTCGTCAATGGAATCTGGGGTACGCTTGCTGTGGGAATCTTTGCTTCAAACGGTGATGATATTACCTTTTTAGGCCAGCTTAAAGGCGTTGTCGTTGTAGCGGTTTTTGCATTTGTTGTTTCGTATATCGTACTGTTTGTGGTTAACAAACTATTGCCTTTCCGCGCCGCAGATGATGAACAGATAGAGGGAATGGATGTCTCTGAATGCGGTGTCGAAGCGTATCCGGAGTTTAAACGCGCGATCTAAAGTGTTTTGAGTCGGGTTTACATGTAAAAATTTTACATGTAAACATATTTGTTATTATTATATGAGCTGCATATAGAAAATGTAAGTTCTTCATGGTATCATCGTAACATTATTAATTGTTTGCAGGAGTTATGATGCGCCATGAGCTGGCAGGAAAACAAGCCCCTTATTCAATATTAGAAGATGTCCCCAAACTGGTTTCAATGTATTATACTCTTCAACCTGATGTTGATGAACCGATACAGCTGGTGAGCTTTGGTACATCGGGACATCGCGGAAGCTCGCTAAAAAGTAGTTTTAATGAAGCGCATATCTTTGCGATTACCCAAGCATTGTGCGAATATCGCCGCGATGCAGGCATTGATGGAACGCTTTTTATCGGCAAAGATACTCATGCGCTTTCCACTCCGGCACAACTGAGTACCTTGCAGGTTTGTGTGGCTAACGGCGTTACATGTAAGATTGCTAAAGATGAGGGCTATACGCCTACTCCGGTGCTCTCGTTTACGGTTCTTGAAGCCAATAAAAAGAGTACGATACCTTGCGATGGTGTTGTTATTACCCCCTCGCATAACCCTCCAAGTGACGGCGGATTTAAATATAACCCGCCAAACGGTGGACCAGCCGATACGGATATTACGGATCGCATTCAAACACGTGCCAATGAGATTTTGAGCAATGATCTTGTGGATGTTAAAAAAGTTTCTCTTGACGAAGCACTTGCCAGTGACTTAGTTGAAGCGTATGATTTTATTACGCCTTATGTTAGAGCTTTGAGCGATATTGTGGACATGGGTGCCATAAAAGCATCAAATCTCAAGATCGGCGTGGATCCGATGGGCGGTTCGGGAATTGTGGTTTATCAGAAAATTAAGGAGCTGTATGGCCTCAATATGGAGATTGTCAACGCGCGGGTTGATCCTACGTTTAGCTTTATGACCTGCGATCATGATGGAAAAATCCGTATGGATTGTTCATCACCGTATGCGATGGCATCGCTGATTGATCTAAAATCACAATATGACATTGCTTTTGGAAACGATCCCGATTTTGACCGTCACGGCATTGTGTGCCCGAGTGTGGGGCTTATGAATCCAAACCACTATCTGTCTGTGGCGATTGGGTATCTTTTTAGTCATCGTAGCGCATGGAATAAAGATTTGGGCATCGGTAAAACTCTGGTGTCTAGCTCCATGATCGACCGTGTAGCTAAATCGATAGGCAAAAACGTTGTTGAGGTGCCGGTCGGTTTTAAATGGTTTGTCGATGGACTTTATGGCGGTACACTCGGTTTTGGCGGCGAAGAGAGTGCGGGGGCATCGTTTCTGCGCAAAGACGGTTCGGTCTGGTCTACCGATAAAGACGGCATTATTTTAAATCTGCTTGCCGCAGAGATTACGGCGAAACTTCAAAAAGACCCCGGTGAAATTTATGCGGAATATGAAAAGCAGTTTGGAAAAGCGTATTACAAACGCATTGATGCACCGGCAACACCGGAGCAAAAAGCGTTGCTTAAAAACCTTTCACCCGAAAATGTGACTTCGACAACACTCGCAGGCGAGACGATAAGCGGAAAATATACCCGTGCCAGCGGCAACAATGCCAATATTGGCGGTCTTAAGGTGGTCACGAAAAACGGTTGGTTCGCGGCGCGTCCTTCGGGTACCGAAGATATTTATAAAATCTATGCGGAGAGTTTTATTTCTGAAGCACATTTAAATGAAATTTTACACGAAGCGCAAACTATTGTATTGGAGGCGATATCTTAATTATGAAAATACTACTTGCAGAAGATCATAAAATCAACCGTATGATGGCAACACGTCAACTTGAAGTAATGGGGCACGAGGTGGTTGCCGTCGAAGATGGAGTACAAGCGATAAAACAGCATATGAAAGGTGCGTTTGATGCTTTTTTACTTGATCTGCAAATGCCTAATATCGACGGTTTTGAGGCGGCACAAAGTCTACGCGCGTTTGGGGTTTCGGTACCTATTGTCGCCATAAGCAGTACGCTTAGTGAAGATGATCGTCAAAAAGCACTCTCATGCGGCTTTAATGCGTTTGTCAATAAGCCGATCGAGGCCGATGCATTACACAAAGCGCTCAATCAGTCAAAATAGGCGTCGCGCACGATAAAACCGCCTGAGCGCGCGTCAAAATCGAGTTTTAAAATTCCTTCGCGCTCTGCCGCTTCGAGCATCTCGCCAAATGACTTAAACCCGTAATACGATTCATTAAACCCAGGATTACGCCGCTTAAGCGTCTGCTTGATCATAGAGCCCCAGATTATCTCGCCACTGCCGCGTTCGCGTACGAGATCCTCATAAGTGTCAATAAGCAGTCCCCACGCCTCGGTAGTTTTCTCCTCTTTGCTCTTAACATTTTTACGTTTGGGCTCTTTTTTGGGTTTGGCTTTGGGTTTGGCATCACGAATCAGATCATCATAATAAAAAAACTCATCGCAATTGGCAATCAGCAGATCGGATGTGGAGTTTTTAACCCCCACGCCGATAACGGTTTTATTGTTTTCGCGCAATTTACTGACCAGCGGTGAAAAGTCCGAGTCGCCGCTAAGAATCACAAAGGTATCGACATGTTCTTTGGTATAACACAGATCAAGCGCATCAACCACCATACGGATATCGGCCGAATTTTTTCCCGAGATTTTAATATGGGGAATCTCAATCATCTCAAAACTGGCTTCGTGTAGCGGTTTTTTGGCATCACCGTAGCGCTCCCAGTCGCAATACGCTTTTTTTACCACGATATTGCCCTTTAAAAAGAGCCGCTCTAACACTTTTGAGATGTCAAAAGCATCGTAATTTGCACTCTGAACCCCAAGTGCAAGGTTCTCATAGTCGCAAAAAAGCGCCATAATTTTGGTGTCGTTTGGTGTATTCATAGCGTAAGCATACAGTATTACATGTAAAGTTATAATTTGACAAATTTTTTAAAGGCAATTGATGAGCATTTATAGAGAATACGATATCCGCGGCATTTTTGAAAAAGAGTTAAACGAAAGCAGTGTTATGGGCATTGGCTACGCGTTGGCCAAACGTATAGCAGGCGATTACGTGGCCGTGGGGTATGATGCAAGAACCCATTCTCCACAGCTGTTTGAGTATCTGGTTGCGGGGCTTAACGCCGGCGGCAAGATCGTGCTTGATATGGGGCTGGTACCGACTCCCGTGAATTATTTTGCCAATTATCAGGAGTTTGAGGGCCTCACGCCATCCGCATCGGTGATGATTACCGGATCGCATAATCCGCCTGAGTATAACGGCTTTAAAATTACCGTAGATAAAACCCCGTTTTTTGGAGAGGATATTTATGCGCTGGGCCGTGAAGTCGAAGCGGCTACAATGCCTTTACATGTAGAGCGAAATGTCATTGGCATCGATGCGAAAAACCGTTATATCGATTATATGGTCGCACAGTTTGAACATCTGCGCGGACTTAAAGAGCGCATTGTGTATGACTGCGGCAACGGCGTAGCGGGCGTGGTGCTTGATGAAATCTTTGCGCGTTTGGGCTTACATGTAAAGGGTATCTATACCGATCCTGATGGAACGTTTCCTAATCATCACCCCGATCCTTCCGATGCCCACACCCTTGAAGATATTCAAAAACTGCTTAAAGCAGAGGGCGATATCGCTTTTGCTTATGACGGTGACGGCGACCGTATCGCGGTATTGACACACCGTTACAACATTAAAGGCGATCAGATGGCATTGCTGTATACGCTCTGTATGGATAAACCAACGGTTATCGGTGAGGTCAAATGTTCGCAGGTTATGTATGATGAACTTGAAAAACGGGGCTGCAAGGCCATTATGTACAAAACCGGCCATAGCAATTTAAAAGTAAAGATGAAAGAGACAAACGCCGATTTGGCATGCGAGGTGAGCGGGCATATCTTTTTTAAACACCGCTATTTTGGTTATGATGATGCCATTTACGCCACACTAAGAATGCTGGAGCTGATAGCGCAAGGCATTGATCTTGACGCCGAACTGGACAAACTCCCGCAGGTTTTCTCAACCGAAGAGATTAAAGTGAAAACGACCGAGCAGGAGAAATTTGCTCTGATCGAAAAACTGAAAACGCTGCTTCAAACTCCGCCCGAGGATTTTCCCGCTATTCGCGACATTATCACTGTTGATGGCGTACGCGTCATCTTCGATCACGGTTGGGCGTTGGTACGCGCCAGCAACACCACCCCGATTCTGGTAACACGCTTTGAATCGGACAATGAAGCGACGGCGCAGCATTATGAGAGCGTGATGAATGAACTGATTGTGCAAGCAAAAGAGAATTTGCGCTAAAACTCATTGAGCCTTCATTTTTCTAGAATAAGATGCTTTTATAAAATGCACGAAAGGTTCAAAAATGAAAAAGCGTCTACTCTTGCCATTCGCAATGTCGATGGCATTCACGCTACCGGCTTTTAGCTATGATATGATTGATTATTATATGTCGGCTATCTTGCCCTCCTTGTCTTCCGATCATAACAATACGCCGATAACAACACCGGATCCATTAGCGGATATTACGGCGTCGCAAACGCATACGCTTCTGGCATGGAACGATCTAGGGATGCACTGTATGGACGGTAACGACTACTCCGTATTTTCGATTTTACCGCCTTATAACAATCTGCACGCACAGCTTAAAGACAAAAACGGTGATCTGATTACTTCGGGAGTGACACTCTATTACCAGTCCGAAGCTGACGATCAAGGTGTGTTTAATTCCACGAGTATGAAAGATATTCACAATACGCCTAAAACCAATTTTTGGAGTTTTGTGGATGAGCTCTTTGGAACGTCGCTTGCCGATGACACGGGGCTGACCGGCGTTAAAACGCAAAATGGACATGAGCAGGCGATGACCTATAATTCTACACATGAGTGGTGGGAAGCCGAAGGAATCCCCACGTCGCCGATTGACGATAACGGGGTGAAAAACTTCTATCCTCGTGTTCGGGTCACGGCTAGAGATTCTCAAGGCGACATTATTGCGCAGGCCATTACCGTACTTCCAGTAAGTGATGAGATGGATTGCCGTGCTTGTCACGGAAGCAGTAGCGGCTACAACGATGCCAGACCGAGTGCGGGATGGGTTAACGATGCCGACGTACAAAAAGATTTCAAACGCAATATTCTCAGGTTGCATGACGATAATAACCCCAATGCCGTAAGAGACCATTTAAGCGAATTGCAGAGTGCAGGGTACAACTACAACGAAACGGGGCTTGAAGCCACTCAAGCTGGCGGTACGCCGATTTTGTGTGCCGTGTGTCACTCCAGTAACGCACTGGGAACTTCCGGTGTTAGCAATGTGCCACCACTAACGCAAGCACTGCATGAGCGTCACCATAATGTGGATGATCCCGAATCGGGGCTGGCACTTGACGATATTAACAACCGTAACTCATGCTACTTATGCCATCCAGGCGAAGCAACTCAGTGTCTGCGCGGCGCCATGGGCGATGCGAAAAACCCCGACGGCTCGTTAGCTATGGATTGTCAAAGCTGTCACGGTACTATGGCTGATGTCGGTGCATCGACACGAACGGGATGGCTTGATCAGCCAAATTGTCAGGCGTGCCACCAAGAGGGTCATCAATACACCAGTGCTTTGAGCAACGGCACATTGCGTGCTGCAATCGATACCCGTTTTGCTACCAATCCCAATACGCCGGCAAACGGGTTTAGTCTCTATCGCTTCAGTAAAGGGCATGGTGATCTTCAGTGTGAAGCGTGTCACGGGGCAACCCACGCCATCTACCCCAGCCATGAAGCGGGAGATAACCTGTTAAGTGAGCTACTGCAAGGACACAAAGGGACGGTTTCGGAGTGTAGTGCGTGTCATAACAGTGTGCCAAATACTACAACGGGAGGGCCTCACGGTATGCACCCTGTGGGTCAAGATTGGGTACGTCGTCATGACGATATCGCAGAGCGCAATCATACTGCATGTGCGGCTTGTCATGGTAGCGACTACCGCGGTTCGGTACTCTCCAAAGCTTGGATGGATCGTAGTCTCAGTGTAGAGCATAAAACTAAAAATTTCACCAAAGGGCAACAGATCGGCTGTTATGACTGCCATGATGGACCGAGTGGCGATTAAAATTTAGGGCAGGCTTCTTGTGATAATGCAAGAAGTCTATAACAAGACTCACTTCCCTATCAGTTAAGCAGATACATGATTATGGAAGGATTCATAGCGCTTTGCGATGATGAGGGCTGTCTGACACAGCGGACATAATAGCTATAATCTTTGGGAGTATAAGAGGCACTACCATACGAAAAATGCACTTTTATTGCATTGGATGCATCATACTCTGTTGCACTCCAGTATGAAGAACTCACGGCATTTTGAAACACACTTTTTATGGTGGGATCATAATTCGTATCGACAATACTTAAAAGTTCCGTTTGCGAGGGCAGGTACCAATCGGTATATCCGGCAAGTTCTAAACCTTGGCAGTATGTTTTAGCACCTTCCCAGTAGCGCATTTTTCCGGTTTCGGTGTTGTCATCATACGCGTCTGCCTCTGCTTGCGTGTAGGGTTGATCTTGCCACCATAATCCTGTAGTGCCGTCAATCACAACATCAAGCTCGCCATCTTGAGAGATAGTGTGCGTTCTACCGTCAATGGTAATGGTGCCGCTTCTGCTACCTTGCGTGTTGGCATCGACATGATAGCCAACACTCCATACGCCGCTACCGCTACCGCTTGTGGTTCCGGTGAGTGTGACCCAGCTTAATGATTCCGTTGCGCTCCAGCTTCCGATTGTACAGCCATCGGGGGCACTTTGCACGGTAATCGTACCGTCTGCGCTACTTGAGGTGTAAGATTGCGTTGATGGCGAAATAGAGTAAGAACAGTATGCCGGATCAATGTTATTGGCTTCAATATAAGTTGCTGCACATGCCACGCGCGCCGCTTGGGCTTTAATGCGCATATAACCGCTCTCACCCCAACTGCTTCCCCAAGAGTTACGCAAAATCCAGTAAAGCCCTTCGGTGGCATCGGTACCCCATCCCACCAGAGATACGGCGTGGTTAGTTGTCGTATACGCACCGTCGGGACAATCGGTTTGCGTATCGGAGAAGATACCGCCGGAGTAGTTTTCAAAATCTGTGGTAACATCGACTGCGACATCCAGTACCCCGTAAGTACTTAAAGCGCCTTGTATGGCCGCCGTATCATTAACCGCGATGCGTCCCCAGCTTTTAAAAACCGTTACCGGATCACTACCATGGGTACAGCTTCCCGGATCACTCTCGGTGTAGGGAAAGTAGCTCTCAAGCGTTACGCCTTCATTGGTGAGGGCGGTAAGTTCGGCGTAGTCGTAATCGGCACCGTCACATCCGTCAAAATGCGCACTATAAGATCCATAAGTACCCAAACACCACGCGATATATGACTCCGAAAAGTCAATCGTCGCCGCATCGGTTAGGTTGTTTTCATAATTATAAGCACCCTCCGCTGCCGCCGCCGCGCCAAAGGCGTAACAATCCCCACAACTTCCTTGATCGCGAACATCTCCAATGTAAGCTTTGCCGTTATAGCTACGCCAGTCCAGCGAATCGGCATAGGTTTTTAGCGTAGATCTAAGTGTGGGCGCGGTGAATGTTTTAGTGTCGGCTGGTGCTTTTTTTTTGCTACGCTGAAGCGATATATTGCTCTTTTCTTGCATCAGTTCAACCATATTAAAACGCTCTATGGGAGCCTGTTTGAGTTTTGATTCACAGACAGGAACTTTGGTTATATAACTGTTTTTACTGATCTGATCAGTAACCATGTCATAACCGTTTTGTTCACAATATGAAAACGTTTTAGCTTCGGTTCCGTAAAAAAATGCCCAAGCGTTGACACGGCTTTTATCGGGAAAGGTACAGTAGCCTGTTTCACCGTCGGCCTCTTGTACAATAGTATAAGTGTACCCCATTACCGTACAGTATCTGGCAGCAGGATTGTCATATGCTAAAAGTGACGTAGAAGCTAAAATATAAAGCCATAAAACGAGTGCATATCTTATTTTTTGCATAACCGACCCTTGAGTAATAGTTGTCATACTATAGCAAAAACTTTCTAAGCATCCCCTCTTACATGTAAAGCTATAATACGTTTACATGTAACAAGGATTTTGTATGAAAACCCATACCCTTTTAATGCCGCTTGATATGCACCTGCACCTGCGTGACGGTGTAATGCTTGAGACGGTAGCGCCGTTGAGCAGTTTTGCATTTAGCGGTGCGATTATTATGCCCAATCTTGTGCCTCCGGTAACCACCAAAGAGGATGTGATTACCTATAAACACCGCATCAATGCCTCTATCGGTCAGCTGGATGATATGGATGAAGAGGCGCTGATTATGAGCGATTTTTTTGAGCCTTACATGACGCTCTTTTATCAAAACTATGAACCTAGTTTTCTTGAAGAAGTGCGCGATGAGATTACGGCGATTAAGCTTTATCCGGCAGGAATAACCACTAATTCCGAAGGAGGCGTAAGTAGCTTTGACATCGAAGCGATGCGTCCGACGCTTGAAGCGATGAGCCGTTTGGAGATTCCACTGTGCGTGCATGGCGAGAGCGAAGGTTTTGTGATGGATAGAGAAGCAGAGTTTATGAGCATTTATGAACTACTGGCACAACATTTTCCCGATCTTAAGATTATTATGGAGCACATTACCACCAAAGCGGCGGTCGATATGCTAGAGAAATATCCCAATCTGTACGCTACGATTACCCTGCATCATTTGCTTATTACGCTTGATGACGTGGCAGGCGGTATGCTCAAACCGCATCTCTTTTGCAAGCCCATCGCCAAGCGCCCCGAAGATCGAGAAGCGCTCTTACATGTAGCGCTACAAGGACACCCCAAAGTGATGTTTGGTTCCGACTCCGCGCCGCATCCGCAACATAAAAAAGAGTCATGTGGCTGTGCGGCAGGCGTGTTTAGCGCGCCGATTGCGTTGCAGTGTCTGTGTGAACTGTTTGATGCGCACGGCATGTTGGAGAATCTGCAAGCGTTTGTGAGCGATAATGCGCAGAGCATCTACGGCATCTGTCCGGAGTTTAAAGAGGTAGTGCTTGAAGAGAGGGCATTTCATGTGCCTGAAAAATACGGTGACGTCGTGCCGATGTACGCCGGTGAAACTATCAAATGGTCTATTGAGAGTGTCAACTAAACTTTTACTGCTCGAAGACGATGCGCTCTTTAGCGAAACGCTTGTCGATTTTTTGGAAGAAGAGGGATACGACGTCGCATTGTGCCGTCATGGCGAAGCCGCGCTCGACGCAACGTACGGCGCAAAGTTTGATCTCTATCTGCTGGATATCAACGTACCGCTACTCGATGGCATGACACTCTTAAAAGAGTTGCGTAGCGCACACGATACGACGCCCGCGATTTTTTTAACCTCCTATCAAGATAAAGAGACACTAAAAGCGGCATTTGAGCGGGGCGGGGATGATTATTTGAAAAAGCCCTTTGATATGGATGAATTGCTAGTTCGTATGCAAGCACTACTGCGGCGTAGCAAGGGAAAACCTAGGCTGTGCATCGGTGAACTCTGTCTCGATTCGGAGATTAAACGGGTTGAATACAAAGCACGGGAACTGCGGTTTTCAGCCAAAGAGTTTGCGTTGTTAGAGTTGTTTATGCGCAATGCCAATGACGTGGTGACCAAAGAGATGATTGTCGATGCGTTATGGAGTAGCTCCGATGCCATGAGTGACGGGGCGATACGTGTTTATATCAACCGCATTAAACAAGAGCTTGAAGATTGTGTCATCGAAAATATCCGCGGTGTAGGCTATCGGTTTGTTCCGTAATCTTACTTGGGTAATTCTGGCCTATTATGTCATTTCGGTGCTACTGGTGGTGGGAGGCGTCTACTATTTTGTGGTGGTGCTGAAGTTTCATGCGCTTTGGCTGGTGCTGGCCATGACCTTTTTGCTCACGGCACTGATGGGCATGATTATGGCGGCATTGGCGCTGGAGCCGTTGCGTGAACATTTTAATGCCCTAGAGCGCTTTAGCAAAGAGACGCTACATGAGCTTAACCTTCCCGTCAACACCATTACCGCCAACGCATCGATGCTCAAAAAAAATCAGGATGATCCTAAAATACTTAAACGTATCGAACGTATTGAAATGGCGGCACAGATGCTCCAAGAACGTTATAATGAGCTTAATTACCTGATTCAAAAACAGATGCACAAAGAGGAGATTGAGCGCTTTGACGTGGCAGAAGTGGTGGAGAGACGTGTCGATTTTTTAAAACCGCTGTATGAAAAAATGCGCTTTGAATTGCAACTTGCCCCTTTTGAAGTCATGACCGATCGGCGTGGATTTGAAAAAGTCATCGACAATCTGGTTGAAAACGCCGTGAAATACTCGGAAGATTCACACAGGGTTCGTGTGGAATTTGGCGAGGGCGAACTTAAAATTATCGACTATGGTAGAGGAATGGATGAAGTGACACTGCTACACATCTTTGACCGCTATTACCAAAATGATGGTAGTATGCCGGGTTTTGGCATCGGTCTGGGGTTGGTAAAAAGTTACTGTGACCGTAATAAGATAGGCTTACATGTAAAGAGTCAGACCGGCGAGGGGACGACACTTGTGCTAAATTTCAAGGAGGTGGCCGCATAATGGAGCAGACACACTGGCTGGATACGGCTGAAAAAGTACTGGATTACGGAGTGATGGGCATACTGATTCTTATGAGTATCGTCTCACTCTGGCTCTTTATTGAGCGTTTAATGTTTTACCGCGCAATTCGACTTGAGGATTACGAAAGTCGCGATCTGCTTGAACTTGATTGCTCCGATAACCTCTCTACCATTGGGGCAATCGGTTCTAATGCGCCGTATGTGGGCTTGTTGGGTACCGTTATCGGCATTATGATTACCTTTTATACCCTCGGTGATACGGGAAGCGTGGATACCAAAAAAATCATGACCGGACTCGCGCTGGCGCTTAAAGCCACGGCGATGGGGCTTTTGGTGGCGATTCCGGCGATTGCGTTTTACACCGTGGCACTGCGTAAAATGGAGCGTATTTTAGCCCATTTTGATGCGAGAGAAAACGGCTCAAAATGAAACCGCGCAAGCGCTTTGATCAGATCAATGTGATCCCTTTTATCGATATTATGTTGGTATTGCTGGTGATGGTGCTCACGACTGCTACATTTATCAAGCAGGGGATTATTCCCGTTGATCTGCCTAAAGCCAAAGAGAGCGCTGTGCAAAAAGAGCCTAAAGAGGTGCATGTTACGGTAGATAAAGATGGAACCCTCTATCTGGAGAAAAAAAAGGTAACGCCCGAAGCGCTTGAGCAGGAACTCTCTGCTCTAGGAAAAGATCAAACAGTGGTGCTTAGTAGCGATAAACAGGCGGTGTTTCAGGACTTTGTGACAGTCATGGACATCTTAAAGCGCATTGGTCATGAACAGCTCTATATCGTGACCAAAGAGTAATCTTTACATGTAAGGTATAATACATCATGCTTGAACCTCTCTGCCTTAGTGTTATTCAGGGTGTCATTGACACGCAACACGATCTTATTGTCATTTTTAAAGATGAAGCGCCTATCGCCATAAACCGTGCATTTGGGCACTTTTTTGATGTGGGATCGCTGGATGAATATTACCGCCACTACGGTACGTTTGTGGAACATTTCGTGCCGCATCCCTCCTATTTTCATAAAGAGCATATCGGTGAGAGTGCCAATTGGTTTGATGCGATCATGGCACGCGACGAGATGGATCGCGTGGTCAGCATGATGACGCCCAGCTTTGATCCGCACGCTTTTGCCGTAACGATTCAAGAAGAGGCCGATCAGATTCGTATCGTTACGTTTAATGACATTACTCAAAGCCTGATTAAACGCATTATGATTGAAAACAATGCTACGATTGATGTTAAGAGCGGGGCGTATGCCAAAGAGTATTTTCTACATATTGCGCCAAGCTATGAAGATGCGGCTCGGTTTAATGAAAAAATCGTAGCTACGGTGGTAGTTGATATCCAAAAAGATGACGGAAGTGATGTTAGTCAAGATTCGCAGATGTTGCATGATTTTGTGTCGCATTGTGACGGCAGTACCCGTCAAGACGATATGCTGGTGCGATGGAGTTCAAACCGCTTTTTGCTGGTTTTTTTGATTGATACCCCTGAGCGGGGCGATATTATTTTGCAAAAACTCCATAGCGTGGCGCAACATCAGCATATTGAAGGGTTGCATTGTCAATTTAATATGCATATTCAAAAAGAGGGCGAGCCTATCAAAGCAATGCTTTCAAGGATGGAGAACTCCAAGAAACTATAAATAACAAAATAGGGTAGATATTTTTTTAAAAAACCGATACTATATTGAAAACTTTTCAAATGGAGGAGACGTTAATGAGTCTGTCCGTAAAAAGATCTATGGTATCGATGATGACTGAAGTGGCAGCCATGTTACCCGATGGCGCAATAAAAACTTCGATAGAAACTACAATCAATGCAAAAGCCGACAACTTCGCCGTAATAGAGGAAATATTCACTCATATCTGCTCACAAAAATTTCCTGATGACACCATGAGCATTTTTTTAAACGGATGGAAAGCAACACATCTGAAAATGCTTCCGATATATGGCTTATCCTGTCGTCTTAATATACTCGGTATGGAACATGAAGATGACGCAATCAAACTAAGTTACTTACAATCCTCGGCCTTTAACGCCCAAACAAGCCACGAAGATTTAGGCTTGGGCTTTGATGCCGTATCGCACGGTAAACTGTATGATGATTTTGCGTTTTCACTTGTCAAAAGCGATACATGGAAACTCTCACAATATGACACCAAAGAGGCAAACGATTTTTCAAGCTGGGTCTATCGGAGTATGCTTTTAAATCCGATTCCCTATGGGTTATGCATCAACATGTTTTCAGAGTTTTACAATCATGCAGAATATGCCTATTCGTTTGAGACGTTTAAATATGCGATGGAGCACTTTTACGGTATGGACGCTAAAACACTTGAAGATGCCGTACGCTACATAGATGTGCACAATCAGTACGAAACCGAAATTCATCATTTTATGGCGGTGATACACGCCATAGAAAAATACGAGCAGGCATCAGATGAGACGATCGGCTTTGATATTATTAACGAAGTCGGCAACGCATACATTGATAAAATCACCGTTGCATTAGAGGCAATCGCCGCAAAATTTTGACATGAGTGCCGCGCTTTTTGAACCCGAATTTGTCCGAAGCACTTGTGACAAAACAGTGTTATACGGATATTTAGACACGTATGAAGAGGCCATGAACGCCAAAGCGGCAACTTTAAAAACGCTTGGCAAAACGATAAGCGATCAGGATTTTGAGTGCTGTGCTTTTTCGCTTGAGAATAGTGGCGATACACATTTGCTGCTTTTGGGCGGTATGGGACCTTTAGCCGGTGTTCATGGCATGAAAGAGGTACTCAGAAATTACGACGGTACACAATCGGTTACCCTGTTTCAAGCCTGCGGCATCCCGCAACGCAGTACTGATGAAGATATTACCGGAGTACTTGAACATGCCGTATCAAGCGCTTTAAAGCAGTGCCCTAAAGATAAAACCATTGAACTGATTGTACTATGCAACGGTGCACATAAGTTCATACATCAAGCGCTAAGCGACAAGCATCCCCACATTAAACTCTGTTCACTCAAACACTCCGTCGAAACAAACGCAAGACTCTTTAAAGGTCAAAAAAATATTGCGTTGCAAACACAATTTTCCGCTCAAAGCGGAATTTACGGCAAAAGTAATACGTTGCGTTCGTTGCATGAAATACCGGAACTCTCAACGCTTCAAAACAATGTGACAGAGATTATCAACGGCGTTAAATCGTTTGATAAACATCAGGTGATAAAAAATGCCATACAGCTGTTTGAACCTTTAAAAGAGTGGGGGGCGCAAAAGCTACTTTTGGGCTGTACGGAGCTTCCCATTGCGCTTGAATATTTAAAAAGCGAGGGCAATGCGCAGCTTGTGTGCTATTTGAACAGCATTGAGCTGATCGATCCGCTTCAGTTGACACTGGGGGAAATCAAAAAGGAAAACGGGTTTTGAACAGCGTTATTTTCTCTCTTGAAAAATGGGCGCGTCTGTCGCCGCAAAAGATTTTTATAGCCGATGAAAACACACAATACAGCTTTAAAGCATTTTATGACCTTGTCGCACGATTCTCGGGAACGTTAGCGTCAAAAAAAATTCAAAACGGCGATTTTGTCGTGATTCATCTGAGCAAAAAAATTGAGCATCTTATTGCCTATTGCGCGCTTTTGAATCTTGGGGCAGTCAGTGTGCATCTCTATCCCGAACGTGAAGATACGTATGTCGAGTTTGCTGCACGACAGACGCAGGCAAAAGCAATCATCAGCGATCGTTTCAAAGGCATTGCCGAGGATATTGACGTTTTTGATTTTGATATTGACGACGCGGCTGTCGCCATATATGAGAGCCATCCAAACGAGATTGCCTATGTGATGTTTACAAGCGGTACCACATCCTCTCCCAAGGCGGTACTTACAACGCAAGAGAATGTCCTTTTTGTTACCGATACGCTCATAACACTGGCCGATATGAAAGCGTGTGAAGAGCGGGAACTCATTTTATTGCCCTTGGGCTCTACCGGCGGACTGGGACATTTTCACGCCTGCATGATGCTTGGAAATTATGTCAGACTTTATCCCGGTTTCTATACCGATCTAAACACCTCAAACATCAACAAATTTTGCGATACGATGGCGCAAGAAGCTATTACGGGAGTGTTGTTAACTCCCAGAATCATAACGCATATTTTAAAAGAGGCCGGAGCGCGCTTTAGCGACGCGGCGCAGCATTTAAGGTACGCACTTGCCAACGTTATGCCGATGCCAAAAGAGACAATTGAAGCCTTCTTGACACTCCTGCCGCATTTAAGGTTTTGTACTTACTACGGTTCTACCGAAGCAAGCCGAAGCATTGCCAACGTGTGTCGGCAAAATGCGGCGCACATGCATACAACCGGAAAGCCGGTAGAAGGAGTTGATATAGAGATACGCAAAGCAAACGAAAAGGGCGAAGGGGAGCTGTATATCAGAGGCGGTAATGTTATGAAGGGGTATTTGCATGATCGTGACAGCTCTTTGGATAACGGCTGGTTTGCCAGCGGCGACGTGGCTAGAATAGATGAAGCGGGTTTCATTACGGTGCTCGGACGACTCAAAGATACGCTAAATATGGACGGCTTAAAACTGTTTCCATCGGAGATCGAAACGCTTGTCGGCGCTTATGAGCAGGTACGCGATTGTGCGGTATGTGCCCTTACATGTAAAGACGGCATGATACGGCTTTGTCTGGCAGTGGTGCTTGATGAAGAAGCGATTGATAAAAAAGCGTTTGGCGCAATGTTAAGTATGGCATTGCACCAAAAATTTAAAACCGATCAGACGCAACTGTACACGTTTAAAATCCCGCATCGTATCTATTTTGAAAACACTATTCCTAAAACAGAACTGGGAAAAATCAAAAGAGAGTCACTCTCTGGGATGCTTGAAAAAAGCAGCGATTTTATTACTATAAAAGGCTAACAATGATTAAGAACTATCAAAACTATTACAAACGGAACTTTACGCCCCAACGTTTCAAAGCATATCAAACGGCATTCGCAACACAAGTGGGCAAACTCTATAGCGTCTCTACGGCACCCTATTTTTTAAAAGAGTCCATGGCGAATCGGATTAAAGATGAGATATTGCCCGCATTGATGAAACTGCTCTCTTCAAAAACGTACCAGCAAGATGTTTACGAACGTGGCTGGTTTTTGCCCAAGCATGAGATTGCGCAAAGCGACTTTTTCGGAAGCGCCGATTTTCATATCGATGGGGATGCCATACGTCTGATTGAACTAAATTTTTTTATTCCGGGGCACTTTGGGCTAATAGAGCTGTTTCCAAAACTCTTTTCACAACATTTTGATCTCGAGATGGAGCTGTTTGCCGAAGGTTTTGAAGCGCGATTGGCTACATTTTTGAAAGAGCGTTTTAAAGGCGATAGTATTGCCCTTTGTGTCAACCATTTGGGTCGAAGTGAGCACTATCTGGAACATTACCGATATGTAGCACGCTTTTTAAATGAGCATGGGCTAAAAGCAAAAGTAGTCTTTGCCAAAGACGCGACGTTGTCTGATGAGGGCAAAGTGATGTTTGGCAATGACGTGTTTGATGGAGTGTTTAATCTGGTCATTCCTAGAAACTGGGAGCACAACGCGCACGAATTTAAAAACTATACCCATGTGTTTTCACAGCGTCCTGAAGCTTTTTTTCCGAACCCGTGGTGCTGGACCATTGGAGACAAACGCTTTTTAAATGTGCTTTCAACGCTTAAATGCGGTGATTTTGGTTTGTGTGATTCTGAAGTCGCGGCATTACAAAGCATTACGCTAAAATCATCGCTACTTCAAGCGTTTTCAAATATTGACGAATTGTATGCGTTCTTTGAAGGTAATGAAAGCATCGTGTTAAAACCGATTGATGATTATCATACACAGGGGGTACATATCGAGCCTGAACGCCAAAAGGTGGAAACGATCTTTGAAACCGAAGCCGATACCTATATTGCCCAAGAGTACTTTCAAGCGCAAAAAATCTATTATGAAAATGAAAACGGCGATCCGGTAGATCCGTGGAGGGCACAGCTTAGAGTCGAGTTTTTCAATGGCGAATTTTCCAATTTCAGAACATACGGTTTTAGTGATCCGTTTGGACTCAGCCCAATGATGCCGGTCGTTATCGTTAGATAGATGCGTAGTTCTAAAAATGTAGCTCCCGTTTTAATTGGACTTTTGATTATTGGATATGTACTTAATCTCTTTTTTAACCGTTATTTGACACATCATCTTAATCCTGACGTTTATGGGGATCTCTGTATAGGACTTAATGTATTGGAAATCGCGGCTACAACTATTTTACTTGGTACCGAAATCAGTTCGGTACGTTTTATACCGCTTCTTGAACAGGCCAAGCGTGCCGAAGCATTTATGAGCTGGAATGTACGTTTTATAGCAAAAGCACTCGTGCTTTTTATGATGTTGATAAGCGGCATTGCTATAAGCGTTTGGATATATGAAGCGTTCTTCGAGCATTGGCATACGGCGCTTTATTTGCTTTTTGTCGCGCCCTTTAGTGCCGTCTATGCCCTTTTGCTCTCTTATTTTAACGCGCAAGACGATATTGTATTTTCAACCGCTTTTGATGCTATTGGACGCTCTGGCACTATCTGGGTTGCTTTTGGATTGGTATTTAGTGGGCTCTCTTTAATGCCGAAAAGTTCAACAATCGCTATCGTGTATGGGATCACGTTTTTTATTTTAACGCTTATTGCATGGGTGGCGTATAATCATAGGCATGTGCCTATCAAAATTTTAAGAGCCTTAAAAGCAACGTATGATGAGCATCGAGAGTGGAAAAGTGCCTCGTTGAATTACGCTTTTGCCAATGCCGTTTTTTTGCTTTTTATGTACGTTGATAAAATGATTTTAGAGATGGTGCATACTAGCGAAGATGTGATTGGCCATTATGCCGTGCTTGTTTTATTGGTAGGGCTTTTTACACTTGTTACCAGAGCTTCGGCAGCAGTTTTGTCTCCGCATATCAGTACGCTTATGTCTTCAAAGCAGAGCAGTGAAACATTTCAAAAGCTGTTGGATAAAACGAATGCAACATCGCTTTTTTTCTTTGTTGCTCTTTTGTCGGTGTATCTATTTTTTGGTAAAGAGCTGTTATCACATTTTGGCAAAAACAACGAATACACGGCCATTTACGGTGCGCTAATGTATCTTTCGGTGTCGCAAATATTTCTAGAAATTGGAAAATCTGCTCTTAGAATGTTACTTTATAGAGGCTTTACGAGCTATATCAATACCGTATTTGTGATATGCCTGATCATATTAGTAGTGCTGGGTAGCTACCTGACGTATCACTTTGGATTGAATGGCATTATTGCAGCGCATATCATGACAAGTTTTTTATATATGATGGCCTATGTGTGGAAAGTGAAAAAAGAGTTTAAAGAGATTAAAGTGCTTAGTATCTATTAGACACTTCAGTATAATCTTCCCATTTTGCATTGGCAAATTTCGGGTTATCGTTTATCACTTGTTCGGTGTAAAGAATACCTGGAAACCTCCATCCATAATAGTACTGTCTGCGTCCAATCTTCTCATATTTGATTTTATTGATTCGTAAAAGACGAATAAACGCCCTCTCCATACTGCCATACGTATATGTGATATTACGTTCTCGTAATTCGATCGTAATAAAACGCATCAACTCATAAATGATATTTGTATATGCCCTGTAATCTTTATGAATCGCTATGCGTGAAATCTCACCCAATTGGTCGCGTTCAAAAAGGGTGTCATCGCAATCGAGAATCATATTGTTTTCAACAGGATAACCAATAGGAGAATGATGAATAAGGCGCGCATAAGCAACAATGTCATTGTCGGCATTTAAAACGGCAAAATGGCTGGAATAGGGATCGTATTGATCACGCTCTTCACCATCGGGAAAATCTTCAGCGTCAAAAAAACCGTATTCGCAACACCATATAGCATGGCGAAATTGAAACGCTTTTGCGAGCATCTTTTGCTCCGTAATGCGGTGGTATGTAAATGTCATTTTAGAATTCTTTTATAATATAAACATTTAAAAACAAATGATTTATTGTTTTTGCAATCGATATTTTAGCGAGTTTTATGAATTTTGTTGCGGAATTTTGTGAAAAACGTATAAAAATATGCTGTAGTAAAATTGGAGTAGCGCTACGAAAAATTGTATTTTTTTATATAAAGCTTGTGGATATTCAAGGATTGATTTGGATTAAGAGGTGGTGGCTCATCTCGGAATCGAACCAAGGACACAGCGATTTTCAGTCGCTTGCTCTACCAACTGAGCTAATGAGCCAAACATTTGTAAGGCCGAAATTATATAAAGCAGTTGCTTAAATATCTCTTAGAGTGCGGCAACGTGCTCCTTAAAGCGTTTTCCGCGCTCGGCATAGGATGAAAACTGATCCAAACTGGCGGCGGCAGGGGAGAGTAGGGCGACGCTTTGGTGGTCATGGGGTTTGTCAATAGCGCTTACCGCTTGATCTAAAGTGTTACATGTAAGCGATGTAATGCCATATTCATGTGCAAGCGTTTCGAGTCGTGCGGCATTGGAGCCGATAAGATAGAGGCTTACATGTAAAGGTTTAAGTGCTTCAAAAAGCGCGGTGAGTTCCACGCCTTTGTCGTCGCCGCCCAAGATTACATGTAAGGTTTTATCGGCGTACACTTTGAGCGCTTCACGTGTGGCATCGATGTTGGTGGCTTTGGTGTCATTAACCCAAAGGCGGCCATGTGTATCACGAAACTCCTCTTGGCGGTGCGGATCAAGAACAAATGCATTCATTTTGTCATAATCCGTTTCATCAAACAAAATCTTAGCTACGCCCATGGCAATAACGGCGTCAAGCAAAAACGCGCCTTTAAAATGGATGGCGTTACATGTAAAGCCAAAATACGCCGCTAAATCTTCGGCAGAATCGTAAGGAATTTTAAATGCCGGTGTCTCTACATGTAGATATTTTCGAGGCAAAATAACCGCTTCGCCTTCGTTCATACGTTTGAGTGGGTCAAGCTTTGCCGTTTCATATGCCTCAAAACTGCCGTGCCAGTCGAGATGGTCGGGCGTAATAGGCAAAATAACGTAAAGATTGGGACGCGCCGCATGGGTGTAGTGCAACGTAAATGAGCTGGTTTCCAAAATCCACATCGAGGCATTCTCATCCAGTTTGGCCAGCGGCGTACCGATATTGCCACCCGCGACGCTACCGCGCGATGCGAGCAGGTGCTGGAGCATCTGCGTGGTGGTGGTTTTGCCGTTGGTGCCGGTAATCCAGATGGAGTAGGGCATGTTTTGGGCAAAAAAGTCGTATTCGCTTTGAAGGTGCTCAGCACGTTGTATCAGTGGATGATGCGGCGGCATCCCAGGCGAGGGGATTTCGAGTGTGGAGTATTTCGCTTCAAAGGCATCAGAGGGCATCAAGAAGTTGCCGTGCGCATCTTTAAACGGTTTGTTCACGTTATCGTCATAAAACCGGCAGGGTCCAAAGCGCTCGGCAATCGCTTTGGTAGTAACACCATATCCAAAACAGGAGATCATTAGCGAATCTTGAGCGTAATGAGGGCTAAAAGATTGCTGAGCATCGCAATAATCCAAAAGCGTACGATAATCTTATTCTCCGCCCATTTTTTCATTTCAAAATGGTGGTGAATCGGCGCCATCAAAAAGATACGCTTGTTACGCAGTTTGTAACTACCGATCTGTAAAATGACCGACACGGTTTCAATTACAAAGATCAGGCCGATCAGTATGAGCAAAATTTCACTTTTGCCGATAATGGCCATGTAGCCGATAAACGCACCCAGCGTGAGTGAACCGCTGTCGCCCATAAAGACTTCGGCCGGATGCGAGTTAAACCACAAAAATCCTACCAGTGAGCCCATAAGCGCGGTGGAGACGATGGCTACTTCACCCACGGGGAAATTAGGCATTAAAAGATAGTGGCTAAGTCCCGCATGACCGATAATGTAGACAATAATACCCAGCGACGTTAGCGCAGCGATAGAGGGCACCGTGGCAAGTCCATCAAGACCATCGGTGAGGTTCACGGCATTGGATGCGGCGATCATAACAACAGCCCAAAATGCGACGGAAAACATCCCCATGTCAAAAACGGGGTGTTTCATAAACGGCAGATACAAATCACTATTCAAATCGGCAATACGGTAAAGAAAAAAGGCGATGAAAAGTGCGCTGAGAATCTGCAATACCAACTTCCCGCGCGCGCTAAGCCCTGCCAGATTGGCTTGGTTTTTGATTTTACCCCAGTCGTCTAAAAAGCCGATAAGCGAAAACAGAATCAGCGTCATAAGCGCGCCGATCACATAGAAATTATCAAATTGCACGGTTAAAATTGAAGCAAACAGCGTGGCGCTGATAAAAACGATACCGCCCATGGTGGGAGTTTTAGCTTTCTCTTTATGGGTAGGGACGTATTCGTTAATGGGTTGGTGGCTTGAGGAGCGCTGTGCCCAGCGAATAAAAAAGGGCATGACAAAAAGCGTAAACATCAATGCGACAAAAAAAGCGATACCGGCACGAACGGTAATGTATTGCAGTAAGTTGACATCAAAGTGACTGTAAAAATAGTAGAGCAAAGAAGCGTCCTTAGAAAATCGAGCGTAACTTTTTATGTAAAGGCGGTTAAAAGTGGCATTTTAATACAATTGCACAAAAATATATGTTAAAAAGGATGTCTCCTGTCCAAAAAAGCAATATTGATTATTACTGATGGCATTGGGTATTGCGCCAAAACGGCGGCAAATGCGTTTTATCACGCTAAAAAGCCAACGTATGACAGGCTTTTCAATGAGGTGCCGCACGCGCTTGTAGATACATACGGGCTGAGTGTGGGACTTCCCGAGGGACAGATGGGCAACTCCGAAGTCGGGCATATGAGTATTGGAAGCGGTCGGGTGCTGTATCAGGATCTGGTCAAAATCTCGCGGGCATTGAATGACGGCTCACTCGGTGAGAATCCGGTATTTAAAAATCTTCTTTGCACCTCAAAACGCTTACATGTAATAGGTCTTTTAAGTGATGGCGGGGTGCATTCGCATCTTGATCACATTGTGGGACTTGCCGAAATGGCGGCCGAAGCGGGCAAAGAGGTCTGGCTACACCTTATCACCGATGGCCGCGATGTCTCCCCCACATCGGCTAAACTCTACCTTCAACAGGTCGAAGCGCATCTCACCGACAAAATCAAAATTGCCACAATCGGCGGACGATTTTATACGATGGATCGGGATAACCGCTGGGAACGCGTTGAAAAAGGGTATGGTGCCATCGTGAATGCCGAGCCAAAATGCGACAGTTCGGTATCGGATTATATTGAAAATTCGTATGCCCGAAAAGAGACGGATGAGTTTATCGTGCCTTCGGCGTTTGATGGCTATGAGGGCTTCAAAAAAGGCGATGCCGTGCTTGCTGCGAACTTCAGAAGCGACCGTATGCGCGAAATTGTCACGGCCATTGGAGTCGAAGATTTTGAGGGTTTTAAGCGTACGTTTATTCCGGTGCATCTGGCGACCATGACTGAGTACGACCAAAAATTTACCTATCCGGTGCTTTTTAGCAAAGAGGCTCCCAAAAATACGCTTGCCGAGGTGATTAGCGAAGCGGGGCTACGTCAGTTTCACACGGCGGAGACGGAAAAATATGCGCATGTGACCTTCTTTTTAAACGGCGGTATCGAAGAGCCCTATACCAACGAAACACGTGTGCTCATTCCCAGCCCCAATGTTAAGACTTACGACATGCAACCCGAAATGAGTGCTCCTGCCGTGGGCGAAGCCGTACGCAAAGCGATGGATGAAGATTACGATTTTATTGTGGTTAATTTTGCCAATGGCGATATGGTGGGGCACACCGGAAATTTTGAAGCCGGTATTAAAGCGGTGGAAGCGGTTGACAAAGAACTCGGGCTCATTTTTGAGCAAGCCAAAACAGACGGTTACGGTGTGGTGCTCACCTCCGATCACGGTAACTGCGAAGAGATGCGCGATGATGCCGGAAATATTCTGACCAATCATACAGTAGGTAAAGTCTGGTGTTTTGTGATGGCCGATGGCGTTGAGAACGTTGCCGAGGGCGGATTAAACAATATCGCGCCAACGGTTTTGAATCTCATGGGGCTTGAGATTCCAAAAGAGATGGACAAAGCGCTCATTTAGCTTTATATGTAAAGGGAGAAATATGAAATTTAGCGGAAAAAACGTATTAGTAACCGGCTCAAGCCGTGGAATCGGTGCCGAAGTTGCCAAAGTGTTGGCGGGCTACGGCTTAAAAGTGTGGATCAACTATCGCAGTGGGGCTGAAGCAGCCGATAAGGTACAAGCGGAGATTGAAGCCGCGGGCGGTCAAGCCGCGGTAATCGGCTTTGACGTGGCAGATGAAGCGGCGTTTGTGGATGCCATTAAAACGATTATCGACAGTGACGGCGAGCTTTCGTATCTGGTAAATAATGCGGGAATCACTAACGATAAGCTTGCATTGCGCATGAAGAACGAGGATTTTATGAGCGTCATCAACGCCAATCTCACGTCGGCTTTTATCGGATGTCGTGAAGCGATGAAAACGATGCGTAAAAAGAAGTTTGGCGCGGTAGTGAATATCGCTTCGATTGTAGGCGAGATCGGCAATGCGGGGCAGACGAATTATGCGGCCTCCAAAGGCGGTGTGATCGCGATGAGCAAAAGTTTTGCCATCGAAGCGGCCACTAGCGGGATTCGTTACAATACCGTCACTCCAGGCTTTATTGCTACCGATATGACCGATGAGCTTAGTGATGAGATCAAAGCGGGCTTTACGTCAAAAGTGCCGATGGGACGCTTTGGGTATCCCAAAGAGGTGGCCGAAGCGGTCGCATTTTTACTCTCGGACAGTGCGAGTTATATCACCGGCGAAACCCTCAAAGTTAACGGCGGCATGAATATGGCTTAAGTAAGCTGTGTTATAATTCGAGACCATTTATACTTATAACAGGAGCAATAGCATGGCACTATTGGATGACATTAAAGAAGTCGTTGTAGAACAACTTAGCGTGAACCCAGATGAGGTTAAAGAAGATGCAAAATTCGTTGAAGATCTAGGTGCAGACAGCCTTGACGTTGTTGAATTGGTTATGGCTCTTGAGGAGAAATTTGATATCGAAATTCCTGATGACGAAGCGGAAAAAATCCAAACTGTTAAAGACGTTATCGATTACATCGAAAGCAAATAAGTAGCGCAACGGGACGATCCGTCCCAATGTGTTTTTATTTTTATGCTAGGGTGCTAGTGCAAAAATAAAAACATTTATTACGACACAGGAGCACTATTTGAAACGCGTAGTAGTTACCGGTATGGGCATGATCAATGCGGTAGGCAACGACAAAGAGAGTTCATTTAAAGCAATTTGCGAAGGCAAGTGCGGCATTGGGACTATTACGATCTTCGATGCGTCCAATCAGAGTGCACAGATTGCCGGCGAAGTTAAAGATTTTGATCCTGCAAGCGTGATGGATGCCAAAGAGGTTAAAAAAGCGGACCGTTTTATTCAGCTGGGTATCAAAGCGGCCAAAGAGGCGATGGCCGATGCCGATTTTCCCGAAGATTTTGACCGTGAACGTTTTGGTATCGATGCTGCATCGGGTATTGGCGGATTGCCCTCAATCGAGAAAAACTCCATTATTTTAGAAACACGTGGAGCCCGCCGTATCTCTCCCTTTTTTATTCCCGGAGCATTGGTGAATATGCTGGGCGGTTTTATCAGTATCGATCATGGTCTTAAAGGGCCAAACCTATCATCGGTAACGGCATGTGCGGCAGGAACGCACGGCATTAGCGAAGCGGCTAAAACCATTATCTGCGGCGGTGCCGATCAGATGCTGGTAGTTGCGGCGGAATCGGCAATTACCGGTGTAGGTATTGGCGGATTTGCATCGATGAAAGCGCTTTCTACGCGTAATGACGACCCCCTAAACGCATCACGTCCCTTTGATGCCGATCGCGACGGTTTTGTAATGGGCGAGGGTGCCGCGGCTTTAGTACTAGAAGAGTATGAGAGTGCCAAAGCCCGTGGAGCCAAAATTTACGGCGAATTGATCGGTTTTGGCGAAAGCGGTGATGCGAGCCATATTACCTCTCCAAGTCTTGAAGGTCCACTTCGCGCGATGAAAGCGGCATTAAGAATGGCGGGCGATGTAACAGTGGATTATGTTAATGCTCACGGAACCTCAACTCCTACCAACGACAAAAACGAAACTGCCGCGCTAAAAGAGGCGTTTGGCGGTAAAGAGAACTGTCCTCCGGTTAGTTCAACCAAAGGTCAGATCGGTCACTGTCTAGGTGCCGCGGGCGGTATCGAAGCCGTGGTTTCACTCATGGCGATGCGCGACGGTATTATTCCTCCGACTATCAACTACACCACGCAAGATGAGAACTGCGATCTTGACTATGTGCCCAACGCGTCGCGTAAAGCCAAACTCAATGTGGTCATGAGTAACTCGTTTGGTTTTGGCGGCACCAACGGCGTTGTAATCTTTAAAAAAATCTAAGAGGACACTTCTTTGGCGACCTATCTTGACTTTGAGAAAAAGATTCAGCAGATTCAAGAAGATATAGCACTCGCGGGAGTGCGTCTCGATCACCATGCGGTAGAGATTTTGCAAAAAGATCTCGACAAAGAGGTGGCGAAAACCTATAAAAACCTCACGCCCTACCAAGAGCTTCAACTTGCACGCCATCAAGATCGCCCGTATGCACTGGATTATATTAACCTGATGATGGATGAAAAATACGAAATTCACGGTGATCGCCATTTTGCCGATGACAAAGCGATTATTTGCTATCTGGGCAGAATTGGCGGTGAGCGCGTGATGGTCATCGGTGAGCAAAAAGGGCGCGGTACTAAAAACAAGCTCAAGCGTAACTTTGGTATGCCTAATCCCGAAGGCTACCGCAAAGCGCTACGCGCCGCACAGATGGCCGAGAAGTTTCATATTCCCGTGCTGATGCTTATCGACACTCCGGGTGCCTATCCGGGTTTGGGTGCCGAAGAGCGTAATCAAAGCGAAGCGATTGCCCGAAATCTGCTGGAGCTTTCAAAACTTAACACTGAGACGGTTTCAGTCGTTATCGGCGAGGGCGGTTCAGGTGGAGCGCTTGCTATCGGTGTGGCAGATAGACTCGCAATGATGCGTTATTCGGTCTTTAGCGTCATCTCTCCCGAAGGCTGCTCTGCGATTTTGTGGAATGATCCCACTAAGGTTGAAGCCGCCACCAAAGCGCTTAAGATCACCAGTGCCGATCTGAAAGCATTGGACTTGATTGATGATGTGATTGATGAGCCACTCATCGGCGCACATCGCGATAAACAAGGCGCCGCCGAAGCGCTTAAAACCTATTTTTTAGAGGTACTCGGTGATCTACGTCAAATGGATAGCGAAACGCGTATGCAGAAGCGTTATGAGCGTCTGGTTGGCATCGGATCGTTTGAAGAGTCTTAATCTTCGTTCTCTTCCTCGAGTTTCGCCGGATCGAATTTAGGACGTTTTAGGCGCTTAGCCTCGGTAGAAAAGGCGATCAACTCCTCCGCTGTTGCAATCTCTTTGGGGACGTAATTCATGGTATGCTTAAAAAGTTTCGCCGCCGTAATGGCATCAGATAGCGCGCGGTGGTGCGTGGCGTTTTGATAGAGCGAGAGTTGTTCGTTTAGGTAGGAGAGCCCATAGCGATACGAAGAGATCGTACGCTCAGCCAGATCGATAGTGCAGAGTTTGCGATTCATGAGTGCATCAAAACCGCAGCGCTTGAGCATCGCAGAGATAAACGTGTAATCAAATTTTACGGCATGAGCCACAAAAATATCGGTGCCCAAAAAAAGTTTAAACGCCTCCATCACCTCACATAGCTTGGGTGCATTGTGCGTCATCTCGTTGGTGATTCCCGTAATCTCGCTAATATGCTCTGAAATATCATCGCAAAAGACGAGCGATTCAAACTCATCGACAATAGTCGCGTTACGTACTTTGATGGCACCGATTTCAATAATTTGATGACGATCCGCATGAGAACCGTTGGTTTCAATATCGACAATACAAAAGGTGGCATCATGAAGCCCTAGTGTTGCGGTGTGAAAGCGGTATGCGCCATCATCACACAGCTCAATACGAAGGCCATTGGCCAAAAATAGCTCACGCTCTGTTGGAGTATAGGCGTTTTCAAAGAGTGCCTTAGGTAGGCCTTTAGAAGCAAAAAGTTTGAGGTGCTTTTTATTGATCATCGTGTGGCGCTCTTTATAAATGCCTCAACTTTACGGGCATCTTTTTTACCTTTGGCGGCTTCTACGCCGCTACTTACATCCACACCGTAAAATCCAAACGTACATGTAGAGCTTACGTTATCGGGGCTTAACCCTCCAGCCAGAATGATTTTGGAGCAATCCATACCTTCAAACCATTCAAGATTGAGGCGTTTGCCCATACCGCCGTAGGCTTCGCAATAGGCATCAATAAGGCGATATTCGTCTACATGTAAGTATAAATCCTCTTTTTGTTGTGCACGAATAACGCGTAAATAGGGTAGTTCCAGCGCTTCAAAAACGCATTCCTCGGCCTCAAAGTGCATCTGTATCAGTGTGATTTTGGCAACTTTGGCTTTGTGGTTGATTGCGGGAGCCTCTTCATTGACAAAAAGACCGACTTTCTCCACAAAAGGGGGGAGTTGCTCAATAATTACTGCGGCATCTTCAGGCGTAATGTAGCGTGGAGAGGGTGGATAAAAGACGAAACCCAATGCATCGGCACCCGCTTCAATGGCCGCCATGGCATCCTCATATGAAGTGATTCCGCAGATTTTAACGCGCACGATTTAGACTTTGAGCGCTTCAATCGCCGCTTTGTAGCCCTCGGCGTGTTTAAAAACAAAACTACCGGCAACGGCGACATCAACTCCGGCATCGCTAAGCATCACTATATTGTCGCTAGTGACACCACCGTCAATTTCAATCAAACACTTTGGATTGATACGGTCTTTAAGGACTTTGAGACGTGCGATTTTTTCTACAACATTGGGTATAAATTTCTGTCCACCAAAACCGGGGTTGACACTCATTACCAACACCATGTCGATATCAGCAAGAAGATATTCGATAGCCTCAGCCGGAGTGTGTGGATTGAGTACAATCGCCGGTTTAATGTTCAGTGATCGAATATACTGAATCAAACGGTGCGGATGCTTCTCCTCTTCGATATGAAACGAGATATATTCGGGTTTAAGCGGTGCAAAAAGATCCACAAAAAAGGTATTGTTCTCAACCATCAGATGAATATCGAGCGGTTTAGTGCTAGCTTTGGCAATCGCTTCGACCACGACAGGCCCGATGGTCAGATTGGGTACAAAATGCCCATCCATTACGTCTACATGTACAAAATCGCATCCTGCGTCGCAGATGGCGTTGACATCGCGCTCAAGATTGCCAAAATCGGCGGAAAGAACACTAGGTGCTACAAGCATGATTGGGCTTCCTTAACGTTTTTGTAATTCTATCAAAACACCCTGTTATCTGGTTAAAAAGAAAGTAAAGTGATCGTCGGCAAACTTCAGATCGACCTGTACGCCTTTTTTATCCTGAATCATCTCCAGAAGGTCATTGACATTGCGGTAAGTTCGAGGCAGTGTAATGTCCACTTTTATGCTCTGTTCACTCAGCAGTGCTTTCACCCTACCGCCGATGATATTGACAAATTCGGCCAGTGCATCGAGTATCGATTCGATATCATCCGTGCTTTCACCAATAAGGATTTCACAGGTTTTTTGAGCAATTTTTTGAGGAAAGACCAGTAGTACCATACCGTCCATATCACCGTAAAAGCCGATAGAACTGGCAAGTTTGTCATTGGCATCTTTAATCTCAAGCATACTCACATCCGCCGTTTCCTTACTGGCTTTGGCATTTGTCATCATCTCAATAGTTGAGACCGTGGCTTCGATAAAACGTGGAAGCTCATTAACGATCACTTTGGTCAAAGAGCGCTTCTGTTTGCCCATTGCCGCCGAGCTGGCACCCAGCTCATCCAACAGCTCTCTGTTTTTGAGAATATCATCCATCTGGTCAAAAAACATAATACCCGCATCTTCGAGCTCATCTTTAAATTTCATCGGTGTTTTTTCAAACGTTAAACCTACAAAACAGATGGTGGCGTTGTATTCCGCCGCAGAGGTTGCAAGCTTGGAAAAAAAGTTGAGAGCATGAATATTCATGGAGACCACTTTATAGGCATCAAAAATAAAGAGCCTAAATCCGACGTTGAGCGAATTGTTGTGGTACTGAATGTTGAAGCGATCCGAGATTTCGGCATCGAGAAAATTGGAAACGGTATAGATGATGGCATTACCGGTCACGCGCGTGGCGATTTTTTGTCCAAAAAGGCCTAAGAAGGTGTCTTCGACAATAGCGTAATAGGCATCTCTATTAAGTTTTTTCTCTTCAAACTCCTGTTTGGATTGTGCAATAACGGGGTTATGGCCAAAATCAAAAAGCTCTATGGCCAGTGTGGAGCGCTGTGAAGGGTCTTGATTGTACACAAGCACGGTATGGGCGCCTTCTTGATTGCCGGAGGTAAAAAGCTCCGCAATTTTTTGAGTACGGAAAAGCGAGAAGTTGATATTCTCCTCATAAAACTTCATGATGGCGCTGTATTTTTTATGGTCGTAGTCGCAAAAACCGATGACAATATGCATCTTTGAGCGTAGATTTAGCATCATTTTTACAAAAACATCAAGACCGTTTTTATTAAAAAAGATCACTTTTTTGAGCGATACAAGAATCATGTCGACTTTGAGCTGTTCGGTAGCGCGAATATCATCGACGGTTAAAAAGACGGGAGTATTTGTGCCGTCAAGAAAGCCTTGAGGGCTAAAAATGCCAATACCGTTTTTAACAACTGCTCTCATTGTACCTCTTCCATAAAAAGTGATGCAAACGCTTCATAGACCGGTTCGACATACTCAATCTGAAAATCGACAAAATCGTTAAGCCCCGCTTCGACATAAGCACTTTGACTTAGGGTATGAAAGAGCAAAAGGTGCATCCAACGGCCAAGGGTGTCGAGCTCTTGCTCTTGCGCGGGTTTAATTCCTGATGCGGCTTGAATAATGGTGCTGACTTCGGGTGGAAGTTCCCACTTTTTGGCAATACGCTCACAGACGTCAAAGAGATCCATGCCGCCTAAACGCAACAAGATCGTATTATAATCAAGCGCTTTATACGTACGGAGCAACTCCACATCGTTCTGATGCGCTTTAAAAAGTGCTTCGCAGGTGATAATACTTGCCGGAAGCAACGAGATGGAAGTTTCAATCTCTTTGTTTTCAATCTGAAGATGTACAAGGATTTTTTGCCATCGAGTGCTAAGTGTCGCTTGCAGATCAAAAAAGAGGGTATTATTGAGTTTAAAAAGTTCCCATTTAGCGGGATTTAGAAGCGACATCATATAGTTGTAGAGGGTTTGATGTGCCGCCGAAAGGCCTAAAATGCCAAAAATCTGGGAGAGATCATGCACCTCATTGCGAAAACCGTAGATGGGCTTATTGACCTGGGTGATGAGATAGCTTTTAAGTGCGGGATCCTCTTCGGCAGTTTTAGCCGCTTTGGTGAGTTCACCTTGGTTCACAAAAGCGAGTGTCTGTTTTAAAATTGTCGGAGTGGGAGGAATCTTCTCGATAAAGGCATCGATCTCGTCTTGGGTAATCACACTGTCACCTCTTATAAAGTAGATTAATTTTAGCGATTAAGAGGTAAATTCATCTTTAAAATTACGAAACCCGTAAAGATTTGGCTATACTATTGACATATCTTCCCAAACACGAGGGAATGAGGTTAAGATAAATTTTTGCTTGGATTCGATAAAATTCGCCACAAAAATTTTTACGCAAGGAGCTCACGATGGCAAGAAAATGCGCAATCAGCGGTAAAGGCCCAATGAACGGGAACAATGTTTCTCATGCGAAAAACAGAACAAAACGTCGTTTTTTACCAAACCTAAGAACGGTTCGTATCACCCTTGAAGACGGTACGACTAAAAAGGTTAAAATCGCTGCTTCTGAGCTTCGCACACTGAAGAAAAATTCATAACCGCACCAAAGGCATGGGGTGAATCTGTTTAAAAAGATTCGCAAAGTGCTCAATTGGGAGGAGACTCCCAAACCCGACTACAAACTACTTCCCGAAATTTACGGCTACTTTAAAGCATTTCAGATCCCGTTAATAATGACGGTATTAATGATGATGACGGGTACGCTTGGATATATTTTTATCGAAGATTTTACCCTGATGGATGCGATCTATCAGACCGGCATTACGTTTACGACCGTGGGGTTTGGCGAAATCGCGCCCATATCCGATGCCGGACGTATCTTTACCATTACATTGATTATTGCAGGCTTTGCCGTCTTTTCGACATCAATCGGTATTTTAGTTGCGGAGATGAACAAGGGCAATATTATCAATATACTAAAGGAGCGGCACATGCTTTTTCAAATCGCCAGACTCAAAAAACATTTTGTCGTCTGTTACCACAATGACTATACGGTTGAGCTGACGAAGCAGTTGCGCGCCAGTCATATCCCTTTTATTGTGATTGACCCCAGAGAGGATATCGAGGAGATTGCGCATCTTCACAAATACCCCTATTTTCTTCGTGAAGAGCCGCATACGGATCAGGCACTGCTTAAAGCGCATATCAGTTCGGCAAAAGGGCTGATAACGCTCTCGGATTCGGTTGCCGATAATATTGCACTGATCGCATCGACGCGCCTTTTTGAAAAAGAGCACCATGTCCCACGACCCTATTATGTGATTAGCTCCGCCGAGAGTGATAGCGATGTGGAAAAACTTAAAAAACTGGGAGCCGACACGGTAGTCTCTCCTACAAAACTGACCGCGCAACGCATTGGTGTGATGGCGGCGCGTCCCGATATGGAGAATCTGTTAGAGGAGTTTTTATACCGTAGTGACACACCGCTGGATATGGAAGAGATTTACGTGCCCAAAAGTAGTTGGCTGGTACTTAAAAAACTCAAAGAGACACATCTGCGCCAGATCGCTAATGTCTCCGTAGTGGGCGTAACGCAAAAGAGCGGCAAATTTACCGCAATGCCCAAAGGCGAAATGCTGGTGACTAGCGAGTGTAAACTGCTGGTGATCGGTACGCATAAAGGAATCAATATGGTTAAAGAGCTGACACGATTGCGCAAAAAACCGACGGAGCTACGCTATGTATAAGGCGATTGAAGGCGGCATCTGTGCCGCCGATGGATTTTACGCTGATGGTGTAAGTGCCGGACTCAAACCCAATGGAGTGAAAGACGTTGCGTTTGTCTACTCCGATACCTTGTGCGAAGTCGCCAGTGTATTTACCAGCAACAAAATGGCGGCGGCGCCCATTAAACACGCTAAATCGGTTACGCAAAGCAACTTTATTTTAATTAACTCGAAAAATGCCAATGCGATGACGGGCAAAGAAGGTGTAGTGGATATTGAAGAAATTTTAGCATCCATTAGCGCAAAGCACTCAGCTCTGCACATGCCACTTATGAGCTCCACCGGAGTTATCGGCGTGCGTCTGCCGAAGCAGAAAATTATTGATGCGGCATTGACATTCGATCTTACATGTAAAGCACCGATGGCCGCGGCAGAAGCGATTATGACGACGGATCGTTTTAGTAAAACCTGCGCGTATGAGGTTACATGTAAAGATGGCGGCGTATTTAAAATCGGGGCAATGGCCAAAGGCGCGGGGATGATCAATCCGGCCATGGCGACGATGCTCTGCTTTATTACCACCGATGCGGCGATTTCGCGTGAGCAGATGCAGCCGATTTTAGAGCGGGTAAACAAAACGACCTTCAATGCCGCCAGTGTGGATGGCGACACCTCGACCAACGATACGGTTTTTCTGCTCTCCAACGCTAAAAGCGGTTGTGTAGATTTAGATGGTTTTGAAGCGGCACTTAAGGCAATCATGGAGTTTTTAGCCAAAGAGATGGTGCGAGACGGTGAGGGAGCGACGAAGCTGGTCACGTATGAGGTTCGCGGCGCGGCAAGTGAGGAAGAGGCGGAGATTTGTGCCAAGATGCTGAGCAATTCGTTATTGATTAAAACGGCACTTTACGGCGAAGACCCTAACTGGGGTCGGATCGCCATGTCGGTTGGAGCAAGCGGGGTTACATGTAACGAAGAGACGCTTAGTATCGCGTATGACGATGTGATGCTGTATGAAAAGGGAATGAATCTCTTTAATGCTCAGATCGAAGAGCGTGCCGCCAAGGTGATGAAACGAGAGGCTTTTAGTGTTCATGTTGATCTTGGGGTAGGTGAAGGTTCCTTTAGAGCGTACGGGTGCGATTTGGGATACGAATATGTCAAAATCAATGCCGACTACCGCACCTAAAAAGATCACGGTTCCTGCGGCGCAGAGTTTTACATTTCGTTACAATGCGCGCGAAGACCGTTTGGTCATGGCACTAAATTACACCTCTAACACGGCGCGGCTTGATCTGATGATAACGCGTGCGATGGTACTGAAGCTGATTCCCGTCATTGAAAAAATAGCAATTGAACACCACCTTAGTATTTCGCCGCAACGTATTGAACCCCAAAAAAATGTGACTTCGACGATTAGCAAAACCGATACCGATATGCTTGAAGTGATGGGGAAAACACCGCAACTACTCGAGAAGATCGATTTTCAAACTTTGAAAGATGGGCGGATTGTACTGCTTTTCTTTGCCAATGGCGCACCCGTGGCGCAAGCAGTGTTAACGCCTGAAAATTTTGCGCAGATTATGCAGGTGATGCTTCAAAGCATTCCACACCATAGTTGGGGAATTGCTGCGAATATTCTTCAGATGTAACAGCGTTGTAAGTCGGAGTTTACTATAATTCCACCAATTAAACTTCTTGCCAAGCAAGAAGCAAGCTTCAGTGGCCATAGCGGCCCAAGCATAGTCAAACAGGCTTGCCTGTTTGACGTTCAAATGAGTAATGTAAGAGGAAGTGATATGCGCGGATATAAAGTTTTTGCGGGAAGTTCAAGTAAAGCATTTGCACTCGAAGTGTGCAAAAATCTCGATGTACCCCTATCTAAGGCGGAAGTCAAACGTTTTAGCGACGGTGAGATTAGCGTTCAGATTAGTGAGAGCGTACGCGGGCGCGATGTATTTATCATTCAATCAACCGGAGCGCCCTCTAACGATAATTTGATGGAGCTACTCATCATGACCGATGCCCTACGTCGCTCAAGTGCCAGCTCCATTACGGCAGTGGTTCCCTATTTTGGATATGCGAGACAAGATCGCAAAGCGGCACCACGTGTTCCCATATCGGCGCGTCTGGTAGCCGATATGTATGAGACGGCAGGCATTGACCGTGTGGTTACCATGGATCTACATGCGGGACAGATTCAGGGCTTTTTTGATATTCCGGTTGATAACCTCTATGGCGCTATTGCATTTCAAGAGTATCTGCGCACAAAAAACCTCTCCAATCCTATTATTGCTTCGCCGGATATCGGCGGCGTTGCCCGAGCGCGCTATTTTGCTAAAAATCTTGGATTAGAGATGGTTATCGTGGATAAGCGCCGCGAAAAAGCAAATGAATCGGAAGTGATGAATATTATCGGTGATGTTAGCGGTAAAGATGTGATTATGATTGATGATATGGTGGATACAGCGGGCACTATGGTAAAAGCGGCCGCGGCGCTTAAAGCCAAAGGGGCGACATCGGTGATGGCGTGTGCGACGCATCCGGTACTTAGCGGTAAAGCGTATGATAATCTTTCAAAAGGCGATCTTGATGAGCTGATTGTGACCAATACGCTAGAGAGCCAACCGCACGATGCGATCAAAGTGCTTAGCGTGGCGCCGCTTTTTGCCGAAGTGATCCGTCGTGTCTATCACAACGAAAGCGTTAATAGTCTTTTTGCCTAGGAAACGTGATTGAAAAATATTCGTAACTTCTCCATTATTGCCCATATCGACCATGGCAAGAGTACGCTAGCCGATCGTATCATTCAAGAGTGCGGTGCGGTCACCGAGCGTGAGCTCAAGTCGCAGATGATGGATACGATGGATATCGAACAAGAACGCGGTATTACCATTAAAGCGCAAAGCGTGCGGCTTGATTATGTTAAAGACGGCGAGCACTATATTTTAAACCTCATTGACACTCCGGGCCACGTCGATTTTAGCTATGAGGTGAGTAAATCACTGGCCTCTTCGGATGGCGCGCTACTGATTGTGGACGCGGCGCAGGGGGTCGAAGCGCAGACCATTGCCAATGTTTATCTGGCGATGGAGCATGACCTTGAACTGATTCCCGTGATAAATAAAATCGATCTTCCGGCGGCAGAGCCGGAGCGTGTGGCGGAGGAGATTGAGCACTCCATCGGCATCGATGCCACCGATGCACTGCTGGTCTCGGCTAAGTCGGGTATAGGGATTCGCGAACTGCTTGATGCGATTGTAGAGCGCGTGCCGGAACCGGTGGGCGATCCTAATGCAACTACCAAAGCGATCATTTACGATTCGTGGTTCGATGCGTATTTGGGAGCCTTGGCACTGGTGCGGGTCTTTGATGGGGCGATTAACAAAGGCCAGACGGTAAAACTGATGAGTAACGGCGAGATGCATCAGGTGCTTGATCTGATGTATCCGCACCCGCTCAAGCGTCAGAAAACTCAGGCGATTCAAAGCGGAGAGATCGGCATTGTCGTATTGGGACTTAAAGATGTCTCAGTGGTGAGTGTGGGCGATACTCTTACTGATGCCAAAAATCCTTGCAGTGAACCGGTGGGCAAGTATGAACCGGCCAAAGCTTTTGTATTTGCGGGGCTCTATCCGATTGATACCGATAAGTTTGAAGACCTGCGCGAAGCCCTCGATAAACTCAAACTTAACGACAGCTCTTTAAGTTATGAGCCGGAGACTTCCGTAGCACTGGGCTTTGGTTTTCGGGTCGGTTTTTTGGGCATGTTGCACATGGAGGTCATCAAAGAGCGGCTTGAGCGCGAGTTTGATCTCGATCTTATCGCCACCGCGCCCTCGGTTATCTATCATGTCTATATGAGTGACGGTTCCGTAGTTGAGGTACAAAATCCCTCTGAACTCCCTGAAGTGAATCATATTGAGCGTATCGAAGAGCCTTATGTGCGTGCCACGGTGATTACCCCGAGCGAATTTTTGGGCAATATTATGAATCTGCTGGTCTCAAAACGCGGGGTGCAAGATAAGATGGATTATCTTAATGAAGAGCGCGTGATGCTGGAGTACTCCATTCCAATGAATGAAATCGTCGTGGATTTTTACGATACACTCAAATCGATCTCTAAAGGCTACGCCAGTTTCGATTATGAGCCAACCGAGTTTCGAGAGGGCGATCTGGTTAAGCTTGATGTACGTGTTGCCGGTGATGTGGTCGATGCGCTTAGCGTGATTGTACCGCGCTCTGCAGCCGAATCGCGCGGGCGGGCACTGGTAAAAAACATGAAAGAGATCGTGCCGCGCCAGCTTTTTGAAGTGGCGATTCAGGCCTCGCTTGGCAACAAAATTATTGCCCGTGAAACCGTCAAGTCGATGGGCAAAAACGTTACGGCGAAATGTTACGGCGGCGACATCACCCGAAAGCGTAAACTGCTGGAGAAACAAAAAGCGGGTAAAAAGCGCATGAAAGCTATCGGTAAGGTGCAACTGCCGCAAGAGGCATTTATGTCTGTGCTGAAAATGGATTAAAATGCGCTGTGTGATGTGCGCAAAGCTCTCGCTTTCGCATATCTGCTCCTCGTGTCGCAATACCCTGCAACCCACGTTGCATCTGTCGCATCTTGATGATGGTACCAAAGTGTACTCATTTTATCGTTATGATGAGATTGAGACGCTACTACTTACCAAGCACACTGATCTCGGATTTTATATCTACTCCGTTCTAGCATCGCTCTCTTTCAAGCCTTTTGCCGCGGCATTTGAGTATCCTTATGCAACGGCTTCTATTGCCGTCGATGACGTGCCCCGTCACGGTTATGCACACACGGCGCTATTAAATCGTACCCTTACATGTAAAGCCATTTTGCCGCATCATGGTATCTTAAGAGCGCGCAATAAAGTTCACTACGCCGGAGAGTCTTTGGAGTATCGTAGAGCACATCCGAGAGACTTTACATGTAAGGCTTTTGGTTATGATGAGGTGATTGTGGTTGATGATATTATAACGACGGGAACCACGTTGAGCGAAGCGGTTGCACGGTTAAAACGTGAGGGGAAAACGGTGCTGTTTTGCGTGACGCTTGCGTATGTCGCTACTGCGTAGTTACCGTATTGCGGCCGGAATCTTTAGCCTTATATAAAGCGGTATCGGCGCGATGAATTGCATCTTCGAGGGTTTCACCCTCAATAATTTGAGTCACCCCGAAACTGGCAGTGATCTGTGGAATATCATCGCGTTTGAGTGTTTGTATGGCATAGCGTATATTTTCGGCAATCTTTTGAGCCTGATCAGCCGTGGCAGAAGGTAGTAAAGCCACAAACTCTTCACCACCCCAGCGGCATAAGATATCCACACTACGCAGTGTTTGCAGTAAAAGATTGGAAACCTGCTTGAGCACTTTGTCACCGGTGTTATGGCCATAGCTATCGTTGATCGTTTTAAAGTGATCCAGATCAATGAGGATTAGCGACATGGCGTTTTGGCGTTTGGTCATCACGGTATATTCGGAGACGTAAAGCTCCACAAATTTGATACGGTTATACAGACCCGTTAAGGGGTCTGTACCTGCAATTTTTTCGTAGCGCTCACTTTTTTGTTTTAAGATTCGGTTGATCTCATTGAGCTCTTGTTGATACTCTTTCATCATCACGACCCAGCGGCTGTAGGTAATGGTAATAAGCTCTTTTTGCGTAATAATACCGATGAGTTTGCCCTCATCATTAACGGTCACAATCCGTTTGTAGTGTTTATCTTTGATACGGCGTAGCGCTTCATTAATCGTACTGTCATAATGGATGGTTTCTACCGGAGCAGACATATACACCTCGACAGGTTGCGACAGATCGCTTTGCTCTTTTAAAAGGTGCAGTACGTCTTTGGTGGTTAAAATACCGATGGGGCGTCTGGCTTCGACAATAATAGCCGAATCGTGGCAGTAGCGCTGAATGTCGTTGAGTACATCGGAGGTAATGCTATTTTTGCTAATCCAGCGGCTACTTTTATTGGATTTTACAAAATCGCGCAATCGGTAGTTGTCCATCAAGGTATCAGGGTCAATACTGGAAATAATATCAGAATGCGCCACAATGCCAAAAAGGCTTTCATCGTCGTCAATAACGGCGATGAGTTCGGATTCGTGCTGGATCAGATCGATCGCATCAAGAATATTGGTCTCTTTATGCAGGGTAGGGAGTTGTAAAAGGTTGAGAGTGTTAAGCGGTCGCTCAAGTATTTCATCGCGAAGCTTTAAAACATCATAGACACTCAATAGCAAAAAAGTGGTGTCGGCAATGACTACAATATTACGATGATCCGATTCAAGCATCTGCTCAAGTGCTTGATGAATGGTGGCATGACTCCCAATACTGACTACATCGGTGATACAAAGTTCTTTTATGGCTGGAAAACGCATGTGCTATTTTAGCACACTCTTAAAGTTTACACAGCTTTGCAGGATTAGTTGCGTAGTCACCGTTCATTTCATAGGTATCGATACAACCGTCATCGGGATATTTATTGACAAGATAAGAGATGCCATCAATAGTGATCACTTTAGCATCTTGGCTTAGTCCCCATTCGCCGCCGTTGGATGTGCTTCCGTTTTCATCAAGCTCTATCTCAACACTATCGATTGTCCATGTCCCGACAACCGTATAATCACCATATTGTACATTGTTCCCAAATGACAAATTACTACCGTAATAGCCTGAATCGTTTTGCGATGCACCACTAATAAACGGCTCATTACACATTCGGTAGGTATCACTAGATGATGTGACCGTATAACAGCTACCGCTTCGTGATGCCGTGATGGTAAAGCCGGTTGTAGGGTGTACGGTTAATACGCTACCATCGGTATTGATACCCCAAACATCGGTTTGACTATAGTAGTAATTTTTGGTATCCACACGCTGTTTTAGTGATCCATCGGAGAAAAACTGGTAGCTGTATTGGTATTTATCGTAATACTCAAGATAGTTGTTGCTTTTTGAGTAGACACTCCAGATACCCTCAGTGACCTCTTCGTCGCCAAAATATTGCTTAGTACCAAAGCATCCGGCCGCATTTTCATAGTTGTCGTAGCAGATGTTGTTTTGGTTTGGTTCGTAGTCTTCATTCTCATATTCAACCGTGCCCGAGTCGATTTCTTCAACAGGTCCGCATCCCCAAAAAAAGGCAAGTAGTAATATGAAAGAAATAGAGTATCTCATTATAATCCTTTACATGTAAGCGTATTGTAGCTTCTAATTGTATATAAAAAGTGACTACTCTTGCCGCTGAATTTGTTGCTCCACCAGCTTCACAATGGCTAGAAAAAATGCCGTAATGGCGGGCCCTAAAATCATACCCCAAAACCCAAATGTCGTAAGTCCGGCAATGATGGCAAAGAAGATAATCAATTCATTCATCTTCGCAGTGGTTTTAATAAAGCGCTCGTTGATCCATTTTATAATCAGCGGTTTAATAAACGTGTCGGCAATGATGGAAATCACAATGATGGAGTAGAGTGAGATAAAGAGTGCGCCGCCAATGTTACCGCCTGAGAGTTCGTATATTGTAAACGGAACCCACATTAGTGCCCCGCCGACCACCGGCAATAAAGAGGCGAAACCGTACATAATGCCAAAGAGCAGACCGTTATAGCCCATAAACGAGACAGCAATGCCAAAAAGCGCCCCCTCGAAAGCCGCCGTAATGATGATAGAGTAAAACACGACGCTCATGACCGAAGAGAGTTCGTAACTGAGTAGCGTAGTATCTTGATGCGGCAGATGGATAATCTCTTTAAAAAAGGTAAAAATGTGGCGTCCGTAGTATTGGGCAAAAAAGTAAAAGATCACAATTAAAAAAGCATTTTTCAAAAAGTTGGCACTGTAACCGCCTATGGTTGCTGCGATTTTAACGGCGCTTGAAGCGGATTCACCCAGTGAGAGATTTTGGGTCATCTCCTGAAGATAGGGTTTGATAAAGGAGAATTCATCGGGCAGATCTGCAACCCAATTGACGATATTGGTATAGATCAAGGCAAGTTTTTGCTGATCGATATTATTGAGCATAATGGTAAAAGTGGTCAAAAAATAGCCCAGCGGCGCAAAGAACAAGATCGCAAGCAAAAGGCTGGAGAGCATTGCGCCAACAAGGCTTGAACCGCTCATTTTTGTCAAACGTTGCTGAATGTTGGCGGTCGAAACCGCAAGTAACATCGCAATGCTGATAGTCATTAAAAAGGGTTGGTAGAGAATATAGATACCGTAAAAAGCCGCCACAAAAAGTGTAAGAAGGAAGTGCTGCGGTTTCATCTATTCAAAAAGACCGGGATTCGAACTGGGTTGCGTCATGCCCAGCACGTCATAGGTTTTTGGCGTGGCGATGCGCCCACGCGCCGTACGCTCCAGATAGCCGTTGGCCAGTAGATACGGCTCAAGCACATCTTCCACCGTGCCCTCATCTTCGCTTAGTGCCGCGGCAAGGGTACTAAGACCCATAGCGCGCCCTTTGGCGGCAATGAGCAGTTTGAGCAATCTAATATCCATCTCATCAAACCCGTGGGCGTTGATGCCCAGCTCGTCAAGTGCGAAACGACACCTTACATGTAAGATATCCGACTCATCGGCCACATCGGCGAAGTCGCGCACACGACGCAACAGTCTAAGCGCGATACGCGGGGTGCCGCGTGAGCGTCGGGCAATCTCCAGCGACGCATCGGTTTCGATAGACTTACCCAGTTTAAGCGAGGCCTGCGAAATGATTTGAGAGAGTTCGTCAGGTGTGTAAAACTGCATCCGAAAGCTCATGCCAAAACGGTCGCGTAGCGGATTGGAGAGCATTCCCGCGCGGGTGGTCGCGCCAATAAGGGTAAAGCGGGGCAGATCAATTTTAACCGTTTGTGCCGCCGGCCCGCTACCAATAATGATATCGAGCCTGAAATCTTCCATGGAAGAGTATAAAATCTCCTCCACTGCAGGGGAAAGACGGTGAATTTCGTCGATAAACAGAATATCGTTCTCTTCTAAATTGGTTAAAATTGCCGCCAAGTCACCGCTTTTTTCAATCATGGGTGCCGCGGTAATTTTGATGTTTGAACCCATCTCATTGGCGATAATCAGCGCCAGAGTAGTTTTGCCCAGACCCGGAGGGCCGTAAAAGAGCACATGATCCAGCGCTTCGGCGCGTTTTTTACTCGCCTCTATAAAAACGCCGAGATTTTTTTTGAGCTGCGGTTGGCCGATGTAATCACTCCACCCCTCAGGGCGAAGGGATGTCTCACTGCTCTCATCGGCGCTAAATTTTTCGATTTCTACTAAACGTTCCATTAAACGGTATTATACTCTTTTTAATAGGTGTGCATCGCATCGGGAAACACACCCGATTCGATCTCTTTTTTATAGTGGCGCACCGCCTCTTTGACCAAACCTGCACCGTCAAGATACTTTTTGACAAATTTTGGCGTAAACTCCTCAAAGAGTCCCAGCATATCTGAAAAGACAAGCACTTGTCCATCTACATTGCTGCCTGCACCGATGCCAATCAGTGGAATATTCACACTCGTAGCAATCCGCGCTGCGGCATCGGCTTTGACCCCTTCGATAACGATACAAAACGCTCCCGCCGCCTCAACGGCTTTGGCATCTTCAATCAGCCGTAGCGCGTCGGCTTCGTCTTTGCCTTTGATCTTATAGCCCCCTTCGGCGCGTACGGATTGCGGCAACAGACCGATATGCCCGCATACTGCAATACCGTTACATGTAAGGTATTTGATAATCTCCGCTTTGTCCGTGCCGCCTTCGATTTTTACGGCATCGGCAGGCGTTTCTTGATAGACGCGAAGCGCGGAATCAAGAGCACGTTCTGCTGTAGTGTAGGTTCCAAAAGGCATATCGCAGATCACAAAGCTGTTTTGCGCACCGCGGCACACGGCCTGAGTATGGTAGATCATCTGATCGAGTGTGGCGCTTAGCGTGTCGCTTTGTCCGGCAAAACTGTGGTTGAGACTATCGCCTACCAATATAATGTCGGCTATAGAATCAAACAGCTTAGCAAAGAGTGCATCATAAGCTGTTATCATCGTAAGTTTGCGCTCGCCTTTGGCGTTGATAATCGAAGTGATGGAGTGTTTTTGACTCATAAATCCGCCTCTTTTCTTTAATGGGGATTGTAACAAAAAAAGCGTAACGTTTTCTCAAAAGTAGACTTTGGAATATTGTATGCTTGGGAAACATTATACAAAAGCCGCTATAATTCAAGCTATCAGGAGAATGATACACATGGGTGCACGCCGCGATTTAGAAGCGAATTATGATTTTGAGATCGTTGATGAATTTTTAGATCACTACTCCATGATGGTGGATGTAATGGATACCTTAGCCGTGGATCTTCAAAATGCTGAACGTTATGCCCGTAGCGTCGATGAACTTTTTCGTATCTTTCATAACATCAAATCTGCATCGAGTTTTTTGCAACTGGAGCCCATGACGCGTCTGTCTAAATTTGTAGAGGATGTGCTGGAGAAGATGCGCGAACTTGATGGCCCCGCGAGTGAGAGTACGATTAACTGGTTTATGGATGTTAACGAACTTTTTATGCGTTGGCAAGACGACCTGAAGCTTGATAATGAGTTAAGCAAAATTAAATTTTCTCTGCTGAAACTACCCGATCTGGAGACGAAGTGAAACAACTTGTAGCCTATATTACTACCGGATATCCCGATATCAATTTCTCATCGGATTTAGCGCTTGCTCTTAGTGAGAACGGTGTTGATTCCATAGAGCTTGGGGTGCCGTTTTCCGATCCTGTAGCGGATGGTCCGGTGATTGAAGCGGCGAATTTTAGAGCGCTGGAACACGGTTTTCGTTTTGAGCATCTGCTTGAACTCTCCGGTGCGATTGCGCATAAAGTCGATACGCTCTGGATGGGTTATTTTAACCCCTTTTACCGCTACGGTTTTGAAGCACTGTTGCCCAAAGCGAAATCGCTGGGAGTAAGCGGCATGATTATTCCCGATCTGCCTTATGAAGAGGCGCTAAGTTATAGCGATGCGTTTGATGCAAGCGGCCTTGCCAATATTACCTTTGTGGCTCCAACCGATCCCAAAGATCGCATCGCAACTATTGTAAGTGGTGCCAAAAAATTTATCTATCTTGTGGCGTATGCGGGAATTACGGGTGCGGGTCAGAGCGAAGACTTACATGCAACGATAGCGTCGATTCGAGAATATACCGATACTCCCCTATATGTGGGCTTTGGCGTGAATGAAAAAACGGCCAAAGAGAAAGCCAAAGGGGTTGATGGCGTGATTGTAGGATCGGCTTTTATTAATATTTTGCTCGAAGATGAACTCTCGCCAAGCCAAAAGATCGACCGTTGCGCCGCGCTTGCACGTACGATTAAATCGCAGATAAACGAATAAATCTGCTATAATTACATGTAAATAACCACTACAATGGGGCTGACTTAGTTTCGACAGGAGCAGGCCGCCTTTGGTTGCAAGTCGGGTGAAAGAGAACACCCGTTAGGCAAATCTCTATTAATTTAACTGCTAACAACAGCAACTATCGTCCTGCTCTCGCTGTAGCGTGAGTTTAATTTAACTTAGGACTGCTTTGACCGCGAAGCTCACATTAGCGGATTTTCAAAGTATCATAGATTGTGTGGGTATACCTTTGGAGTGTCTTGGCCAAAGATGAAGTTTCAAGACTCGCTTAGCGTAGTTTTGCACGTTGTACGAAACTAAGTTAAAGCAAACAACGTTTCTAAGCTTGTAGACGCCACTGGTAACCTGTTTTTGGACTGGGGTGCAATTCCCCACAGCTCCACCAACACACCATTTTTTATAATCCAATAAAGTCTATTAAACCCCGTAAATACCGAAGGTACCCCATATTTTACGTCTGTTTTTACGTCTGTATAAGTCTAGTAAAGTACAGATTAATCCAAGCTTTTAAGGGGTATTTTTGGGGGTATTTAATAAAATTGTGAAATAAGCAATTAAATTATACCCCTACGAGGTTCAGAGATGCCGAGAGCTACGAAGCCATTAACAGATACCGAAATTAAAAAGGCAAAACCAAAAGCCAAAGACTATAAATTATTTGATGGTCATGGGTTGTATCTACTTGTAACTAAAGCAGGTGGAAAACTTTGGAGACTGAAATATCGCATTCACGAAAAAGAGAAGCTTATAGCATTAGGGGCTTATCCAAATGTACCTCTCGCAAATAAAACAGCACTTGATGAGCAAGGGAATCCAATACTTGACGATAACGGGAATGCTATAACCATTAAGGGGGCTAGAAGGCTTCGTGATGAGATGAAGATGTTAATTGCTTCAGGTATTGACCCCTCAGATCAAAGAGCAAAAACGAAGAAGCAAAATGAACTTGAAGCTCAAAAGCGAGAACATACCTTTAAAAACATTGCACTGCTAAGGCTGAGCAAAAAAGCTGATGGTATGAGTGAAGCTCACCACAAAAGACAAAAAAATGCATTTGAAAATGATGTGTTTCCTATGATGGGGGATATGTACATTGATGATATCTCTGCACTTGATGTTATTGCGGTAGTTTCCAAGATGATGGAACGCGGTGTTGCAGAATCCGCACGTAAGGCATATTACAGCATCTCTAAGACGTTTAAATGGGCTGTAACGAACATTGACCCTAAAACGGGCAAAAGCTACGCTAAAAGTAATCCCTGTACAAATATTGAGCTTGAAGAGATAGTAGGGAAAACAGGAGATAGTAACTATCCAACTATAACCGATGATAAAGGGATAGGCAAGCTATTAAGAGACATTGACGGTTATTCAGGAGACTTTACAACAAAACAAGCACTTAGAGTTATGCCATACGTTGCTTTGCGTCCTTTCAACATTCGTTATGCAGAATGGAAAGAGGTTGATTTTGATAATAAGCGGTGGATTATTTCAGGTGATAAGATGAAAACTGGCAAAGACCTCATCGTGCCACTTTCAGACAGTGTGATGGATATTTTAAAAGAGACTCAACCGTATACAGGCGATAGTGATTATATTTTCCCGTCATCACGAAGTAAAAAAAGTCCTATGGGCGAAACAACACTTGTAAGAGCCATTAGACGTATGGGGTATACAAAATATGAATTGGTAGCACACTCTTTTAGAGCAATGTTTTCTACCGTCTGTAATGAAAAATGGCAGCATAAAAATAGCAGAGATATTATCGATGCTCAATTGGCGCATAGTGTAGGATCAAGGGTATCTCAGAGTTATAACCGTGCCGAGTATTTAGATGAGAGAACTAGGCTCATGCAGTGGTGGGCTGATTTTCTGGACGGGGTGAAAGGTGTATAATGAAATTGATTGCGAAGATGCTTTGTATAGCGTTTTACATGCCACCCGAGACTACCAGTGTATCATCACCCAACGTGCTGAAAATTGGCTTCAGAGCCGTAAAAAGATGTTTGATAATCAGAATGAGTACAGCGTTAATAACAATCTCCAAGAAGTGTTTAATAGAGAGTGCCTTCAAGATTACAATGAAACATTAAACAAAATCGATCTTTTAGACAAAGAAGGCTACTACGCTGCAAAATGTTGGGAGCTTGAACCAATGTTTCAAGGTTACAAAGGTAATGCAACTTGTTTCACCGAATTAACGGAAGATGATATTTTGTCGCTTGAATACTATGTGCCAAAACTATTTTCGGTATACGAAGATACCGATCTTTGGGGCGCAATATTTAAGCTTGTAGTTACTTTACACGAGTATCGTATGGCACCCCTTAGAAACGATACTACAAATCATTTCTATAGAGATTCCCCAAGTTTTAGAAAAAAAATCAGCAGATAGCAACGCGGAATCGCTCATCAAACATTGCGATGCTATTTACAAATTATTGGGTGGCTCCTCAGTAGGAACTAAAGATGGCAACATGTTGAAGCGACTTCTAAGAGAAGCAGCAGAAAATCCCAGTGTATACTTTCCAAAAAAACCGCTTTTTACCACTTCAAAAAAGCCGATAAATGACTATTTGGTCAATCTTAATTTAGAGGGCATGTCTAAAACAATAAGTGCATTTGTTAGCTCAATAAAATAGCTACCCCCAAATGGGGGAAACCTCCAAAATCCATTTCCTACAATGTCCATATGAGTTTAGGACGCTATCTCATGTACCGAACGCGCAATTAGGTAAATTCAATTTTAGGGATTCAACATGGATCGATTTATTCGTATACATGAAGTCATGAAAATGACTGGCTTGGCAAAATCAACGGTCTGGGCTTGGTGTGCCTCTGGAAGGCTACCCCGACCTATAAAATTATCGCCGCGCGTAACAGTCTGGCGTTTGAGTGAAATTCAGGCGATTATATCGGGTGGTGCCGTATGAAATTCAGCTACAACGAAGCAACGGCACTCGTTATTAAGGCTCTCATGGACGGTGACGAAATTACAGCACTCAACGGCGGTAAATTTCTCACTACACGAGTAGCGAATCATATCTGTGCATTACGCGAAGATGGCCTGCAAATCGAAACCGAAACGATCAGAACCGTTAACAAAAAGTGGTACGGGCGTTACCGTCTGATTGACTCAGAAGAAAACTATCGCCGGGCTATTGAACTGCTTGAGCATATCGAAGCAAAGCTATATGATGAAGTGGGGTGTGACGCTTAATGTCCCCGCTGCTTCTCTCTTGCAACGATTGCCGGAACCCTCAAGCATCAAGCAGCTTACACGAAGTGACGGCGGCATGACGATTCAAGCAACATACCATTTTGAGTTTGCACCTCAATCGTGGCGGGAGTGGCAGCGAGTAGCAGGCATAAAAGCGCAGATCAAGCACCTTATCAACCAGTGTGACTTTAGTGAGTATTCTGGCGATGAGGTCAGCGGAAAGCTTTACACTATTTCAGAGCTTGGAAAGCATTTCAAGCAGTATATCGCATTTCCAAAGCCACAATTTCCATTATCAGCAGGTGAGCAGTACAGCCGTCTTTGTAGACACGCGAAACGGTTGCATTACGAGGGGTTGCTTTATTTTGAGCAGCTTGTAGCAACGTCGTGGCGATTCAATGAGGCAATGGCCGAAATAGACAACAAATCACGCCGGGGTAAACAGGGCTTTCGTCAAGTGATGGTTGTAGCTAAACGAGCGTGGGAGTTTGCACAGACTCGTAAACATGAGTGGCCAGTGAAGTTATCAGCGGATGAGTTAAAAGCGTCTCGTGATGACTCAAGACGAAAAGGCGCTGCAAAGACCAACGGGAATAAAAGAGGATTGGCGACCATCAATGGCTACATTGCAAAAGCCATTATTGATGACGGTCAGTCAATAAAAGATGCGGTTGAGATTCTTGGTATTTCTCAGCCAACCGCTTACAGGAATCTCTCTTTAGCCAGAGGTATGAGTGAGGGCTAAGCCTCACACTTACCCCCTATGCAACGAGCGTATGAGAAAGTGCCTATTTTAGGGCTTTAAACGAGGTAAAAACAGCCTTATATTATGCCATTGAGCGTATGAGAATTTTAAAAACAAAAATACAAAAAAAATGAGGAAAAAAACAATGAAATCTAATCGACAAAGTAGCGTTAAATCGCAAATCCGAATGACGCAATTTGAAAGTTTTTGCGAGCAACACAACGTGCATTTCGCAATGGGTGCTAACAGCAGCGAGGTTATCGCCGTGAAACAGCTTTTTGAAGAGTGCAACAATATTATTATCGCGTACGAGGCGGCAAACGATTTTGAAAAGCTCAACATTGAGCGGGGCTATCGGCTTGCACTTCAAAAATTGGAGGATGTTATTTCGCGCGTTGAGGCGGAAAATCAGCGCCTTGCAAATGTTGAACGGGCTAAAAAAGATGCGGTGCAACAAAAGCTTGAAGCGTTCAGAGCAGCAGCAAAAAAATCAAAATTGCCCGAACTACTTGCCGAAGTCACACAGGAATACGACAGGATTCTTACCGAGGGGCAACGATACGACGGATTTACACGAGAAGCGGCGCATGTGCTTTCGACCGTCAAACGCAATTACAACATGGGGTATCTCGAAAAGTTATTTTTACCGCATGTGGTTGAAGAATAATCGTGGCTTCCGACTTCCAAGAAGATCAGTGGCCGCCGCCGTGGCTTAAACAGTCGGTGGCGGATGATGCCGAAACCGACGCGGCCTTCAATGGAGGCCGTAAAAAGACCGTTTACGTAGTCAGCCCTGAAAAACCTGTATCCATCCAGACCGACCATTTTTACATTCACAATATTAGCGTAATTCCAAAATTGACAGCAATAATGGAGCATGTTTTTTACGCTCCTGCTTCTCAACTTTCAATAGTATTGCCATAAT